>CAZYUS010000007.1:0-39274 GCA_964650615.1 uncultured Pseudomonadaceae bacterium | reverse complement strand
GTGTTCCACATCGCGCCCACCGGCTTTAATCGCAGTAACGGTGGCAGCAATAAACTGCACGCGATGGCGTTCGAAAAAGCGCGACAAGTCGATTTTTAAATCATGCAGTTGCCGCGTTCCGGTCGGCACCCAAATCAAACTTGCGTTGTATAAGAACTGTTTCGTTGGTGCGATCACTTCGATGATGCAATCACGATCGCGCTTGCGCAAGGCACGGATGGCCGCAATCGCGCCCATGCCGGCACCGATAATGGTCACTTTACGAGTGGAGACATTCATTTAGGGGCCACGCAACAATAATGGTCGTGCAACACCGCAATAATTTGTTGCGCGATCCCGGGTTGTAACGAATAAAAAATCGTCTGCGCTTCGCGGCGCGTTTGCACCAGCTCTTGCTCGCGCAAGACCGCCAGATGTTGCGACAACGCCGACTGCGTCAAACTGACACGTTCATTAATTTGTGTCACCGACAATTCACCTTCGCTGAGTAAACACAAAATCAATAAACGATGCTCGTTGGCCAATGTTTTTAACAACGTGGCCGCAATATGGGCCTGCGATTGCAGAGCCGTAAGATCGATGGCGGTCATAGCCTGTACTACCTTCTGCGGTGCTAACGGGTTGAAAATAACTATACATTAGCTATTGCTAATATAGCAAAGGATATATTAGACTTTTCTCATATTCGTGGTACGGCCTCGTCGCCGGTCCCCCTAGGAGCTGGTCATGTTACGTAATCTTTTGTTTTTCTTCGCTTTTTCGCTTGCCCTTCAGGCTGAAAGTCCGGCCACCTTGGTGGTGCCTCCGGCACAGGCGGACGCGTACTACCGCGTCGATGGCGTCGTCGAGGCGGTCAAAACCTCCACCGTTGCCGTGCAAGTGGCCGGGCGCGTTGAACAAATTTTACGGCGCGAAGGCGCGCGTGTGAAAAAAGGCGATGTGATCGCCAAAATCGACGCGCAAAGTGCACAGGCACAAAGCGATGCCGCACGCGCGCAAGCGCAAGCCGCACAAGCGCAATTAAACGCCGCGCAAGCCGATTTCAAACGCGCACAACAATTATTTGCCGATCATTATCTGTCGCAAGCCGGCCTTGAGCGGGCGCAAGCGCAATTCGAAGCCACACAAGCACAAGTCAACGCCAGTTTGGCGCAAGCCAACGCTGCCCAAAGTCAAAATGCGTGGCACGTTATTAAAGCGCCTTATGACGGTGTGATCGCCAAAGTATTTACCGAAGTTGGCGCATTGGCGATGCCGGGCGCGCCCCTTTTTGAAGTGTATGAACCGAGCGAATTTCGCATCAGTGTCAGTGTCGCCGCCAGCGTTTTAAAACAGTTGCGCACGCACGAACCGGCGGTGATCGATTTGCCGCAACAAAATGTGCAATTACATAGCAAAATCATTCAAGTATTACCGACCGTCGATGCGCAAGCACAAAGCAGCATTGTCCGTATCGTGCTGGATAAAAATGCGAAGGCACTGACACCGGGCAGTTTTGCACAAGTGAGTTTGCCGATCGCCGATAGCGCGACGCGTTTATTGATCCCCTCGTCCGCCGTGTTCAAACGCAGCGAATTAACGGCGGTGTATGTCTGGACCAATCAACG
The DNA here is from genome assembly GCA_964650615.1 of uncultured Pseudomonadaceae bacterium. Classification (GTDB taxonomy): domain Bacteria; phylum Pseudomonadota; class Gammaproteobacteria; order Enterobacterales; family Permianibacteraceae; genus Permianibacter. The sequence goes on along the minus strand of CAZYUS010000007.1, from coordinate 37,667 downwards.
CTTTAATTTGCGTCAGGTGCGCGTCGGCCAGCGTAGCGGTGAACAGATCGAAATTTTGGCGGGTTTGCGCGCCGGTGATGAAATTTTATTAAACCCAGCGCACGCGTTTATTGGCGTTAAATCGGCTGCACAACAATAAGGAGCGATGATGAATTCATCCCTCGGATTTTCCGGTCGTATCGCACACTATTTTCAAAGTGCGCAACTGACACCGTTGTTGGCGTTATTGGCATTATTGCTCGGCCTATTTGCGATGGGTGTGACACCGCGCGAAGAGGAACCGCAGATCAATGTCACCATGGCCAATGTGATGATCCCGTTTCCGGGAGCGACCGCCAAAAATGTCGAACAAATGGTGTCGATCCCGGCCGAACAAGTGTTGTCGCAAATAAGCGAAGTGGAACACGTTTATTCGGTATCGCAATCCGGTATGTCGGTGATCACCGTGCAGTTTGAAGTGGGGGTCTCGCGCGAAACAGCATTAGTGCGTTTATACGACACCGTACACAGTAATAAAGATTGGTTAGCACCGGGTCTGGGTGTTTTAGAGCCGGTGGTCAAACCCAAAGGCATTGATGATGTGCCGATCGTAACATTGACATTATTTACGCGCGATAAAGACAGCGGCGCACACGAATTAGCGCGCGTCGCGCACAGCATGGAAGCCGAAATCAAACGCGTCAAAGGCACGCGCGAAGTCAACACCGTGGGTGCGCCAACACGCGCCATTTATATCGCACTCGATCCCAGTCGAATGCAAACGCAAAACATTACGCTGGGTGATATCGAACAACCGTTACGCGCCGCCAATGTCGCGTTACCGTCGAGTGAAACCATTAAAGACAATCAACGCATTGTGGTGCAGGCCGGTCAATATTTGCATCGCGCCGATGAAGTGGCCGATTTGGTGATCGGAGTACGTAATGGTCAGCCGCTTTATTTACGCGATGTCGCTACCGTCAGCGATGCGCCGCTTCCGGTTGATCTGTATATGTGGCATGGCGTCAAAGGCGAAGCCGAAGAATTCCCCGCGTTATCGTTAAGCATTACCAAAAAGCCAGGCGAAAATGCCATAGATGTGGCCAACGCGGTGATCAAACGCGTTGACGAATTGCACAACACGGTGATTCCCGATCACGTCGAAGTCGAGGTGAGTCGCAACTACGGCGAAACGGCCAATGACAAAGCGCAAAAATTAATCCAAAAATTATTGTTCGCGACTTTATCGGTAGTGGCACTGGTGTTTATCGCGCTCGGTAAACGCGAAGCCGCTATTGTTGGCATCGCCGTCATATTGACGTTGATGGCGACGTTGTTTGCCTCGTGGGCATGGGGATTTACCTTAAATCGCGTGAGTTTATTTGCGCTGATCTTTTCGATCGGCATTTTGGTCGATGACGCTATTGTGGTGGTGGAAAACATTCACCGTCATCAGGCCTTATTCCCGCAAAAATCGTTGCCTGAGATTATCCCCGCTGCTGTCGATGAAGTGGGCGGGCCAACTATTTTGGCAACATTCACCGTGATCGCGGCCTTATTACCGATGGCCTTTGTAAGCGGATTAATGGGACCGTATATGGCCCCGATCCCGATCAACAGTTCGATGGGAATGTTGCTTTCGCTGGCGATCGCCTTTGTGGTTACACCGTGGTTAGCGCGTTTGTGGATGAAACAAAACGCGCATCATGAATCGCGTTTTGGCAAAGCCTTGTTAACCGGATTCGAACGTTTTTTCACACCGTATTTGGATGATGCACAAGGGAAAAAACGCCGCGCCAAATTAGGCCTGGTGGTGGCGTTTGCGATCGCGTTGTCCATGGCACTGCCGATACTCGGAGCGGTGGTATTAAAAATGCTCCCGTTTGATAATAAAAGCGAAGTGCAAATTGTGGTGGATATGCCAAGTGGTTCGGCACTCGAACACACCGCCGCGCTGTTGCACGATATCAGCGCCTATTTGCAAACGGTGCCGGAAGTGAAATCGTATCAAGCGTATGCGGGTGCATCGGCACCGATCAATTTTAACGGTTTGGTACGTCAATATTATTTACGTCGCGAAGGTGATATGGGCGATATCCAAGTCAATCTGGTTGATAAACATCATCGCGATGACAAAAGTCATGTCATCGCCACACGCATTCGCCCCGACATCGTCGCCATCGCGCAGCGCTATAACGCCGACGTTAAAGTGGTTGAAGTGCCACCCGGGCCGCCCGTGTTATCACCCATCGTCGCTGAAATTTACGGCCCCGATGACGTTGGCCGATTGCAATTAGCCAAGCAAGTGCGGGCAGTATTCGATCGCACGGCTGGCATCGTTGATCGCGATGACAGTTCGATCGATCCCGCGCCGCGTCATATCGTTGTTGTCGACCAACAAAAAGCGGCGCAACGTGGCATTAGCACATGGCAAATCAACGACGCGATCTATACCGCATTAAATGGAAAAACCGTCAGCTATTTACATGACGAAAGTAAATATCCGGCCGGATTGCATTTGCGCTTGCCCGCCGATCGCCAAGGTGATTTGCAAACCGTATTAGCGTTACCGCTGCGCAACGCTCAAGGCGGCACCACGCCACTGCGCGAAGTCGTGAATATTGTCGACAGTACACGCGAACAAACGTTGTATCACAAAGACGGATTGCCGGTGATTTATGTCGTCGCCGATCAAGCCGGAAAAAATGATTCACCGCTTTATGGCATGTTCGCCATGCGCGCGGCGATCGCCTCGTTAACGGCTCCCGATGGCGCTAAAGTCGATGAATATTTTATTGCGCAGCCAAGCGATCCTTACCGTTCTTATGCGATTAAATGGGACGGCGAATGGCAGATCACCTACGAAACGTTTCGTGACATGGGCGCGGCTTATGCGGTGGGATTAATTCTGATTTATTTATTAGTGGTCGCGCAATTCGGTTCGTATGTCACGCCGCTGATTATCATGGCACCGATCCCGCTAACGATTATCGGTGTGATGCCAGGTCACGCTTTATTAGGGGCGCAATTCACCGCCACTTCTATGATCGGAATGATCGCGCTGGCCGGTATTATTGTGCGCAATTCCATTTTGCTGGTCGATTTTATCAAGCTGCAATTAAGTGAAGGCGTGAACTTTAAAACCGCCGTCATTCATTCGGCCGCCACGCGCGCACAACCCATTATTCTGACGGCGTTAGCGGCGATGATGGGGGCCTTTTTTATTCTTGATGATCCTATTTTTAATGGCCTCGCCATCGCGTTAATCTTCGGCATCATGGTGTCGACAGTGTTAACGCTGGTGGTGATTCCGCTGTTGTATTTCGCTGTTTACCACCGTCGTTATGTTTAACCGTTAGAGGAGTTATGCTCATGAAATCATGGCAAGTAGTACGTTTAGTCGCCGGTCTTTTTATTCTTGCTTCGCTCGCGCTGGCGCAATGGGTTAATCCCAACTGGCTTTGGTTCACCGCGTTTGTGGGTGTCAATTTGATGCAAAGCGGCCTGACCAAATGGTGTTTGATGGAAAAGATCTTGCAAAAACTCGGCATTCAACCGGGTTGCTGAAATAGAACACCGTTCTGATCTGGCATCAAGGTGATGAAGAGCACCACTCGTCGTCACCTCAGCGGTTCAATGAAAATACATTTAAGGACAACAGTATGAGCGAACAAAATCGCGTTAGTGTGACGTTGGAACAACTTGACGGCTTTAGTTTTATCGTGCGTTTTGATGCCACGACGTTACCGTCGCTGCACACCGATGAACCGGCACCGCTGGGTCACGATAGCGGTCCTAATCCATCGCGTTTATTGGTGTCGGCGGTCGCTAATTGCCTGTCCGCCAGTTTGCTTTTTGCGCTACAGAAATTTAAAAACACACCGGAGAAAATTATTACTCATGCCGACGCGACGTTGGCGCGTAATAGCGATAATCGCTGGCGCATCGCACAAATAAACGTCACCATTCAATTAGGTAACGAGGTTGCCGAATTGCATAATTTTGATCGCATCGCCGCGCAATTCGAAGAATTTTGCATCGTGACACAAAGCGTTCGCGACGGCATTGCGGTCAATGTCACCGTGCAGGATAAATCGGGCGCAGTGGTGCATCACAATCAGGTCAATTAGCGTCCCCTGAAGCGGATATATTCGACTTCAAATGCTGTTGCAACACGGTTTGTAAAATATCGAGCTTGACCGGTTTGGCGATGTAGTCATTCATGCCCATGGCAAGGCATTTTTCGCGATCGCCTTTGAGTGCATTGGCGGTCACCGCGATAATGATATTTTTGCGCAGCTGAGTTTTTTCGCGCTCGCGAATCAAGCGCGTCGCTTCGTAGCCATCCATTTCTGGCATTTGACAGTCCATTAAAATGACGTCAAAAACGTTTCCTTCGATCGCTTGCAGTGCCGCGTGACCGCCGTCAACGGCGAGCGTGGCAAAACCGATACGTTCCAATAATTTCGCGGCGACTTTGCGATTGACTTCATTATCATCGACAACCAACGCGTATTTTTGCGCGGCTGTTGACGTCGGTGTGACGTGTTGCGCAGGGGCGGCGTGATGCTCTGGCTTAGAAGCGGCGGGTAACGGTTTTGTCGCGGCATCGGTCATCATCAATCGCTGCAGCTGACTGTAACGCGGCGGCAAACTAAACGACGCCGCGTGATGCAACTCGTGAACACTGTGATGCGCGCGCGCACCGGGTCCGGCAAAGACCATCACATCGAGATGACGATGATGACATTCGTGAATAATGGCCTGCCACACGTTCGCTTGTGGCTCTGACCACGCCAGCAAGAGCACTTCATCGGGTTGCGTCTGGTGCTGCAATAGCGCGGTCGGTTCACACACCATCACGTCGATTTGCCACGTTTTAGCGAGTTGCACTAACCACGTGCGATAGGCGTCGTTAAAGCCACATAAAATCCACCGCGAATAGCGCGGCGTTAGCTCACGAGGGTGTTCATCGGTCGCGTTTTTTTCAGCCGTTTTACACGGCAAGCTTAAGGTGAATTCACTGCCGCTGCCCAGTTCACTGATGGCCGTGACATCGCCGCCCATCAAACGCGCCAACTGGCGACTGATCGCGAGTCCTAATCCGGTGCCGCGCACCCGCGTTTCAATATGCTGATCGGCTTGTTCGAACGGTTCGAATAATTGTTCAAGCTGCATTTTTGATACACCGATACCGCTGTCTTGTACCGCAATCGTTAACTGGCAACCAGCGTCGTGATGACGCAAAGTCGCGCGCACGGTAACACTGCCTTTGTCGGTAAATTTAATGGCGTTGCTGATTAAATTGATCGCGATCTGGCGAATGCGGTGCGCGTCACTTACCACCATGGTCGTATCATCACTTTCCACATAAACCGTCAGTGGCAACGATTTCTTTTCGAGTTGAAAAGCAAACAGATCGGCACAGCTTTCAAGCAGCATACGCAAATCGAAGGATTGATAGCTGATATGAAATTTTCCCGCTTCGAGTTTAGAGAGATCCAAAATATCGTTGACGAGGGCGATTAACGTTTCGCTGCTGGTGCGTATGGTTTGCACCAACTCGCGTTGTTCCTCGTTTAAGGGAGTGTCGTGCAGCAAATCGCTCACACCGATAATGCCAGACATCGGCGTGCGAATTTCATGACTCATTTGCGCCAGATATCGACTGCGTGCCGCCACGGCGGATTGCGCGGCAACTCGGTGCTGACGCGAGCGCGCCCAGACAAAACCGATAATGGTGATGAGTGCGATAAATAGCACCACTAACACCAACAATAATTGACGTTGATTTTCAACGCGCAGCCGCTGAATTTCATTCTCTTGCGTCAGGCCTTCGATGCGGCGTTCGTTTTCGCTGTTGTCGACACGATTTTGTAATTGCGCCAAACGATAGGTCGAACGCTGGCCCGCGAGACGCTGCTCGATGGCGATGAATTCTTTATTCAGTGACAACGCCCGCTCAAACTGACGCATATCGCTGTACAAGTCGATTTTGGCCAACAAAATATCGCGCGCCAGTGCATCGTCCGCAATATCGCTCGCGTGTTGATACGCTTCGTTCATCCGCGTTTCGGCAAGTGCAAATTGTTTTTGTTTTTGATGCCATTGTGCGAGCGCCAACTGTGTCATGACGGCGTGTTGTCGATCGCCCATTTCGAGGCGCAGTTGCAAGGCTTTTTGCAGTTGTTGCGCGGCCAGCGCAAAGCGATCGCGCGCGCTGTTGGCGACACCATTGTTATGCAACAACGAGGCCCACAACGACACATTGCGTTCGATGTCAGGCAGACGCAGGGCGTTTTCCAACAACGGTAGCGCCGCGTCGACATCGCCGCTGCGGAGCAACGTTTCGGCTTTGTTGTCGTACGCCCCCGCTAATAACAGATCGTTGTGGGTACGTCGGGCCAACTCGATGGCGCGATCGAAGTACCGCACGGCTTCGTCAAAGCGGCCCAACATCGCATTGCTATAGCCGAGATTGATCAAACCAGAGCCGAGATGAAAGGCATCGTCGAGTGATTGTTCGAGATTAATCGCCTGATCGAACAAGCTGACGGCGTCGGCGACATCGCCGGAACGCAAGGCCAGCCAACCTTCGCTGTTGTAACAACGCGCCAAGGCGTGCATTTGTTGATGGCGACGCGCTTCGCTAGCCCCCAGTTCAATGCGCTTCAACGCGTCGGGCAGCTGCCCTAATAACGATTGCGCCCAACCGGCATAACAGTGCAACAAACTTTGCGCGGCGTAATCGTTGGCGCTGCTGGCTAACTGCAAGCCTTGTTCGGCAAATTGCAAGGTGAGCTGCGGTTTGGTGCTGCGATAGAAATCACTTAAATGCACTAACGCGTGTAGCTTTTCGCTGCTGTCATCGCTGGCAAGTGCCGCTTCGAACGGTTCCGGCGACAGCGTGGGAGAAAAATAATCGGGCGGCGACGACGCCAGCACGCTACCCGATAGCAAGTAAAAAACGGCAGCGAGCGCGCGCACGTTAAACCGCGACTGGTGCCTTGATCGCCGCGTGGCTGTGATAATGCTGAAGATCAAAATCGTCGAAACGATAGCTGAATAGGTCGCACGGGCGGCGTTGCAGTTGTAACTGCGGCGCAGGCAATGGTGTGCGCGACAATTGCAACTGCGCTTGCTCGATATGATTGTTGTACAAATGCACATCACCGCCGGTCCAAACAAAATCACCCACCCGCAAATCACATTGCTGCGCCACCATATGCGTCAGTAAAGCATAGGACGCAATGTTAAAAGGCACACCTAAAAAAATGTCGGCCGAGCGTTGATAGAGCTGGCAGCTCAGTTCGCCGTTGGCAACGTAAAACTGGAACAAGGCGTGACAAGGTTGCAAGGCCATTTTGTCCAGCTCGCCGACGTTCCACGCGCTGACAATCAAGCGCCGTGAATCGGGATTGCGCCGGATCTCGCTCATCAGTTGGCTGATTTGATCGAGGTAACGACCGTCGGCGGTCGGCCACGAGCGCCATTGCGCGCCATACACCGGCCCCAAATTGCCGTCGGCGTCGGCCCATTCGTCCCAAATCGACACACCGTTTTCTTTCAGGTAAGCAATATTCGTATCGCCGTTTAGAAACCATAACAACTCGTGAATGATCGATCGTAAATGCAGTTTTTTGGTGGTCACCATCGGAAATCCATGGCGCAAATCAAAACGCATTTGCGCGCCGAATACGCTGCGCGTTCCGGTGCCGGTGCGATCGGTTTTGGATGCGCCGTGTTGATAAACGTGACGCAATAAATCGAGGTATTGTTGCATGAAGTTATCCAGAGTGAAATGTCATCAAACGCATGAAAAAAGCAAACGACGTTATGACGCTTTGCGCCGGTAGGCGGCCACGATTAAGCCTAGCCCTAATACGATAAGCGGAACACACAACCATTGGCCGCGCGATAATCCCAATGCCTGCAAGCCCAAGTGCGCGTCCGGTTCGCGAAAATATTCGACGATAAAACGAAACCCGCCGTACCCCAGCGCAAACACACCGCTAACCGCCATGCGCGGGCGCGATTTGGCCGAAAACCAATAAAGGATAATAAATAACAATAAGCCTTCTAATAACGCTTCATAAAGTTGCGATGGATGACGCGCAAGTGCCAAGGGGTCGGTGTGAAAACGCATCGCCCACGGCACATCGGCAGCCGCTTCGCGGCCCCATAATTCACCGTTAATAAAATTGCCGATGCGACCGAAAAAAAGTCCGGGGGGAACTAATGGCGCAATAAAATCGGCGACGGTGAAATACGGTAATTTTAATTTTCTCGCATACAAGCCAAACGCCACCAACACGCCCAATAAACCACCATGAAAACTCATGCCGCCTTCCCAAATACGGAAAAGATACAGCGGATTGGCGACGAATTGATCCCATTGATAAAAGAACACATAACCAATGCGACCACCCAACACGACACCGAGAAATCCGTTAAACAATAAATCACTTAATTGTTCAACATTCAGCGGCGCGCCGCTGTGTTTGGTGCGGCGTGCGCCCAGCCAATAGGCCGCCACAAAACCGAGCAAATACATCAAACCATACCAACGCAATGCGATCGGGCCTAACGAAAAAATAATCGGGTCAATTTGAGGAGCATTCATGAAAGATTCTTAGTAACAAAAGGGAGAGGTTATGCGAATAAGGTCAGCAACAGTTTGGCGACAACCAGCAACAAAAACACCGCAAAAAACCGTTTCAGTCGCACCGGCGACCAACGATGCGCCCAACGTGCGCCGACCGGCGCAGTAAACCATGAAGCCGCCGTTAAGCACAGCACGGCGGGCCAATAAACAAAACCGCTGGCCCCGCGCGGCAAATCATGCGACCAACCGGCCACGATATAGCCGACGCTGCCAAACAGCGCGATCGGTAAACCACACGCGGCCGACGTCGCCACCGCATTGCTCATCGCATAGCCATAACGTAGCAGCAACGGCACCGTCAGCGAACCACCACCAATGCCCACCAATCCGGACAACAATCCGATCACGGCACCCGCGATCGGCAAGCGCCAGCGGCCCGGTTCGCGTGGCACATAAACGGCACCGGCACTGCGCCATATTCGTAGCGCCATCGTCAGCGCAAACCCCGCGAATAAAACCGTTAACACTCGCGAATGAAAACGCGCGGCCACGCTGCCCGCAAGCAATGCGCCCAGCGCCAAGGTCGGCAGCAATTGCCACACCGCTGACCACAACACCGCACCGCGCGCGTGATGCGCACGCACTGACGCCAACGAAGTCAGTACGATGGCAGCCAAACTGCTGCCAATAGCGGTGTGCATCAATACCGCCTCGGGAATCGCCGAATAAGGCAATAAGGCCAGCAACACCGGCACCAGAATCAAGCCGCCGCCAACGCCGATAAGCCCCGCTAGCAGGCCTGCGAAAGCTCCCGTAGCGACATAAATGATTGCTAAAAATATCGTACTAAACATTTTTTTCTGTATGAATTGTGAACATTAAGTGCGATAATTCCGCCCGTGATCTGAACGTCAGCCCGTCTGGCTAGTAGGATTACACCGGGGCGCTTATGCGCCCTTTATTTTTATAGCTATAGCCACACAATTCCACTTGCCCATTGACAGTTCGCCCCCGCAACTTTGCATAAAACGTTATCAAGCCTTGAAAAGTAATTGCTAGCCCCTTTTTTTCTCATATATGCACTCGGGCTTAACTTCTGATAAAGCAAAAATGCACTTAGATCCGCCACTTGTATTAAGTATGACAATTCAGAATTTTTAAAAATTGGATCTTCGATTACTTGAGTAAGTTGCAAGTTTCGATACCCCAATCCGTGGTGATTGGGTACTGGATTGTACTGTCTCATCCGTCGAATAAGACGCGTTAGTTTTTTTACATCGGTAGCATCTGGAAAGATCATCCCCTTGTCATCAGCATTTCGTGGACCGGGAAAGTTATGATGCACAATTGTATTTTCAAATCGTTGAATAAGAGCCCGCCAAGCATTTTCGAACACATCATAATTGCTAGGTTTCCCGCGCTTATCCACAACTATGTTTATAATCGAAATACTTGGCAAGCTAGCAATCTCATCAGCGAAATGCCGTAAAATGGTCAGCCGATCATTGCGAGGAATTCGAACAAGTTCTCCTGGTGAATTAAGCATGTGAGCCGCATGAATTTCTTCTCTCAGTTTCAGTGTAAATTTATTTTTCATACGGCGGCGAAAATCAACAATGCGATCGAGTACGATTCGCCATTGAAGTTCATGAATAATTACCCCACTGAGCACAAAATAACGGGTTGGGCTGTTCCCCAATCCAGTATCACCACTTTCGTCAACATACATCATGTACATATAAGTCCCCTCAAAATCATGTGCCTTATTGTTTTTGCCTACCGCGTACACCCGCAGTACGACGTGGTGATGCTCGCCAACCGCGATGAATTTCACGCCCGCCGGGGCGATGCCTTGCATCAATGGCCTAACGGCATGTATGCCGGACGCGACCCGCAAGCCGGCGGAACGTGGCTGGGATTGCATCCGCAGGGTCGTATCGGCGCGCTGACCAATGTCCGCGATGGCCCTTTGAAGGTGAGTCCTCGCTCACGTGGCGAGCTGCTCACAGGCTATCTTGCCGATCCGAGGTGGTGTCCACCCGAGGGCGCGGCGGCGGGCGATTATAACGGTTTCAATTTACTCACCGTCGACTACAACGGCGGTGAGTGGCAGATGGCGTTACGCAGCAATCGTTTCCCGCATCGCACACTAAGCCCCGGTGTTTATGCCTTATCCAACGGCACCCTCGACAGCCGCTGGCCCAAAACCGAGAAGGCTCGCCACGACTTTAGCGCCTTGTTGAACGGCGGTTCGCTTCCGACGCTTGAGTGGTTGTCGGCACTGTCCGATCGCTGCGAGGCGAACGACGCCGACCTGCCCGATACCGGCATCGGGCGTGACAAGGAACGCTGGCTATCACCGTGCTTTATCGTGTCACCTCACTACGGCACGGTGAGCGCCAATGTGCTCTACGTACAGCGCCAAAACGCCTATATCGGCGAGCGCCGCTACGACGCCCAAGGCAACACGGTCGGTGAGCGCGAGTTTCACGTTAGCCTACAATTGCAACGGTAATTTTCCAGATCTGGATCGCTGGATCGTACTTCGGTGCTCCGGTATAGTCCCCCGCCAGTCCTATCCGCGAGGGTGGTGGGACGCCTTTCGATTCACTAAAGAGTTAGATCATGAGAAAGCATTCTGCTGGTGGCGAAGAAGCCGAAGTCGATTTGACCCCCATGCTTGACGTTACGTTCATCATGTTGATTTTCTTCATCGTGACGACGTCCTTCACCAAAGAGTCAGGTCTCGAAATTCAGCGTCCGTCGGGTAAAAACGCGGCGACGCAAACGACCAAACAAAAAGCCAACGTGCTCGTGACCATCAACGGCAATGATCAAGTCGTAATCGAAAAACGCGAAGTGGATGTGCGTTCGGTACGTGCATTTGTCGAAAAAAGTCTGGCCGAAAACGGTGACGTTTCGGTGATCTTGCAGGCACACAATTCATCGTCAACCGACACGTTGGTGGCGGTGGTCAACGCCATTAAAGAAGCCGGTGTCGATAAAGTATCGGTGGGTACTTACGATAAAGATCGTTAAACACAGGTGAATCAAAAAAGGCGCTTGCGAGCGCCTTTTTTATTGCCGTAAAAGCACAGGTATTCGCCATGCGCAAAATTGTGATGATGTTGATCCTCGGTGCGATCTTCTGGTTTTGGTGGACCAGTATGCGCGCCCGCCAAAACGCCCACGCGCAAGCACGACGCAGTTGTCAGCAATTCGGCGTGCAGTTGATTGACGACACCGTCGAACGCATTGCGTTGAAATTTATTCGCCAACGCGGCGAGCTACGACTCGCGCGTCTTTACCGCTTCCAATTCTTTACCGACGGTGAGCAACGCTATAACGGTTACGTAACCATGGTCGGTCATCATGTAACGGATGTAAAAATGGATCCGTACTCGATTTGAATGTATCGCTTTGTTGTTTTTTTGTAGCGCGAAATCTACAAAAATATCCCGCTTATCTCAATCGTATTGCTTAGAATCCCCGGCGCAAAATGGCAGCTAAGCGATGCTTTTGAGCGCCGAAACGTGTTCGTTCGGTTATTCAATACGACATGGATGCCGCTTTTGTCTAAACGTCCGAGTCAATCGTGCTTAACAACGCATTGAGCGCGAATTTCCGGACTACTCGTCTTAACTCACCAACCGTTAAATTTAAGGATCGCTATGCAAAACCGATTATTTTTGTGCGCTGCGGCGCTGTTGTTAGGCGCAGCCCAATCATCCTATGCGCAAGAAAGCACGTTGTCCGTGTTAGCGACAAAGATGGATGTCGAGGGCGATAAATTAGATACCGGTTATAAGTTCCAATTTCATCACTTGCTAAATGATTGGGTCGGTATTGAACTCGCGCACGCTAAATATGGCGACTATTCAGGCTCGGAATATATTCCTGATTTTATGGAAACCGTCAATTTTAATGCCGATATTTCGGCAACGAATGTCGGCTTAATCGCTTACAGTGCGATCAATGAAAACGTAAAACTGTTCGGTAAATTCGGCAGCTCCAACTGGGATATGGATGTGTCCATTTCCGGTTATGGTTCGGGTTCTGAGAGCGGACGCGATACATACTATGGTTTCGGATTCGAAATCGCGTCGATGAGTGGCGCTCACGTCGTTTTGGAATATGAATTAATCAAGCTGGACGACGTCGATGCCGACGCAAAAAGCATCAATTTCGGAATTGGCTTCGCGTTATAAAAGCGATTCGGTTTTTTATTATTTCTGGTCACAGGAAATCAGATGAAATCATTACCTTGTATCGGCGCTATCGGTGCGTTGGCACTACTCACACAAGCGGCTTTTGCCGACAACGATTTGGCGTTATTTTTGACTAAAGCCAAATACGAAAGCGAAAGCTTAGATACCGGTTTTAAATTGCAATATCACCATTATTTTGATGACCACATGGGAATCGAACTGGCGCATGGTAATTATGGTCAGTACGAACGTTTCGATTGGTACAACGATTCAACGACATCACAAGATGTCAAAGCGACCAATATCGGTTTTGTGCTCAAAAGCGAGCGCAAAGATGCAACCAGTGTCTTCGGGAAACTGGGCGCGTCACATTGGTCATTGGGATCCGGTTATTCCGATACCAATGGCTATCTCGGATTTGGCGTTAATTTTTATTCCAGCGATGCGTCGGTATTCGTTATCGAGTATGAAAAAATCAACGCCGATTCACTGGATGTCAGTAGCCTTAATATTGGCGTCGGTGGTTCGTTTTAACACCGTTGAATCGGATCGTGGGTGATCACGGTAATCACAGTTCAGCAAAATTTTTAAGTGCATAAAAAAAGGCCGGTAACCTTAATGATCACCGGCCTTAAAATGCTCGAGGTTGAAGCCTAGACGTGGTGAAACGCGTCATTACGCTTTGTACACACTGCCCCAACGGTTGGCGAGGAAATCATCCAGTCCAACCAATTCTTGCGGCACGAAACCTTTACGCGGTAATTTGCCGTCTTTCATCAGTTCCATCGCGGTGACAATACCGGCGGCGGTGGTCAATTGAATCGCCGTCATTTGCAGGCCTGCAATCATCTTGGGGAAGATACGGGTAGCAAAGGTTTGTTGCTGGTATTTGCCTTCTTTCCAGCCGGTTACGCTAACAAACACCACCACCATATCTTGCGCGGTGTACGGCATGGCGTGTTCGAAAATGTCTTTCAGTGTGTCGCGTTTATCGATCATGCGTAAATCGTTAATCAACAAACGCAAGATCTGGTTGTGACCGGGGAAGCGCATGGTTTTGTAATCGAGATTGCGCACTTTGCCTTCCAGCGTTTGGCACAACGTTCCCAAACCACCAGAGGTGTTAAACGCTTCGTATTCGTCGCCGTCGATCAACAACGTTTCCAAACCTTCGAGCGGCTGCACTTTCATGAATTCGCCGTTGACGATGGCATCACACGGTTCGCAATACTCGTTGATCAAACCGTCGGTGGACCATGTTAGGTTGTATTTCAAGGTGTTGGTCGGGTAACGCGTTAACGCGCCAACGCGCATTTTGACGTCTTGTAATTTGTCGAATTTTTTCGACAGGTCGTAACCGGCGATACCGATAAAACCCGGTGCCAAGCCACATTGCGGCATCAACGCCGTTTCAGCCGTTTGGCCGATTTCTTTGATCGCATTAGTGGCGGCGACGTCTTCGGTTAAATCGAAATAATGCACTTTGTTGCGTGCCGCCGCCGCAGCGACTTTCTTCGCCGCAAAAAACGGCAGAGCATTTAATACGACATCGGCTTCGGCCATCGCCGCATCCAGTGATTTGTCATCGCTGGCATCGACAATGCGGCCTTTCATATTGGGAAAGTCGAAGCTCACCGGACGCATATCGCCAACGGTGACTTGATAGTCGCCCGTAGACGACAACATGGCCGTGATCGCGACACCGATCTTGCCACCACCTAACACCAATACACGTTTGAAATCATTCGCTGCCATGGGATTACCCTCCAAGCTAATCGTTATTACGCAAAATCGTTTTACTGCAAACGGGGCGCAGTCTGGCGATGATCCTCGTCAAAATGAACAGGACAGCCTGACGTAAAGCGCCTAAAATCGGTCATATTGACGAATAAATACAACATAACGACGATGATTGAACTGGACGAACTCGACCGCCACCTGCTTTCCTTACTACAAGCCAACGCCCGCGAAGCCACCACTGTACTGGCCAAAAAACTTGGTGTCGCCCGCACCACCGTGGTGGCCCGCATTGCTCGCCTCGAAAAAACCGGCGTCATCACCGGTTATGGCATACGCAGCGCCGCTTCAATGAGCGATCAGGCGCTACGCGCCTACTGCGCCTTAAGCGTAGAACCAAAAGCCGGCCCCGCTATTATCAAACGGTTATCAAAATGCCCCGAGATAGAAGAGTTATCGGCGGTCAGCGGCATCTGGGATTATATGGCGCTGCTCAAAGCCGAATCGACACAACGACTGGATGAAGTGCTTGACGAGATCGGCGCCATCGACGGCGTTAAACAAACCACCACGGCGATCTTACTGGCACGCAAAATCGATCGCCGTTGATGGCGGCCGCCTTTGTGTGAGGCTGTCATCAAACGGTAAGCAAGTTGTCATAGACTGGGTTAACGAATAAGGGTGACCGCTATAATGCAGGTCGTTGTTATTCGTTCGGAGTCTTTTGTTATGCCCACCTTACCCGGCCTTTATCCGCAACGTCGTTTGCGTCGCAATCGCGAGCACGACAGCATTCGTCGTTTAGTGCGTGAACACACGCTCACCGCGAATGATTTAATTTGGCCCTTGTTTATTATCGAAGGTGAATCGCGCCGTGAGCCGATCGCGAGTATGCCGGGCGTGTGGCGACTCACGATTGATCAATTATTAATTGAAGCAAAAGCCGCCGCTCAATTAGGCATTCCGGCACTGGCGTTATTTCCGGTTGTAACCTGCGAAAAAAAATCCCTGCGCGCCGATGAAGCATGGAACCCAGACGGTCTCGTGCAACGCGCGGTGCGCGCACTAAAAACATCCGTACCCGACATTGCGGTGATCACTGATGTGGCGCTCGATCCGTTCACGACGCACGGTCAGGACGGCATCATTGATAACGCCGGTTATGTCATCAATGACGTCACCATTGAAGCCTTAGTCAAGCAGGCGTTGTCACACGCCGACGCCGGTGCCGACATCGTGGCCCCCAGCGACATGATGGACGGTCGCATCGGCGCGATTCGTCACGCGCTCGAAAACGCGCGTCATCACAACACCCGCATTCTTTCTTATGCCGCCAAATATGCCTCAAGTTTTTACGGCCCGTTTCGTGATGCGGTCGGCAGCGCGGGCAATTTAGGCAAAGGCAATAAATACACTTACCAAATGGATCCCGCTAATACCAACGAAGCACTGCATGAAGTGGCGTTGGATCTGGCCGAAGGGGCCGATATGGTGATGGTCAAACCGGGATTACCGTATCTCGATATCGTCCGGCGCGTGAAAGATGAATTTCAAGTGCCGACATTTTTGTATCACGTCAGTGGTGAATACGCGATGGTCAAAGCGGCCGCCGAAAAAGGCTGGGTAAATGAACAAGCCATCGTGCTGGAATCATTAACCAGTGCCAAACGTGCCGGTGCCGACGCCATCCTGACGTATTATGCGAAGGATGTAGCAGGATGGTTGCGCTCTTAGATTCACATCGCGAATGGCAAGACAACGTGGAGATCATCGATCTCCACGACCCTTCACTTTATATCAATCGTGAATTATCGTTCCTGCAATTTAATTGGCGCGTATTGCAGCAAGCACTCGATACCTCGTTACCCTTATTGGAACGCCTGAAATTTATTTTCATTTGTTCCAGCAACCTCGACGAATTTTTTGAAGTTCGCGTGTCCGGTTTAGTGCGACGCAGTCATGGACACGCCAGCGCACGTCACAACGATGTGCTGTCACCTTCCGATGCGTTGGAACGCATTGCCGAACTGGCACACACCTTGGTAGCCGAACAATACCGCATTTTCAACGACGTCTTAATGCCGGAATTAGCGGACCACAATATTTTATTTTTACGCCGCAAAGATTGGACCGATCAACAAAAGAAGTGGATCGCCGATTATTTTCATCATGAAGTGATGCCGGTGATCTCGCCGATCGGCCTTGACCCGTCGCACCCGTTTCCGCGTTTGGTAAATAAATCACTGCACTTTATTGTATCGCTAGAAGGCGAAGACGCTTTCGGCCGCGATGCCAGTTATGCTGTCGTTCATATGCCACGTTCGTTGCCGCGCATATTAAGACTGCCCAACGAATTGACCCAAGGCGGCGAACATTATGTTTTCCTGTCGTCGATTATTCATTCGCACGCCAGCGAATTATTTCCGGGCATGACGGTAAAGGGCAGTTATCAATTTCGTTTGACGCGCGATTCCGATTTAAGCGTCGATGAAGATCAGGTGGACGATCTGGCCCGTGCCTTGAAAGACGAATTATTAAGTCGCCATTTCGGTACCGCTGTGCGACTGGAAGTCAGCGATAAATGTCCCGATCGCATCGCGCAGTTTTTATTGCAAAAATGTCATTTAACTGAGCGCGAACTGTATCGCTGTGATGGTCCGGTCAACTTGAATCGCTTGATGGCCTTAACCGAACTAATCGACCGCCCCGATTTGTGTTTTCCGCCACTTTCGCCACGCATCAGTCCGTTTGTTCAAGCGCCAAAAAGTCTCTTCGACTCCATTAGCCATCACGACATACTGCTGCACCATCCCTTTGAAAGTTTTGAAACCGTGATCGATTTTGTGCGCCAAGCGGCCGTCGATCCCGATGTGTTGGCCATTAAACAAACCTTGTATCGCAGCGGTAAACACTCCGAAATGGCCCGCGCCCTGATCGATGCCGCGCGCGCGGGAAAAGAAGTCACGGCGGTGGTCGAATTGCGTGCGCGTTTTGATGAACAAGACAATCTCGATCTCGCCGCGCGCTTGCAAGAAGCGGGAGTCTTAGTGGTGTACGGCGTCGTCGGTTTTAAAACCCACGCCAAACTGACCTTGGTGGTGCGCCGCGAGAAACGCAAATTGCGCCGCTATGTGCATTTGGGAACCGGCAATTACCACGCGCGCAACGCCCGACTTTACACCGACATCAGCTTGCTTACCGCTAATGAAGAATTATCCGAAGACGTGCACAAAGTTTTTCAACAATTAACGGGCATGGGAAAAACGCTGGCGCTCAAACGATTGCTGCAAGCGCCCTTTACACTGCAAGAAAATTTAATCGCGATGATCGATCGCGAAATCGCCCACGCTAAGGCCGGCAACAAAGCCAAGATCATCGTCAAGATGAATGCGCTGACCGAAGCAAAGATGATCCAAGCACTGTATCGCGCGTCGCAAGCCGGCGTAAAAGTAGAACTGATTGTGCGCGGCGTGTGTTGCTTGCGCCCCGGTATTAAAGGCGTATCTGACAACATTACTGTGCGCTCAATTGTCGGACGATTTCTCGAACACACCCGCGTTTACTGGTTTCGAAATAACGGACAGGAAGAACTGTATTGCTCCAGTGCTGACTGGATGGATCGCAATTTATATCACCGCGTCGAAGTAGCGTTTCCGATCTTGAATCCGGCACTGGCGCGCCGCGTTAAAAAAGAAGCATTGAGTAATTATCTACACGACAACACGCAGGCGTGGCGATTACAAGCAGATGGCCAATATCAACGGCTAAATCATCAACACAAGAAACCTTACCGCGCACAAACCGCCTTGCTGGAACGCTTGGCGCCGCAACCATAAGCGCACTGACGAGATCGGATTAAAACGACTACACTTCGTCAACATTCTCCGCTAGAGAAAAACCATGACCGAAGGTAATGCCCGTTTTTATCCTAAAACCGCCGAAGAAATTGTGTCGTGGGATTTTGTTTTTCCAAACGATGCCAATCCGTTTGGCACCATGTTCGGCGGCAAAATGCTGGCCATCATGGACACGACGGCGGCGATCGCCGCCATTCGTTATTGCGGCCGCACGGTGTCAACGGCGGCCGTTGAAGGCGTCGAATTTTTGCAACCGGTCGTCATCGGTGATCGCGTCAAAACCACGGCTCGCGTAGTGCATGTTGGACGCACGTCGATGATGGTGAAAGTCGATGTCTACGTCGATCACAGCGGTCACTTCAAACACTGCACCACCGCGCATTTTGCCATGGTTGCCTTTGACGATCGCCGCGTCCCCACCGAAGTTCCGCCGCTGCAAATAGACAACGAGACCGATCGCCGTTTATCGGAAAATGCCGCCATGATCCGCGAGCAAGCCAAAGCGCGCGCCAAGGCAGCGAAAGAACGCGAAACGAAATAGCAGGCACCCACCGATGCAACGCGAACTCTCCTTACGTTTTTTAGCCGAACCCACCGACGTGAATTTTGGCGGCAAAGTTCACGGCGGCGCGGTTATGAAATGGATCGACCAAGCGGGTTATGCGTGCGCGTCTGCGTGGGGGGCGGCGTATTGCGTCACCGTTTACGTTGGCGGTATTCGTTTTTATAAACCGGTTCATATTGGACACTTGGTCGAAGTGCGCGCGCGCGTGATCTACACCGGCACCACGTCCATGCACATCGCGGTCGACGTCTCGTCCAGTGACCCGCGTAAAGAAGAAATGGCGCAAACCACGCACTGCATCATCGTGTTTGTCGCCGTCGATGAACACGGCAAGCCGCAACCAGTGAGCCAATGGCAACCCGTAAACGAAGAAGATCGCGCGCTCGAAGCGTACGCCAAAAAACTGATGGCACTACGCGGTGAAATCGAAAACGAAATGAAACCGTTTTTGCCGGATTAAACCGCCGTGCTTATGTGCGCCACAGCTATTAAAGACACACCGCTTGTCTTCGATCAACGGTCTAAATTTGCGCCTAAATTTTTTAGCTCACGTTCCACCGCTTCCGGTGATCCGGTGTGGCGCGCCAATAAACTGTAAGCCATTGGCACTACAAACAACGTTAACACGGTAGATAACAATACGCCGGAGAAAATCACCACGCCTAATACTGCGCGTGATTCGCTGCCGGCACCGTGCGACAGAATCAACGGGATCGCGCCCATCACCGCTGTGAAACTGGTCATGATGATCGGACGCAAACGTCGCTGCGAGGCTTCGATTAACGCCTCATCAAACGCTTTGCCGGCATCGCGTAATTGATTGCAGAATTCGACAATCAAAATGCCATTTTTCGCCGCCAAGCCCACCAACATCACGATGCCAATTTGCGAATAAATATTTAAGGTCATGCCGCTAGCGTGCAAGCCCGCGAGCGCACCTAAGACCGCGAGTGGCACGGTCAACATAATCACCAAAGGATGCACAAAACTTTCGAACTGCGCCGCCAATACCAAGTAAACAATCGCGAGCGCCAACACAAACACAAACCCCGAACTGCTCGACGATTCGATAAATCGTTTGGTTTCACCTTTGTAATCGACTCGCGGCGCGTTGGCTAATTCATCGCGCACTACCGCATTTAAATAATCGAGTGCTTGCGACATCGTATAATTGCCCACTAGATTGGCGCTGATGGTAATGGCGCGCATACGATTAAAACGGTTCAAGGTCGCCGCACCGGCTTGTTCGACGCCCGACACAACATTCGGTAAGGCCACCAATTCGCCGGTTTTTTCCGAGCGCAAATAAATACTGCTTAAATCGGCCGGTGTGCGAAATTCGGATTCTGAGCCTTTTAACCACACATCGTATTCTTCACCGCCTAAATTAAACGTGGTGGCGCGACGACCAGACAACAACGCTTGCAAGGTGACACCCACCGCTTGCACGCTGATACCTAAGTCAGCGGCGCGATTGTGATCGATCGATAATAAATATTGCGGCAAGGTTTCTTTGTAATCGGATTGAATATTGGCCAATTTTGGATTTTCGCTGGCGCGCAACATGAGTGTGTCACGCCATTTGGTTAGCGTTTCGTAATCATCACCGCCAATAACAAATTGCACACTGCTGCCACCGCCACCGCCCAATCCACCGCGAATAGCACCAAACGCGCGCACGCCGGGTAATTGCGCTAATTGCGCGTTTACTTCATCAAGAATCACATAACCGTTACGACGCTGGCCCCAGTCGTTTAATCCGACGACCGCGAAACCGCTGTTCATGGCGTTGCCACCAAACCCCGGCACCCGCGTTAATAAACGAAATGCTTCACCGTTTTGCAAATACGGTGTCAACAGCGTTTCGATTTGTTTAATGTTTTGAATGGAGTGATCGAACGTTGCCCCTTCGGGGCCTTGCATATTAACGAAGAATGTTCCGCGATCTTCTTTCGGTGCCAATTCACTGGGCAGTTTGTGCAGCAATCCCACGATGCAGGCGAAAACCAGAATGAACCCGCCCATAAACAACCAACGATGCGCGAGTAACTGCTGCAACTGGTGACCATAACCACGCTCGACGCGATGAAACAACGAACTGATTCGCGCTTCGACACCGGATGGTGTTTGCTGTGGTTTGAGTAAAAAAGCCGCCATCACCGGCGTTAACGTTAAAGCGGTAATGCACGACAACGCCACCGCACCGGCAATGGTAAAAGCAAATTCGCTGAATAATTTGCCGAGATCGCCTTCGATAAAAACGATCGGCACAAACACCGCCACGAGCACCGCCGTGGTGGCCAATACCGCGAAACCGACTTCGCGCGTGCCGTTAAATGCCGCGAGCAAAGGCGCTTCACCGTGCTCGATGCGGCGATGAATGTTTTCTAGCACCACAATGGCATCGTCAACGACTAATCCAATAGCGAGTACGAGCGCCAATAGCGTGAGTAAATTGATCGAAAACCCCAATGCCGCCAAGATCGCAAATGCACCGACTAAAGAAATGGGTACCGTCACCGCAGGGATCAACGTCGCGCGTAGCGAACCGAGAAAAACATAAATCACCGCGATCACCAAGATCATCGCGATCGATAAGGTTAAGTACACTTCTTTAATGGCTTGTTCGATAAACACCGAACTGTCTTGCGCTTGCAGCAATGAAATATTGGCGGGCAATGTTTCTTTGATGCGTTCGTATTCGGCACGCGCCGCGCGCGACACCGCCAAGGTGTTGGCGGTGGATTGTTTGATGATGCCGATGCCAATCACATCGCGGCCATCGCTACGAAAATACAAGTGATCTTCGATGCCACGCAATGTGACATTGGCCACTTCACCGAGCCGCACCAAATGACCTTCTTTGGCTTTGCGGATCACCAGATCACGAAAATTTTGTTCGCTGGTGTAACCGCGCATAATGCGTGCTTGCAGTTGCCGAGCATCACTGCGTAAATCACCGGCAGGTAATTCGATATTTTCGGCTCGCAAGGCTTTTTCGATATCGGTGATGGTGACTTCACGTGCCGCCATCGCGTCGTGGTTTAAATCAATGCGCATGGCGTAGGTGTTGCCACCGCCTAAGCGTATGCGCGCTACACCCTCTAATGACGAAAACCGATCTTCAAGATAGCGATGGGCGTAATCGGTCAGTTGCAGCGTATCGAGTTCATCACTCAATAAATTAAACCAGATGATGACGTCTTCATCGGCATCGGCTTTTGATACTTCGGGTGGATCGACTTCGTCCGGTAAATTGCCAGTGGCGCGCGAAATGCGATCACGCACATCATTGGCGGCAGCATCAATATCGCGATCGGAATTAAACTCGATCGAAATATTGGAGCGACCGTTACTGCTGGCTGAACTGATCGATTTGATGCCGGAGATACCGGCCACGCGATCTTCTAATAATTGCGTGATACGCGATTCAACGATTGCCGCCGACGCGCCGGGGTAGGATGTTGACACCGTAATGATCGGTGGATTGACATTAGGGTATTCGCGCAAACTTAAAAAACGCAGCGCGATCACACCGAAAGTGATCAACAACAAATTGATCACGATTGCCAACACTGGGCGGCGCACCGCCGTATCAGAAAGCCACATAATGATGTAATCCGCTTGGTCGTTTATGAACCGGTGGTCGTCACTTTTTGCCCGTCGCGCACTTTATGCGTGCCTTCGACGATAACGCGATCACCTTCATTAAGACCACTTAATACTTCGACAAAACCGACGCGGCGACGGCCGATTAGAATCTCGATTTGATGGGCGTTTTGCTCGCCATCAACGACCAACACAAAATGTTTTTCAGCAAGGCTGATCAGCGCGCCTTCTGGCACCGCCAGCACCGGCGCATCGTCTTGACTTAGTTGCAGCTCCAACAACATTCCGGGTTTTAATTCGCGTTTCGAATTTTGAATTTCGGCGCGTGCTTGCAATGAACGCGTTTCAGGATTGATGCGCGTATCAATGTGGGTGATCACACCGTTGAATAATGTATCGCCGAAAGCCGCGCTATGCGCCGCCACTTTCATGCCTTTGCGCAGTTGTCCCGCAGCGTTTTCGGGCAGACTGAATTCGACACGCACCAAACTGATGTCATCCAATGTCGTGATCGCGGTTCCGGGGGTAACCAACGCGCCGGGCGATACTTCACGCGCACCCAAAACGCCGGCAAAGGGCGCACGAATGTAGCGCTTATCGAGCGCGACTTTGGCGACATCGACTTGCGCCTGCGCAATCGCGACGGCGGCTTGTTTGTCTTCGATGCTCGAACGCGACACGGCTTTGTCGCTGCTTAAACTTTGCAAGCGTTCCAGTTGCCGCGCCGCGTCGGCTAATTTGGCTTGCGCTTCCTGCCACTTGGCGCGTTCTTCGTCGTCGTGCAAGGTCACCAATAACGCATTTTGCACAACGCTATCACCGTCGCGAAAATGGATCTGCTCGATAATGCCGGATTGCTGCGAAGTGATGGTTACGCCTTCGCGCGCTTGCAACGTTCCCAGCGCCTTAATCGTTTGCGTCAACGCTTGTTTGCTCACCAAGAGCGTGGTCACCGGCGTCGCCGGTTTGTCTTTGTTGCTGCGCTGGGCAGGGTTCGGGGCGGGCCACCATAACCACGCCGCGTAGGCCGCTAGCGCACCGAGCGCCACGGCAACAGGCCATTTTTTCATCGTTTTATCTCAGCCGGTTAAAGGCGCGAAAGTATACGGATTCGTTCCCCCTCACACAGGCTGGCGGCCCGCGTTTGGGCGAGGAAAAATCGTTGCGAAGTGTTAATGCTCAATTCGTTTCAGTTGACGGTTATCAAGCTTAGTCGAGCGTCGGATCAGTAGCGTGTCGGCACCGTTTTTATCGAGTGTCGCTACGATGGAATTAGTCTGCCCGGCCGGTTCGTTACCGGCGGCCAAAGCTGCCGTTGATAACGGTGCCAGCACCATTTACATGGGTTTTAACGACGCCACCAACGCGCGTCACTTCGCCGGGTTAAATTTCACCCGCGCGCAAGCCGAACAAGCCATTCGTTACGCCAAAGACAAAGGCGTAAAAGTGTATCTAGCGTTAAACACGTACGCGCTGCCTATCGCCACGCAGCAATGGTTTGACGCCGTCGATCGCGCCGCCGATCTGCGCATCGACGCCATCATCGCCGCCGACATGGCGGTGCTTGCTTATGCCGCCGAACGCCATCCCGGCTTGTCACGCCATTTGTCGGTGCAAGCATCGGCGACCAATCCTCACGCCTTGCGTTTCTATCAACAACAGTTCGGTATCAAGCGCGCCGTTTTGCCGCGCGTGCTATCACTCAAACAAGTGCAACAAGTCGCCGCCGAAAGTGATATCGAATTAGAAGTGTTTGGTTTCGGATCGCTTTGCATCATGGTCGAAGGACGTTGCCATTTGTCGTCGTATTGCACCGGCGAATCACCTAACACTGCCGGCGTATGTTCACCGGCAAAATTTGTGAAATGGGAACAACACGGCAGCCTGTTGCAATCGCGTTTAAATAATGTGTTGATCGATGAATACGCCGAAGGCGAAAACGCCGGTTATCCAACCTTGTGCAAAGGACGTTTCACCGTCGAGGGCAAAACTTCGCACGCCCTCGAACAACCCACCTCGTTGAACACACTGGGTTTATTACCGGAATTAAAAGCTTGCGGAATTAAAGCGATCAAGATCGAAGGTCGGCAACGCTCACCGGCGTATGTCGCGCAAGTCACCAAAGTATGGCGACAAGCCATCGACGCGCTGCAAACCGCACCACAATACGCCGTGCAGCCGCAATGGAACACTGCACTCACTACCTTATCCGAAGGCGCGCAAACCACGTTGGGGGCGTACGAAAGAACATGGCAATAGCAATGAAAACCGCGTTGGCCGCGTTACCGTATTACTGGTCAAAAGATGAAATTTTGGAATTTTACGCGCAGGCCGCGCAGTCGACTTTCGATGTCATTTACGTCGGTGAAACGGTGTGCAGCAAGCGCCACGAATTACGCTGGCAAGATTGGCTCAGTGTCGCGCGCGATTTGCGCGACGCCGGCAAAGACGTGGTGATGTCGTCACTCACCTTGCTCGAATCGAGCGCCGATTGGCGGCAACTGGAAAAATTGTGCCTCGGCGATTTTACGGTCGAAGCCAATGATGTGGGTGCCATTCAATTATGTTCGCAACACGGCAAACCCTTTGTCACCGGCGCTGGCATTAATTGCTACAACGCCAATACGGTCAAACTATTTGCTTCGCTTGGTGCGCGTCGCGTGGTGTTACCGTTTGATTTGCCGCAGGCCTCGTTGCAATCCTTGATCGAACAAACCCGCGATTGCGGCGTTGAATTCGAAATACAAGTATATGGGCCGTTGGCGCTGGCTTATTCCGCGCGCTGTTTTACGGCGCGTCATTACGATTTACCTAAAGACGATTGCCAATATATGTGCCAACGTCATCCACAGGGTTTGTCGTTATTTAGCCGCGAACAAGAAAAATTTCTCACCATCAATGGCATTCAAACACAAAGCGGTGAACCGTTGAATTTGCTCGATAAAACCGCCGCGCTCGCCGCCATCGGCGTCACTCACCGGCGCGTGGTGCCGCGCGATTTATCGTCGCTGCAGTTACTCGACAACGCCGCTGCCATAAGCGATAGCAATAACGGTTTCTGGCACGGCCAAGCCGGCATGAAACAGGTGGGATAAGTTAACAACACTCGCGCACGACGCGAGTGTTTTTTTAATGCGAAGCGGCGTGAAGATCGAAGCGACGACCCAAGTGTTGAATGGCGTTTTGAAGTAGTTGATGTTGTGGTTCGAATTCGAAACGATCGAGAAAGTTTTTGATATACAGTCCCAACTCGGTGTCGCCGGTGATCAGCAATCGACGTTGAAAAAACAAGGTGTCGGGATCGATTTGGCGCGAGGCCATTTGAATAAACGTGGCCATGTCGGCGGCGATGGTGACATCGGCCGCATTGCTGCCCACCATTAATTGGGTGCCGCTTAAACCTAACGTCAGCGTGATATTCAAATCAGTGACTTTGATCGCACAGCAGCGACCTTGTAAGAAATCTAATTCGCCTTCACTGATTTTTTTTGCCAGCACACGCTGCAAACCAAAAACAAATACGCGATTCACGGGGTAAATCGGCAAACGCTCGAATAACGTCGATAATTTCGGGGGGCGGCAAAATGGCATCACGATTTTTTATCCCAATACGCTTTTTGAACAACAACACTGTGCTTCATGATGAGCTCGAACACATCGCGCGTGAACTGCGGATCCAGTTTCATATCGTTGGCCCACGCTTCGCGACTGGCGAGTACTTGCTGATGACGCACATCATCAAATAATTTTTCGGCATTTTTTAGCGGCGCTAATTGCTCTACGCACTCGAATCGTTGCGCCAGCAACGTCAACAATTGCTTGTCGATCGAATCAATTTCGGTGCGCAAACCAATCAGCATGGCAAGGTGTTCACGCCGCATGGCCACATCCGCATTGCCCTCCGCCGCCGCAACCACCACTGCCCATACGCGAACCGCGCATTTGCGCCACGAGGTCGGCCGCTTGTGCCGCCAGCACTTGATCGGCGAGCGGATACAAAATGTTTTCTTCTTTGCTGTTGTGCGCTTGCAACCGCTCATTTAATGATTTGGCGGCATCGTTAAACGCCTGTTTTTCGTGATCACGGCAAGCGGCGTACAAGGTCTCCAATAAACCGTGCATTTCGTCGTGTTCGATTTTCATCACCTGACACGGACCACTGACATCGACGTGACGCGCCAAGGCCGGAAACACGATCTCTTGTTCCATGGCGATGTGCTCGCCGAGCGCGCGCGCGAAGCGCACCACCGAAATTTTGGCGTTGGCCCAATCACCCGCCTGCACCTGCTGGCCAGCCACGGCGAAACGCGCATCCAGATCACGATGATCGTTTTGGAGGAATTCACTGATTAAATTCATGGGTATTGGGCCGTTCAAAGAAAACAGGCCACACAGTATGGCGCGAAACGGCTTGGCGGCCTTGCCTTAGGTCAAGGCTTGCGCATCGGGTGGATGCTGATTAGGCCGTTTTTAGCGCCGCTCGTTCAGGTTTTAAAGCGCGAAACCGTCTGCTCCATCTGGCGACTCAAGTTTTCCAGCTCGTGTGCCGAACGCGCCGCCTCGCCCGCCGACTGGCTGTTTTGCTCGCTCATCTGCGCGATGCGATCGACGTGTTGGCGAATGTCCTGGTAGGCGCGGTTCTGTTGTTTCAGGGCGTCCGAGATCGCCTCGACTCCCTTGACCACCTGTCCGTTGCTGTCGGAAATGCGATTGATCGCCGATCCGGCCTGACTGGCAAGCGCAACGCCACTATCGACCCGCCGCACGGCGTCTTCGATCACGCTAACGGCATTGGCCGAACTGTGCTGGATGCCCGCGATCATCTCGGTAATTTGCGTCGTCGATTGGCCTGTGCGTTCGGCCAATTTGCGCACTTCATCGGCCACCACGGCAAAACCACGCCCCTGCTCACCGGCGCGCGCGGCCTCGATGGCGGCATTAAGCGCCAGCAAATTGGTTTGGTCAGCGATCTCTTTGATCACCTGTACGATGGCCGAGATCTCGTGGCTTTGTTTACCCAGCTGGCCGATCGAGGTGGTGCCTTCCTGCACGGTATGGGCGATCACCCCCATTTCATCACCCGCTTGATGAATGATGACCGTACCTTGCCCGCACAAGGTTCCCGATTGACGCGCCGATTGGTCGAGATAATCAGCGTTGTTGGCAATGTCGGTCAGATTAGCGGTACTTTGCTCCATCGCGGCCGCCATCTGCGCCGACGATTCGCTTTGCTCACGCGAATGCGCGGCCACCGAACCGGCCAGCAACGACACTTGCTTGACCGATTGCCCTAACAAACTCGCGTTGTGCAGCACCTCTTTCAAGGTGCCATGCAAGTTACTCAGCAGATCGTTAAACGCTTGTGCCGTGTCACCGGCTTCACGATTGAGCGCCACATCGGCGTGGGTCAGTTCCACTCGCTGGGTTAAGTCCAAACTGCTGGCAACCGCTTTAACTCGGGCCGCCAGTTGCGTGATAGGTCGCGCGATGCGGCTGCCGATGTACCACGCCAATAACCATGAAAACAGCGTCAGTCCCAGCGCCAGCGGTGCCACACTTTTGAGGGTTTGCAGGGGCAGGCTAGCGAGGCGTTCGGCGGAGAATATCGCCGTAATGCGCCCACCATTTTTAACCCCCGCAAGCTCCGTCTTGATCACATACGTCAGGCTCTTTTCGTGCAGTCCAGCCTCGGCGCTATCGGCCTGTGCTTTGAGCTTACCGATCTCGACAGCGGCGGCGGTGTACTCGTGGCTAATCGGTTGTGGTGGGATAGCCTCGGTAAAAACGGTTTTTTCGGCCCCTTCCGACAGCCCTTCGATTTTCAAGTACAACACGCCGGTGGCGCGGTACAAACCGGTGGCGGCGGCGTCACTTAAGACCATTTGATTGCCGCCATTGACGCCACGGGTGGCCAGTTCGATAACCGGCTGCATCACGGCCTCGTTCACCTCGCGGATTTGCGCCCGCCCAGACGCCATCAGTTCGAGATACTGCCCGAATCCGTTAATCAACTGCGATAACACCGCCACGGCGGCAATTCCGCCGATCACGGCCGACTTCACCCCAACGCCAGCACTCATGCTTTACCCTCGCTGTAACCGCCACCACGTCACCTAGCGCTCATCACCGCCAGTGATTATTTTTTCGCGCCGCACTGACCGCCCACACAAAAAGCTTGGTAGCCGGTGTGACAGGTAACGCAGGTCGCGGCCGCTAGCGGACCACTGGCAGCCGTAACATCCTTGCCGTCTTCGGTGTGCACGCTATAGCTCGGCTTGCCACCAACGTGGCTGGTTAAAAAAATCGCTTTCATGTCTTTCAGGTGCAGAATGAGATTGGCACCATCGGGAAACTTGCCATCACGCGCAGCGTAGTTCGCCATCACTGCTGGGCGCACCAGAATCGCCACTTTGCCGGGGCCGCCTGGTTTTACCCCGCAGTAAGTCTTCACCGTTTCCTGATAAATCGGTGGCAACGTCGAGACATTGGCATCACAGGCGGGCAATGCGCCGCCTGCCTCCATCAACGGCGTTTTGACCACCGCCCATGTCGCCCAATCCGAGGGCAGATCGGCCGCCATGGCAGTGACCGTGACCATGATCGTCACTAAAAATGTACTGAGTAATTTCATCTTAGGGCTCCAGTGAAAACCGCTAGGGTTGTTTAAGCCAGCCAGCAAGTGCGTTTATTCCGCTCTAGGACGCGCTAAAAGCCGCCCCACAACATCGCATGCTTGATTGGCATCACTCCCCTCACGGCGTTATGGGGAAAAAACCGCTCAAGATGACGACTCGTCCTGTGCCGCGCGTCGTCACCACCATCGGATCAAAGGTAGTCACCCCACAACTTTCGCGCCAATTTGAGAACACAAACTCCTTACGCCTTCACCGCGAGCGAAGCGACCTTAATAGTTGACAGTTTCGCTTGGATATTTACACTGATGCCCACACCGAAGGGGAGTAGTTCCCGTCGTGGCTATCGTCAATACGGCGCTGTATTACGCCCGGTACCACGAGTGGCGTGGCGTTAAAACGGCCCGCTGCGAACGAGACCTTTGTCGCAACGACAAGGGTTTCGTGTGCCTCCTGTTTTTGCGTTCGTTACGCACACCGGAGGTTAATTGAATGAGTGCTGGCATCCCTACCGGCTATTCTCTGTTCCTTGTGACATTCGCTCGCTCAGTGAGGTATTCGCCATGACAACGATTGGAACATGGTGGATGTGGTCGCTGTTTGCGCTGTTTGTGGTGATGGCCACCGTAGTCGACTTAAAGTTGGTCAAGCATCAAGGCGCGCACCGCGTTAGTTTTCGCGAAGCAATGAAGTGGTCGCTGATCTGGATCGCGCTCGCGATGCTGTTTAACGCCTTGCTATGGGCGTATCTTGATCATCAAAGCGGGCGTGAAATCGCCAATCAAAAAGCCACCGAATTTTTTACCGGCTATTTAATTGAGAAGTCGCTGGCGGTTGATAATATCTTCGTATTTCTCATGATCTTTAATTTCTTCGCGGTGCCAATCGCGTTTCAAAAACGTGTGCTCATCATCGGCGTCGTTGGCGCCATTATATTGCGCGTGTTGATGATTTTGATCGGTGCGTGGCTGATCGCACGCTTTCACTGGTTGTTGTACTTATTCGGCGCGTTTTTATTGTTCACCGGCATCAAGATGATCATTTTTGCCGATCACAAACCCGACTTGAATAAAAACCCGTTACTGCGCTGGTTGCGCAACCATTTGAACATCAGTGAACAACATCATGGCGAAGCGTTTGTGGTGTACCACAACAAGCGACGCTATTTCACTCCGCTGTTTTTAGTGTTGGTTCTATTAGCCGTCACCGATGTGATCTTCGCCGTTGATAGCATTCCAGCCATTTTCGCCATCACCGAAGATCCGTTTATCGTCATGACTTCCAATATTTTTGCGATTCTCGGTTTGCGCGCTATGTATTTTATGCTGGCGGGAGCGGCGGATCGGTTTCATTTATTGTCGTATGGCTTGGCAGTGATCTTGATGTTTGTCGGCATCAAGATGCTGATCGTCGAATGGTTCAAGATCCCAGTGGCGTGGTCTTTGTTGACCGTGATGACGGTGTTGCTGGCCACCATGGCGCTGTCACTGGCTACCAGCAAATCGCAAGAAAAGACGCGTAAAAAAAAAAGGCGCTCATCCCAGCGCCTTTTTTCTATTTTATTTTTATTCCAGATAGGTATAACCCGATAAACCGGCGCGCAAAATTTCTAAACATTGCTTTTTGAAATCTGGTGTCATTTTCGAACTCATGATCTGCTCTTGATACGAGCGCGAGATCGACTCCGGTTCAAAATGTACATAACGCAGCACATCGGCCACGGTATCGCCTTCTTCACATTGCGTAATGGTATAACGACCATCGTGTTCGATGTTGACCATGGCCGAATCCGTGTCACCAAACAAATTGTGCATATCGCCAAGAATTTCTTGATACGCGCCCACCATAAACGCGCCAATCAAATATTCTTCGCCATGACGAAAAGCCGGCAACGGCAAGGTACTTTCGAGATCGGTACCATCAACGTATTTTTCAATACGACCGTCGGAATCACAGGTCATATCTTGCAACACGGCGCGTGCATCACACGGTTCGTTCAAGCGTTGTAACGGCATTACTGGGAACACTTGATCGATGCCCCACGAATCCGGCAGAGATTGAAACAGCGAAAAATTACAGAATAATTTATCGGCGAGTTTTTCGTTTAAGTCTTCCAAAATTTCTTGATGCGCGCGTGAAGTCGTGTCCAGCAAGCCGCGTAGCTCACGGCAGATCGCAAAATAAATTTGTTCGGCGAGCGCCCATTGCGGCAGCGTCAACACGCCGAGCACATACATCTGCTGCGCTTCGCCAAATAAATAATAGGCATCGTGATAACACTCTAGGGCCGAGCGAGCGTTTAATTGTTCGTAAGCGATCCACAGTTCTTTGATCACGGACGGTTGATCATCGCTCGGTGCTTGCGGTTCGATATTGCCCGGTGCGTGTTCGGCATCGACCACATTCATGATAAGCACGGCATGATGGGCGGTTAAACTGCGTCCCGATTCGGTGATGATATCCGGATGCGGTAGACCTTGTTGCTCGCAGATCTCGTACAAGGCATACACCACATTATTGGCATATTCTTGTACCGAATAATTCATCGACGAATACGAACGCGTTTGCGTGCCTTCATAATCCACACCCAAGCCGCCACCGACATCGACGACACGAATGTTGGCACCTTGTTGATGCAGTTGCGCAAAATAACGCGCACATTCTTTCAATCCGCGTTGAATATCGCGAATGTTGGCGATCTGCGATCCGAGGTGAAAATGAATCAGTTGCAAACAATCCAGACGACCGGCTTCGCGCAAGCGATCGCAAACTTCGATCACTTGCGAGGCGGATAAACCGAATTTGGATTTTTCGCCGCCGGTGTTGGCCCACTTGCCTTTGCCGATCGACATTAGGCGCACGCGCACACCGATGCGCGGTGTCACGTCCAATTTGGCGGCCTCTTCGAGAATTAATTGCAGCTCGGTCATTTTTTCAACGACGATAAATACTTTGCGGCCGAGCTTTTCGCCAATCAACGCCATGCGAATAAATTCGCGATCTTTATAACCGTTGCACACCACGGTGGAACCGGCTGACATCGGCATACCCAGCACCGCCATTAATTCTGGTTTGGATCCGGCTTCCAAACCAAAACGGTGGCTGCCGCCGTGTTTGACCAATTCATCCACAACGGCGCGTTGTTGATTCACTTTAATCGGATACACCGCCGTGTAATGGCCGTTGTAGTGATTGTGATTGATGGCGTGAGTGAAAGCGTCGCAAAGACTGTCTAAACGACTGTCGAGAATGTGACCGAAGCGCAATAGCAGCGGCAGACTTAATCCGCGTTGCATGACTTCATCGACCAATTTAGGCAGCGCAATCGCACTCGCCGCGTCGCCGCGTTGCGCTAACACCGACACCTGACCTTGTCCGTCGATATCGAAAAATCCGGCGCCCCACTGACGAATATTGTAAGTGGCGCGAGCCTTGTTAATGGCGGCTTCGGACATGGTGACTCCCGGTCGTTAAAAGGGCGGTCTTGAGGCTGTGGACCTTTGAAAGGGGCGCGATTGTAGGGCTAAAGATTGCGCTTGAAAACACGGTGAAAATAATAGACGGAAATCGCGTTTTCACTTAACAGCGCGATCGTTTAACCGCAGAAGGAAACGACGATAAAAGCGCGCTAAATAACGGCGCCGCTAGTCGTTGTAGGCGCGCGAGACATTCACACGCGCGTATTGAGCAAAGAGAGATTTCCGCTACGAAAACTGCAGGCTAGCGGCACCACTGTGCGACCAATTCGCGTAATTGCTCGCCATAACGCTGATCTTCCTGCGCACTGAGCGGGCGTTGGCTGCCATCTTTTTCGGTGATGAAGTGGCCACTGGTGATTTCATAACGCTGTAGTTTTTCTTGCGCCTGCGCGCACAGCTGTTCGCGTTTGGCTTGCTCGGCTTGTTGCTGATTTTTTTGTTGCTGACGGTCGGCGCGTTCTTCATCAAAACTGCGGAGCAATCGTTTGGTGTCGCCCACGGCATCGCGTTCATTGGTGTTGACGGGGGGTGCATCGGGAATGATTTTTTTCGTCACGTCGCGGACGTTTTCTGGCGCTTTTTCACCAAAATGCATAACGCCATCGGCGTCGCGCCAGGAATACACTTCGGCCGCCTGCGCGCTCAACACACACCATAAAAAACACCACTTGAACATCGTCATCGTCCCCACCCAACCGGCTGCCCAGATATACGCCCAGCGCGATGGCTCTGGCAAACTACGCGCCTCCTTTTTTTAACGAGCACCACCATGTTCGATGCCAGCCTCATTACCCAACTCGCCCGCCAACTCAGCGACGCTTTGCCGCCCGAGCTGCAGGGCCTGAAAAACGAGATCAGCAAAAGTTTCGAGGCGGTGCTGGCGGCGCAATTACACAAGATGGATGTGGTCACGCGCAGCGAATTCGACGCGCAAGCCCGCGTGTTAGCGCGCACGCGCGAAAAACTCGATGCGCTGGAAAAACGCTTAAACGAATTGGGTTAAAGGCGCACAGGACGTTACGCCGACGTCACTGTTGTGCGGGGCGCAACGCCTTACACAATTGCCGCTTACGTTGTTTCGACTCAGGATGAGTCATGAGTTTGTCGATTGTTTACACCCGCGCCGGCGTCGGCGTGCAAGCCCCCTTGGTCACGGTCGAGACCCATTTGTCGGCGGGATTACCGTCGTTTAGCATCGTCGGATTACCGGAAACGGCGGTCAAAGAAAGCAAAGATCGGGTGCGTTCGGCCCTGATTAACGCGCAGTTCGAGTTTCCGGCGCGCCGCATCACGGTCAACCTCGCACCCGCCGATCTGCCGAAAGACGGCGGCCGTTTCGACTTAGCGATCGCACTCGGTATCTTGACCGCTTCCGGTCAACTGCCCCCTGACTTGCTCAACCAACATGAATTTCTGGGGGAATTGGCCCTGTCGGGTGAACTGCGCCGCATTCATGGCGTGTTACCGGCCGCACAAGCCGTGAAAAAGGCCGAACGCGCGCTGGTATTGCCAGAAGCCAACGCCGGTGAAGCGGCGCTGGCCGCGTCCGAGCAAACCCGCACCGCCAAACACTTGCTGGAAGTCTGTGCCTTTCTGGCGCGGCGCGGCGACTTGGCCGCCGTCACCCAAACCCTCTCTCATCAGGAGGTGAGCGTGCCGGATCTGGCCGATGTGCACGGCCAGCACATGGCCAAGCGCGCCCTCATGCTGGCCGCCGCTGGTGGCCATCATCTGTTGTTCTTAGGCCCACCCGGCACCGGCAAAACCATGTTGGCGAGCCGCTTGCCGGGCATCTTGCCCGCCCTCAACGATGAACAGGCGCTGGAAGTGGCGGCGGTGGCGTCGATCAGTCATCACGGTTTTGACCTCGCCCGCTGGCGACAACGCCCGTTTCGCTCGCCCCATCACACCGCATCAGCGGTATCGCTGGTTGGTGGCGGACAAAATCCTAAACCTGGCGAGATCTCACTGGCGCATCAGGGGGTGTTGTTTCTGGATGAATTGCCGGAATTCGACCGCAAGGTATTGGAGGTGCTGCGCGAACCGCTCGAAAGTGGTCGCGTGTGCATCGCGCGCGCCGCCGCGCAAGTGGAGTTTCCGGCGCGGTTCCAGTTGGTGGCGGCAATGAACCCCTGTCCCTGCGGTCATTTCGGCAACGCCAATCGGTGTCGTTGCACGCCCTTGGAGGTGCGCCGTTATTTGGGCAAATTGTCGGGACCCTTTCTGGATCGCATCGACTTACAAGTAGAAGTGCCACCGCTACCGAAATCGGCGTTACTGGGTGCGCATTGCGACAACGCTTTGACCAGCGCGCAGGCCCGCGCCGACGTTGAGCGTGCGCAGCAATTACAACTCCATCGTCAAGGTATGTTGAACGCGTTTTTAAGCGGAAAAGACTTGCAACACCACGCCAAGCTGGAACCGTCATTAACGCAATTATTGGAAAATGCGATTGAACAATTAGGCCTATCGGCACGCGCTTGTCATCGCATTTTGCGCGTCGCGCGCAGTGCCGCTGATCTGGCACACAGCGATCGCATTGAATCGACGCATTTGATGGAGGCTTTGAGTTTTCGCAAACTCGATCGTTTGCAAAAACAAATGCCGACGATATAAAAAAGGGCCGTCGTTAACATACGACGGCCCTCGGTAAAAAAGTATTAGTGTTTACGCGCGCTCGAATACCGTGGCGATGCCTTGACCCAAACCGATGCACATCGTGGCTAATCCTAAACGAGCATTGTTGCGGTTCATCAAATGCAGCAACGTGCCACTGATACGAGTGCCGGAACAACCGAGCGGATGACCAAGTGCAATGGCACCACCGTTCAAATTGACTTTGCTTTCCATCGCATCGAGCAAACCCAGATCTTTTAATACTGGCAACGCTTGCGCCGCAAACGCTTCGTTTAACTCCACTAGGTCTAAATCAGCGACGCTAATACCGGCGCGTTTCAGCGCTTTTTGCGATGCTGGCACCGGGCCATAACCCATGATCGCGGCATCACAACCGGCAATCGCCATGCTGCGAATTTTCGCTAAGGGCGTTAAACCTAATTGTTTAGCGCGTTCAGCACTCATGACCAACATGGCAGACGCGCCATCTGAAATCGCCGACGACGTACCTGCCGTGACGGTGCCGTTGGCCGGATCAAACGCCGGTTTTAATTTTTGTAAGTCGGCAATATTGGCATCGAAACGAATCACTTCATCGTAATCGAAAAATTTCAACGCGCCGTCGCCATCATGACCTTCCATGCCGACAATTTCATTTTTGAAACGACCGGATTGGGTGGCTTCCGCCGCCTTCAAATGCGAGCGCAAGGCAAACTGATCTTGTTGCTCGCGAGTGATGCCGTGCGCGCGACCGAGTAATTCGGCAGTAAGCCCCATCATGCCCGACGCTTTGGCCACGTTATTCATTAATTGCGGCGCAAAATCAACGCCGTGCATCATCGGTACATGCCCCATGTGCTCGACACCACCGACGACATAAACGTCACCGTGACCGGTCATGATCGCGCGCGCAGCATCGTGCATAGCCTGCATCGACGACCCGCATAAACGATTGACGGTAACCGCACCAACACTGCGCGGCAAACGCGTCATCAAGGCCGCATTGCGCGCGATATTAAAATCCTGTTCCAGCGTTTGTTTTACGCAACCCCAGATCACGTCTTCGACTTCGGCCGGATCAACGTTCGGGTTGCGATCGAATAACGCTTCGATCAAACGCGCACTTAATACTTCGGCGCGCGTGTTGCGAAACATTCCGCCTTTGCTGCGGCCCATTGGCGTGCGCACGGCATCAATAATGACGACTTCTTTCATGAGAAATTCTCCTTTGTAGGAGCGGCTTTAGCCGCGATTTTTTGATATTCGCGACTACGCCCGCTCCTACGTTAAATACAAATTACGCGTAATATTTTTGGCCGTTTGCGGCCATTTCACGCATTTTGGCGGTTGGCTCGTACAGTTTTCCAAGCGCCTTGAACTGATCAGCGCGCGCTACAAAATTCGCCAAACCCATTTGATCCAAATATTTCAGTGCACCACCACGGAACGGCGGGAAACCGATGCCATAAACCAGGCCCATATCGGCTTCTGCGGCGGTGGCCACGATATTTTCTTCGAGACAACGCACGGTCTCGATCAACATCGGGATCATCATGCGATCGATGATGTCTTGTTTCTCGAACTCTTTTTTCGCGGCACACACGGGCGCGATCAAATCGACCGATTTGGGATCAACCGTTTTTTGCGGTTTGCCTTTTTTATCTTCGCTATAGGCATAAAAACCAAGACTGTTTTTCTGACCCAGACGTTTATTTTCGAACAACACTTCAATCGAATCTTTGAAGTCTTTTTTCATGCGATCCGGAAAACCGTCGGCCATTACATTCGCCGCATGAACGGCGGTGTCGATACCGACAACATCGAGCAAATACGCCGGTCCCATGGGCCAACCAAAACGTTCCATCACTTTATCAACGGCGACAAAATCAGCACCGTCGCGCAGCAACAAACTGAAGCCGTGGAAATACGGGAACAACACGCGATTAACTAAAAAGCCGGGGCAGTTATTGACCACGATCGGCGACTTGCCCATGGCACTGGCCCATGCCACCACGGTGGCGATGGTTTCATCCGAGGTCTTGCTGCCGCGTATCACTTCGACCAATGGCATTTTGTGTACCGGATTAAAGAAGTGCATACCGCAGAATTTTTCCGGACGCTGTAAATGTTGCGCCAGCAAATCGATCGAAATGGTCGAGGTGTTAGAAGCCAGAATCGCGTCGCCAATTACCGCTTCGGTTTCACGCAACACCGCATCTTTGACTTTGGGATTTTCCACCACGGCTTCGACGACCACATCGACGCCTTGCACCGCATTCAGATCTAACGTTGGCGTGATGGCAGCAATGCATTTCGCCATTTGTTCGGTGCTGACTTTGCCGATCTCAACGCCTTTTAGCAGAATTTTTCCGGCTTCTTT
>CAZYUS010000006.1:18163-40054 GCA_964650615.1 uncultured Pseudomonadaceae bacterium | reverse complement strand
CGACATGAATGAAATCGCGCAGCTGGCCGCCGTCGCGGTAGCCATGACTGGCTTCAAACAGTTTCACCACATCGCCGCTTTTAAGTTGATTGTTTTGGTGGAAGGCAACCGATGCCATGCCGCCTTTGTGTTGCTCGTTGGGGCCGTACACATTGAAATAGCGAAAGCCGGCAATGGGAGCGGTAGCATTGGGTAAAATGCGTCGTACATATTGATCGAATAAATATTTTGAATAGCCGTAAACATTTAACGGTTTTTCAAATTCGAATTGTTCGACAAATTGCGTGCTGCCGCCGTACACCGCCGCACTGGAGGCGTACATCAAGGGGGTACGCTGCGCTTGGCACCAGTGCAACACGTGTTTCGAATACTCGTAATTGTTTTCCATCATATAGCGACCGTTCCATTCGGTCGTGGTTGAGCACGCGCCTTGGTGAAATACCGCGCGTACCTTGCCAAACGTTTCGCCCTGTTGAATGCGCCGTAAAAAATCATTCAGATCGAGATAATCCGCGATATCGAGGCCGACCAGGTTGGCAAACTTGTGGCCATTGGATAAGTCATCCACCACGATAATATTGCGCTCGCCACGCGCATTTAAATGGCGCACTAAATTGCTGCCGATAAATCCGGCGGCGCCGGTTACGATAAGGGTGTCGTTCATCTTATTTGCCCAACAAATGTTACTGTTTCAGTGATTCAATAATTTTGGTGGTGGACACGCCATCAACAAAGCTCAAGGTTTCGACGCGGCCACCGTTGGCCAAAACGTCTTTAGCACCGGCGATTTGTTCGATTTTATAATCACCGCCTTTGACCAAAACATCCGGTAGTAATTTGGCGATCAACCGTTGTGGCGTTTCTTCGCTAAACGGCACCACCCAATCCACGGATTCGAGCGCCGCAAGCACTTGCATTCGTCGTTGCGTGTTATTGACCGGGCGACCGGGACCTTTTAATCCGCGTACCGATTCGTCGGTGTTAACCGCGACCACCAAGCGATCACCTAATTTGCGCGCTTCTTCTAAGTAAGTAACGTGACCGGCGTGCAAAATATCGAAGCACCCGTTGGTCATCACCACTTTTTCGCCGTGCGCGCGCGCATCTTCTAGTGCAATGGCCAACTGATCTTCGGTCATCACGCCGCGATGGGCATCATGTTGCTGATTCAGCGCGCGGCGCAACTCCGGTGCGCTGACGGTGGCGGTGCCAAGCTTGCCGACGACAATGCCGGCCGCAATATTGGCCAGTGCCACGCACGATTCCATATCGTCACCGGCGGCCAGTGCGGCGGCCAAGGTTGCGATCACGGTGTCACCGGCACCGGTCACGTCATACACTTCGCGCGCCATCGCTGGTAAATGGAATTCACTGTGTTGTGCGCGCAATAACGTCATGCCGTGTTCACCGCGCGTTACCAATAAAGCATCCAGTTGTAACGCATTTAGCAAATTCACACCGCGCTCGACAATCGTGCGTTCGTCGGCGCAATGCCCGACGATCATTTCGAATTCGCTCATGTTTGGCGTGATTAAACTGGCACCGCGATAAATCGAAAAATCCTTGCCCTTCGGATCGATTAATACCGGCACGTTAGCAGCGCGCGCTACTTGAATTAATTCCGGCACATGTTGCAAAGCGCCCTTGGCGTAATCCGACAAAATGACTGCGTTGCTGCGTTGCACATGCTGGCGAAAATTCGCTAGCAAATTGTCTTGACCGTGCGTACCAAAACTTTCTTCGAAATCGAGCCGAATGAGTTGTTGATGACGCGACAAAATGCGTAATTTGACGATCGTGGGTTTGCCGGTAACGCGGGCAAAATCACATTTCACCCGCGCCCCTTGCAGTTGTGACTGCAAGGCATCGGCCGCTTCATCGTGGCCGGTAAGACCAATCAAGGTCGCCTGCGCGCCGAGGCTGGTGATGTTGAGCGCCACATTCGCCGCACCACCGGGTCGTTCTTCGTTGTGTTTGACCTGCACCACCGGCACCGGCGCTTCGGGCGAAATACGCGATGTCGCGCCATGCCAATAACGATCCAGCATGACATCGCCGACCACCAGAACTTGAGCCTTTTCAAAAGCGGGAAAACGAACGTTCATTCGGAATAAAAGTCGTAAGAAGTGTGCGCGGATCTTAGCACAGGGGGCGGGGGCTGGCCTCTCTCTCACGCGGGTAGGGCGTTCGCCATCGTTTAAAATTAACCGAGCTTGCAGCACCCGAAAATCGTAGTGAAATGCGATTTGGTCGGTGTTTATTGAGAGACGAATTGGGGGTTGAGATAAACCTCGTAGTACTCATTAGACTCGATTTTTCTCCACTGGCTCATAATGGGCTGCACTAGGGGAACGTAAAAACGATCGGATGTTTCGAGGGTAGCATTTGCACGTGCTGACGCGATATCAATAATGGCGTAGCGAACCTTAAATGCGCTGGCACTTTCGATCCAGTCACGGGCATTACCTGATTCGGCATTCATCGGCCAATCAATTGGTAGTGGGTTTTTCAAATCAAATAAAAAATAAGCGAGATCAAAATCTGGTAAAAAAATAGAGTTTTGTTGGTAACGCGATGCAAGGTTTTGCGCGGTTTTTACCTTTTCGCAGACGACGTCTGTACTGATAATACCGTGCAATTTTCTCGTTGCGGAGCCGAGGTTGCATTGCAAAGACGAACGTGGCGCATCGTGGTACGGCTGCCATGCCACGATAAATGCGATTGCGATGTAACATAACATCGTACCGCGTCGTAAAAAAACAATTTCCGTTACAGTGAGCGATGAAAAACGCCGAAATAGTTCGAATGAGCCGATAACTAGCGGCGAGGCAAATAATACCGGCGTTTGATATCCCCAACTGACGCTCGAACACCATGCGATCGCGGTAAGTGCACACAGTGTATTGGCAATTTTTAATTGTTTTTTTGCATATAAACCGATTATCAATAAGCCATTGGATAGTAAAAGAATATGCAACAAGCCCAATTTTTTGTGATTTATCCATTCGGAATAATGAAGCTGCAACCAAATGCAGAAAGCTACTGAAATAACGAGGAGCAATAAAAAATAATGGAGCGGTTGCAAAATAAAACGTCGCCACTTGGAAATGACGTAAGAAAATGCTATCGCCAGAGTAAAGACGGCTAATAATCGAGCGGGTGATTTGAAATAGGTGATTACACCAGCTTGGATAGCGTCTCTTATCGTAGATGTATTTTTCGTAATATCTACGAAGGCAGTAACGAATTCACGGAGCAACGGTGTGGAAAATAAACATATCACTCCTACCAAATAAAACAAGCAATATATCAAGGCATGAAAATATCGTTTTTCAAAAACTAATAGCAGCGGGAATAATATAGCTAAAGGATAAAATGATTGCTTAGTGAGAAGGCTAAATATAAAAAAAAAGGCAGACAGTATGGTGTGAAAAGTGCTTTTTTTCGTGAGGAGGTAGAACGCTATTACAGCAAAAAATACGCCGTCAACGGTGTGCCATGGTATTGGAGTAAGTGCGGTAACAGAAATAACGAAGCCGACCAGCCCCCATGTGAAAACCATTGATTTCGAGTTAAATGGGTTCTGATTTTCTTTAAATAAATCGAGTAATAGGTAAGCGGATAATAGCGAATAACTATATATCTGAGTGACAACAAAGAAACGGCTAAATAAGTACGCGTAATTATCTGGTGCAATGTAAAGATAAAGCGAATGTAAATAAGGAGAAAGCGGGGGACGCACGTAGATAAAGTCACGATAAGGTAACTCGCCGTTCAATATACGCCAGCTATGAGCAAGAATAAATCCATCATCACCCTGTGACCAACCAAAACGGCCGAACAGCGCAAGGTAAACGAAAGGAATAAATGCGAGTAGTACCGCTATTGTCGCTGGCTTTTGCGCCAAATACTTCACACGATTGATTGGTTCGGTCATTTTCTGTGTTATATCCGCAAGCGATTAAAAACAACTCTTGGTAGATGGCGAATAATCAACATGATCAAAGCCCATCTTGCGGGAGCATAAATAACTGGTTTATCGGTCTCAATACCTTTCACGATACATTCCGCGACCGTTTCAGCAGTGGCCAACTTTACGCCTCGTTGTTTAAGCGTTGTGGTCATCGGCGTATCGGTTGGTCCCGGTTTTATCACGCTGATGGATATGCCAGAAGTAGCAAAGCGGTGCTGCATACCTTCGACGTAGCGGGCAATTAACCCTTTGGCGGCACCGTAAACGTAATTGGATTGCCGACCTCTATCGCCCGCAACTGAACCGATGATGGCGAGCTTACCGTGTTTTTGTTGTTCCAATTTTTGCGCAAATGCTTCGGCAAATAGCACTGGCGATAGCGCGTTAACGTGCATTGCTTCGTTAAGCTTTGACAAATCCCTCTGACATTGGTGTTGATCGGATAGCGCGCCATGAGCAATAAGGACAATGTCAATTTCGCCGATATCGGCGATGGTATCGACGGTTTTTTGAATTATTTCGGGATTAAAAAAATCCGTCACTAAAGTTGAGACATAGTTAGACGTGGAGCGAACGCTTAGATCATTCGCGATGGCCGCAAGCTTTTCAGTATCGCGTCCAATCAACGTCAAAACGACATCTTTTTGGTGTATCCAAAGTCGTGCACACTGTTCAGCGATGGCCGAGGTTGCGCCAACGATTACGATATGCTTTTTCATTTCAATGTCCCAATAGACGTTTTGACATGGCGGAATGAATGCCCGGATCTCTGAACGGAAGAATTCGATAAAAATCGGGGTACGTTAACTCAAACATCGTGCGCGACATACGGGCGTCTTTGGCTAAATACAATTTACCTTGTGCACGTGCCACGATTTCATCCAATCGAGCGAATAATGCTAAGGTTTTTTCTTGCCGATTAGGAAAGTCTAGTGCCAAGGTCACTCCTGGTTGCGGAAAACTTAAGTAGCCACGCGATGGAATATCTCCAAATGTTTTCAGTACAGCAAGAAATGATCCTTGCCGATGAGTCGAAATGCATGCCAGCATGTCTTTAATCGCATCGCGGGCGTGTTGGAAAGGGATTACACATTGATACTGATAAAAACCCTGCGGGCCGTAAACGCGATTCCATTTATCAATAGCATCTAGTGGGAAAAGAAAAGACTCATAATCGCAGCAGCGATGCGAAGACTGTAGATGTTTTGACCAATAATACGTATTGTTTAATAACATAAGTGATGCGCTATTGATTAACGATAATGGTGGTTCGAACGGAAATTTTTTCATCTTGCGCGGGGGCGGCGAAACGGTATTGTTGCAGGGAGATGCCGACAGAAAAACGCCGCGAAATGATTTTGCCTCGCGGCAATCAAACCACGAAACGGTGTGTTCCCACTGTTCTCCTTTGTCAGCAGACAGTGATTCAAATTCATCCCAACCGGAATAGGTAAGCGTTTCAGTATCCAACCATTGGCTGTTGATCTGACGTAGTTGCAATTCTGCTTCAACAATCAGCCCGCAAAGACCGATACCGCCAATCGTGGCTTTGAACCAGTCGCTATTTTCAGTAGCAGAACATCGGATTATTTGTCCATCGGTTCGACGCAAAACGATTTCATTTATATGATGACCGAAGGTGCCAAAGCGATGATGATTTTTGCCGTGTACGTCGTTAGCGATAGCACCGCCTACTGTAACCCACAGCGTTCCCGGCGTTACGGGCAGCATCCACCCTCTGGGCATGAAAAGCTGTTGAATATCTCGTAGCGTTACGCCCGCTTCGCAACGCAATCGACCCGTTTCAGGGGAGAAGTTGATAAAACGATCCAGTCGACGAGTTAACCAGACGTTGCCGTCCGGATTGAGGCAGGCGTCGCCGTAGCTTCTTCCCATGCCAAAGGCGATTCCCGGCGATTGAAGTTGTTCAGCTAATGCGCGACGATCTGTAAGCTCTATAAATGGCTGATGTTCGCGACTAAGTTTACCCCACGAAGAAATTTTCATTGAATATCGTCCCGAAAGACGAAGCGTTTATCAAGGTGATACTTGCATAAATAGCCAATCACCAAACCGACAATGCCACCGACATAACGCATCCATTTATCATTGAACAAGTAATCTGCGCCAAACTCAAAACCCCAAAAAATGACAGTGGTGACGATACCCATGACGGAATAGAGCAAAAATGCTTTACCATTTTCGCGATGGCTTTTCGGGTGATAGTTAAAAATAAAGCGCTTATCTAGCATAAATTTCACTATTAAACCGATGGCAGTGCCGACTAGAACCGAAGCCGGTACGGCAAAAATACCGTGGTAGATACGGATCGACATATCTTGTGCAAAAATATTCGCAGCAATCGCGATAAATGCGAAACTAGCGTAGTTAAAAGCCACCTTGAACATGCGAAAACCGCATCCAGATTTTCATAGGTAATGATTATGCATGATACCAAAGTCACCCCATCGCCTCTATCTAGGCTCTATGGTGTTGTTCGTTTACTGCGACCCAAACAATGGGTGAAAAATGCGTTTGTGTTGGCACCGTTATTGTTTACTGGTGAGTACGCCAACGTTTCGGCGGTCACACATGCTCTACTCGCCGCCATTTTGTTTTGTGTAGCCTCTTCGGCAACGTATATCCTAAATGATCTGTGCGATATTGAACGCGACCGTAAACACCCATTGAAAGCCCACGCAAGACCGCTTGCCAGTGGTCTTGTTACACCGCCGCAAGCCGTCGGAATGTTAATTACACTCTATCTTGTGTTGTTGGTCTCGTGGTCGATAGCATCGTCTGTGTTGTTAGTGATCTGCGCTTATCTTTTGCTA
The DNA here is from genome assembly GCA_964650615.1 of uncultured Pseudomonadaceae bacterium. Taxonomy (GTDB): domain Bacteria; phylum Pseudomonadota; class Gammaproteobacteria; order Enterobacterales; family Permianibacteraceae; genus Permianibacter. The sequence goes on along the minus strand of CAZYUS010000006.1, from coordinate 33,247 downwards.
AACCTTGCGTACACTGTTTACCTAAAACACCAGCCGGTTCTCGATATTTTTACCATAGCTGTGGGATTTGTTTTGAGAGTGTACGCAGGGGCTGTTGCGTTGGCGGTTCCGCTGTCTTCGTGGATGTTTGTTACGACACTCAGCATCGCGCTGTACTTGGCTGCCGTAAAACGACGTCAAGAGTTAAGTCGAAGTGGCGATGACGCGCGTGAAGTATTGCAAAAGTATTCGGTGGCATTAGTGGATCGCTATGCGGAAATGGCAGGTACTATGGCATTGGTCTTTTATTGTTTGTTTGTGATGTCTTCACGACCTGCTTTGGTGGTTACTGTTCCTTTAGTCTTATTCGGACTATTTCGTTATTGGTATGTTGTCGATCAACGTAGTGAAGGAGAGTCTCCCACTGATGCGGTGCTGGAAGATTGGCCATTGCTGACAACCGTCGTGATTTGGGTAGGTATGTGTGCGTGGCTGATGCAGCCTATGGGAGCGATATGATGGATTTTACGTATATGCTTACGCCGTTTTTAGCTTGGTTTGTGGCTGGTATTTTGAAATTTATTATTAACAGTATTCGTGCTCGTCGTTTGGCTTTTGGTTTGATTGGTTACGGTGGCTTGCCGAGCAATCATAGTGCAATTGTTTCTAGCATGGTAGCGTTGATTTATTTCCGCGAAGGTGTGACACACCCAGCTCTGGGGGTTGCGGTTACATTGGCATTTATTGTTGTTCTCGATGCCAACAGCCTACGTCGCCAAATTGGAAAACACGCCGAAGCGATAAACCTACACTTGCAGGCGAATGGGAAAGGCGATTTTTTGCGTGAACGCATTGGGCATAGCCGTGTTGAAATTATTGCGGGAATAATACTTGGTTTCGCGGTTGCTTACTGCATCAATAAAGCGGTGATATTTTTCAATTAGTAAAAAAGCAAGATAATGAATTTCCCGAATTTTCCCGCAATTAAAGAGAGTCAAAAGGCTTCGCTAAAATTGATAGTTAAGTGTAACACTCATCCAACGCATAAAATCGCGATTCGTTAAAGGGGGCGACTGTGGTACTGAGTCGCTGGTATCGGTTACGGCTTGTGCGAAATCAACGCTCAATAAAAAAGCGTCTTGCATATGGTATTTAAAGCCGAAGCCTTTGCTATAACCCCAAGCGGATTGTTCTCGATAATAGCGAGCCATACCGCCATAAAGCATAAATGAAAAATTTTCGCTAACTCGGTAGTCGATCTCTCCAATATGCCAGTTTACAAAATTGCCGGTGGATACCTCATCGCCACGATCAATCATCCACTCGACGCCAGTTTGCAAGCGCCAATCGGGACTTACTTCGCGAACAAGCCCGAGTTCGAAAGTTGGGCGAAAATGTTCAGAACGACCAACGCCGTTGTTGTTATGCCGGAATAAACTGCTGCCGATGTTCGCCGTAAAATGCCAATCATCTTGCGGTAATTGCGCTGAGGCGTATTTGCAAGCGCCGAAAGCAAAGCAGTACATCAACACCCAATAAATTCTCATTTACCAACTCCATTGTAATTCGGCACGCCAGAATCGATCGTCGTAAATATCGCGTCCATATTGCAAACTGGTCATCATGTTTTGCTGCCAAAATACATCGTAATAACGAAATTCGATACTGCGATAGGTGGAATAGTCGTCCAATCCGTAATCTTCGTTTTGCAGTTGTTGAAATCGCCATTCATAGCGATGGTGTTGACCGATTTGGTGTCCGATCACGACCGAGTTCATGGTCGCACCAACCGCATCCTTAGATGCACGTTGACTGCCCCCCCAATGGCCAAGGATCACTCCCTCGTACGTGTAACCACTAGGATATATATGATGCACATACCATGCATCCTGCCATTTTTGGTATTCGTAGCGAAACGACCAATCTGAACCGAGAAGTGAATCAGGTAGGAATGGAAAAAACACGCCAATTGATGTAGCTAGATTGCCAATATAATAGTTATTTAACTGTTCCGAGTCTTCGCCTGCAAACTCGAAATAAACTGAAAAAGGAGTGCTCCCCCCGAAGTCAATTTGATTGCTAATCGCAGCAACTTGATTACCGAATTCGCACAGCGATTCCTCGTCCAAGCATTGTTCACCGGACGGCGCGCCGTGGTCGCTTTGTGGATCGCTGAATGCTTGCCAGATTAATCCTAAATTGACCTCCCGATCACCTCCACCAAATTGCATGGTGCGAGCCAATGCGATGGTCCAGCCATCTAATGGTGAAAAACTCAAAGACGAACCCAAGAGCACCGGTCTTCCTAACGCTGCGGTATTGCCGGATTTGACGGGGACGCGGTCCAGTTGAGCAACAAAAACTTCGTACTGTAATTGCCACCAATTCTCGAAGGGTATTGCATTCGCGAAACCGACCGACAATGGTGTGGCGGCGTTAGTAGAGAAGAGCATGGCACCATTAGCAAAAGGGGATAGCCAATGTTCGCGGTAACCGAAGTCCATTTGAAAAGTATCGCTGCCGAGTACAATATAACTATCGGTTGGAACGGTCTCTTCAGGCAATTGCCGTTGAGTGACACCGACTGATAAAGCAACATACTCGAAAGGATTAAATACGCCTGATGCGGCTAGGCGATAATCTGAAGAATAGGATTCGCCCCGCGCGTTTGGGATAACCTCTGATTGTGGCGACTCGTTAGACTGGGCGAACGCGATCTCGGCGTAGGTCATCGTTGCCGATTGTTCATAGCGTCGCAAATTCCGATCGATTTCACTAAACAATCCCGGCAAATCGTAGCGAATGCGATTCAGGTAATGGCGTACTTCGGCAACAGAGAATGGTTTGCGCATCGCGGGCATACGAGCAACCACCCGTAATTGGTCGATACGCTCATTGAGATAGCGATCTTGTAATGATACATACACCGAGGCACCGGCCAAAGCACTAATACTAATGACCAACAAAAATACCGGAAATAATAGGTACCTAACGAACACGGAAAACATAGCGATAACACTGGTGAAAGCGGTGCGGCGATTATACAAACTCTTTCAACTAGGATTGGTTAAAATTGCGGTTCATGCGTCAGGTATTACTTGCATCTTAGGGCCGGAGCTAACTTTAGTCATCTATTTGGTGAATGAAAATGCCGAACGATAGCTCGGGTTCCAGTTGGCTTTTTTTAAATTGTCGCACATGGAGTCATCGTCGAGTGACGACCTCGCCGGGTTCAGCGCAAAGCGTCGGAACGGTGCCATGTTTTGCGTTGCTTCGCCGGTCCGCAATCGCGAATCATCTTCGCGCATGACGACGCTTCGGTACTTACTGTTTTTTCGTGGTTCGGTACAATGCCACGCCATGTACATTGCATTGATGAATAACGATTGTGACGACGTTGCTGCCCTATTCACCCCGTTTTTGGCTCACTCATTTGGGGCTATTACTACTGCGCCTTGGTGCTCGTTTGCCGTTGGTTTGGTTGCGCAGGATTGGTTCAATTTTGGGGCGATTGATTTATTTTTTGAGTGCCGAACGTCGGCGCATTACCCATATCAATTTACGCTTGTGTTTTCCGAAAAGCAGTGAAGCCGAACGAATCAAAATAGCGCGTCAGTGCTTTAGTGAGGGGGGCCAAGCAATTACCGAGCTAAGTGCAATTTGGTTTGGTGACAAAGCGTCAATATATCGAATAGCTCAAATAGAGGGCTTGGATAATCTCCTCGCAGCTAAAACACACAATCGCGGTGTCCTATTGATTGGTTTTCACACCAATGACTTGGAACTCGGTGCGACGGTAATCGCAGAGAAAATCCCGAATTTTGCCGGTATGTATCGCCCGCACAGCAATGTCGTATTTAATCATGCGATGTATCGCGGGCGTACTCGTCATTTCCCCTTGATTGATCGCAGCGACAGTCGCGCTGCCGTGCGATGGTTAAAAAGTGGCAATGTATTGTGGTATGCGCCGGACCAAGATTACGGAATCGCGCAGAGTGTATTCGCGCCTTTTTTCGATCATCCTGCGGCGACGATTACCGCGACCAGTCGATTGGCGAAACTGACCAATGCAGTCGTTATACCGATGACTCATTTTCGCACGCCTGCGGGAATTTTCATCCAGTTGCATCCTCCGTTATCGATACCCAGCGACGATGATGTCAGAGATGCCGCAACGGTAAACGCTTTCTTGGAAAATTTTCTGCGTCAGCATCCGGAAAATTATATGTGGATGCATCGCCGATTCAAAACGCAACCAGAAGGTACTGCGGCGGTTTATCCAGAACGTGCGGCAAACCATAAACGATTAAGCGTTAAGCGGCTTAATCACTATGAAAAAAACGGAGTGTTAGTGAGCGGAACATTTCCACAATGGCGTTATTACCAAATTGCGCCGACAGAGTTGGCTTTGTTGTCGGAGCGCCCATGGTGGCGTCCTCTGCCTAACTCGATAAGAAAAATAAAACAAAATATTAGTGATTGTCGGCAGCAATCCTTACCGTGCGCAACATTTTTACGGCAGACCAGGTGTAGCGCGCGCGGCGTCGATGGTCTTCATTTGGAGTTTCCTCCAGGAAAACCACTGCTTCTTTGTGAACCACAGCAAGTGGATGAACAGATGCAGTCTTGGCGAATGCATTTTCCTGGTCATCCGGTGTCAGAAAAACAGTTATGGCAATGCGATGATGGGCGTCTTTTCTTAATTCCGTGAATGATTAATTTTTATAAGTATTCAACGCATCGATAATTTGAGTTACTTCACTTTCCACCAGCGTAGAACTTATTGGCAATGAAACGACTTCACGATGTATCGCTTCGGTAACAGGAAGCGATAACGCGTTGAATTCTCGATACGCAGCCTGTTGGTGCGGGGCTGTTGGATAGTGAATTAACGTACCAATTGATTTACTTTGACAATGGCGCATGAAATCTTCGCGGTCGTTCACTCTTACAACAAACAAATGCCACACATGTTCCCCTTTATTTTCGGTGACAGGTAATCGAATTTCGGGGTTGCAGATTTCATTGAGATAGCGCCCAGCGATGCGTTGTCGGGCTGCTGTTTCGCGGTCTAAGCTGGGTAGTTTTACACTCAATAAGGCGGCCTGCAATTCATCAAGACGGCTGTTAACGCCTTGAATTTCGTTAACGTATTTTTTATGTGAGCCGTAATTACGCAATGCAACAATCATTTGAGCCAATTTTTCATCGTCGGTTGTGATTGCCCCTCCATCTCCGAGCGCACCAAGATTTTTTCCAGGGAAAAATGAAAAACCGGCCGCATCACCGAAGGTACCTGCTTTTTTTCCGTTAATTTGCGCTCCATGAGCTTGTGCGCAATCTTCGAGCAATAGCAGGCCATGCTTTTTAGCGATAGCGGATATCGTGTTCATCTCGGCTAATTTCCCGTAAAGGTGAACCACAATAATGACTTTTGTTCTAGGTGTAATCGCACGTTCGATTTGTTGTGGATCGAGGTTGAATGAATCGGCCTTGGGTTCTACAAAGATCGGTTTCAAACGGTTTTCGGTAACGGCTAAAATGGAGGCAATATAAGTGTTAGCGGGAACGATTACTTCGTCATCATCCTGAATGCGTCCCATGATTTTCCAAGCGCGCAAGACTAATGTTAACGCGTCCAGTCCGTTACCTACACCGATGCAGTGTTGATTGCCGCAGTAACGGGCAAATGCCTGTTCAAAACGCGACACTTCTTCGCCCAATATATACCAGCCAGAATCGAGAACTCGCGTGAAAGCCTCAATTAGCTCGTCGCGATATTGCGCGTTAATGGACTTTAAATCGAGAAATTTAATCATGCCTGTATACCTTTGCTGTAACCGACAATACGTGCCGGATTTCCAACGACTATCGCATTGGCTGGTACATCTTTGGTGACAACGGCGCCCGCGCCGATCATGGCGTTTTCACCGATGCGAATGCCGGGCAAAATTGTTGCATTGGCACCGATCGATGCGCCTTGTTCAACATGGGTAAGCGTAAACTCGTCAGGGTAACACTGCGAACGAGGGAATTTATCATTTGTAAATGCGGCGCAAGGACCAACGAAAACATTATTACCAAGACGGATACCGTCCCATAAATACACGCCGGACTTCACCGTGACGTTATCGCCGATAATGACATCGTTTTCGATAAAACAATTAGCACAAATATTACAGTTTTTTCCGATAATCGCTCGTGATAAAACCACGACAAACTGCCAAATACGCGTGCCGTCTCCGATGTGAGTGGATTGCACATCGCTGAGTGGATGAATCATTGCGATCTTACCCATGACAAAAACTCGTCGTAGTGGCGGATGTAATCCGTTTCGTCATAAATTTCGCTAGCTAATACGAGGAGGATGCAATCAGCACTAAAGTTATGCATCTCGCGCCATGTAGCTGGTTTAATGTGTAATCCCTTTTCATAGGCGCGCACTGGAATTACTTCTCTTGTTTCACCATTGTCGAGATGAAATTCGCAACTGCCCTGAAGGCAATATGCCATCTGATGTAGTTTTTTGTGAGCATGAAAACCGCGAGCGTGTTTATTGAAAGATGTTAGAATATAGAAACGTTTCACGACGAAAGGCAATCCTTCGCCCAGTTCACTAACGTACAAATCGCCGCGTTGATCGCTGACTTTTTTTAGATTCAACAAATCATACCACATGAGGATTACCTAATAAATCCAACAGATAATTTCCATAGCCACTCTTTTGTAACGAATTGGCGTGGTGACGCAATTCGTCATCCGTCAGCCAACCGTTACGCCAAGCAATTTCTTCTGGACAAGCGATTTTCATTCCTTGACGCTTTTCGATGGTTTGAACGTATTGCCCGGCGTCCAACAAACTGTCATTGGTACCAGTGTCGAGCCACGCAAAACCGCGTCCGAGCAACTCAACGTGCAGTCTTCCGTGTTGTAAGTACATTTGGTTGATGCTGGTTATTTCTAACTCTCCGCGCGCGCTCGGTTTTACTTGATGTGCATAGTTTATTACGTGGTTATCATAGAAATACAATCCAGTAACCGCCCAATTTGAGCGTGGCTGTGATGGTTTTTCAACGATGCTCAGCGCCTTTTGTGTGTTATCGAATTCGACGACACCAAACCGTTGCGGATCTTTTACTCGATACGCAAAAACGGTAGCGCCGTCGCCTCGAGTAACGGCGTCACGCAAACGAGGAGTGAAACCCTGACCATAAAAAATATTGTCACCTAAAACTAAACATACCGAATCGTTACCGATAAACCGCTCACCAATTAAAAACGCTTGCGCCAATCCGTCGGGTCGGTCTTGTATCGCGAATTGCAATCGGATGCCTAGATGTTGTCCGTCACCGAGCAAACGCTGGAAACTCGTAAGGTCATCTGGTGTTGTAATAATCAATATATCTTGAATCCCTGCCAGCATTAGTACTGACAGGGGGTAGTAAATCATCGGCTTGTCGTAAATGGGTAGCAGCTGTTTAGATATCGCTTGTGTGATGGGATATAAACGTGTGCCACTACCTCCCGCCAAAATAATGCCTTTCATATCGAAGCTCCTTGTTGATATTCACCACTTTGAACGCGTTGCCACCATTCACGGTTTGATAGATACCATTGGACCGTTTTACGTAAACCACTATCGAAATTTTCTTCCGGTGTCCAATTCAACTCGCGCTGGATTTTGCTGGCATCAATGGCATATCGAAGGTCGTGACCGGGACGGTCAACAACATGAGTAATTAAATCGTGGTATTGTTTTACGCCACTGGGTTTTTGGGGAGCTAATTCGCCTAGTAAATCGCAAATCTTGTTAACGACATCGATATTACGCCATTCGTTGTGACCTCCAATCGCGTACGTCTCGCCAACTACACCCGAGCTAAGTACTTTATGCAACGCTTTGACGTGGTCATCGACAAATAACCAGTCGCGGATCTGATGACCTTGGCCGTATACCGGCAATTGTTTTCCCGATATCGCATTTAAAATCATGAGTGGAATTAATTTTTCAGGAAACTGGAAAGGACCGTAATTATTAGAGCAATTACTGACTAGACAGGGGAGTCCATAGGTACGTGTCCATGCCCTAACCAAATGATCAGATGCTGCTTTGCTGGCTGAATAGGGGGAGCTGGGGGCGTAAGCCGTTTCTTCGGTGAATCGTTCGTTGTGACCATGTAAATCTCCGAAAACTTCATCGGTAGAAACATGAAGAAAACGGAAATGCCGTTTTCGTTCAGCTTCTAATTTTTCCCAGTAAGAACGCGCAGCTTGTAGCAACGAAAACGTACCCATGATATTCGTTTGCAAAAATGCCGAAGGAGCACTGATTGACCGATCAACATGACTCTCGGCGGCTAAATGCATTACAGCATCGGGTTGAAACTTCATGAAACAATGTGCCATTGCATCGGCATCACAAATATCGGCACGGATAAAATGGTAATGGGGATGCTGTTCGACAGTGTCTAAAGAATCCAAATTGCCGGCATAGGTTAATTTATCGACGACCAGTACGGAGGCACCGATGCAGTTGATCAGATACCTCACTAATGCCGAGCCAATAAAACCCGCGCCGCCGGAGACCAGTATTTTCTTCATAAAATATAAACTCCTTCAGACTCGACTTTCGGCATTACGTAGCCAATAAAGCCGTATAAGTGCGCGCAGCGTTTTCACATTACAATCAGACCACTGCATATCGCGCCAAATTTGTTTGGCCAGCGGTTTATCAGCCGAGGCGGCGCGTAATAACATCCCGTTCAAGTATTTGCGTCGTACGCTGGGATAGGCGGGGTGTGATTGAAACTCATCGTAAATTTTCCCAATATTATCGTATAAAAACTTAACATTGCGCATGGTGTTGCTGCTATGAACGCGATAATAAGCAAGCAAATCCGGCGTGTCGGCGATACGCCAGCCGGCACCAGTTATTTTAAGTTGCATGTACAAATCTTCAATGGCGATGTCATCACGGAAACCGCCGACTTGCTCGATCGCTTTTCGACGGTAAAGCATAGTCGGTGCGGCAGGGTGAGTCGAACGACCGAGGAAAAGGTCGTCGAAAGTTAGATAACGTGTATTGGTGGGGCGCGAAGCTTGTTTGGGATACGTATTTCCGTGTTCGTCAATTCGCGTGACCTGCCCTGAAGCAATACCGATATCAGCAATCGACTGCATTAACTTTACTTGTTTTTCCAATCGGTCGGTGTACATGACATCGTCCGAAGCGAATGGTGCAATGTATTCGCCTTCTGCCATAGCCAATGCGTCATTTAATGTACGCGATAAACCTTGATTTTTTTGTGAACGGAAAAAGTATCCGAACTGTTCTGCCAGCGGTGCGATGATGTCGGCACTACCATCGCGAGATCCATCATCGAAAATGAATACTTCACAATTTTGATAACTTTGAGCGGCAATACTTTTTAAGCAGGTCGCAACATAGGGGGCGTGGTTATAACACGGCACAATTATCGAAACACGAGGTGATTCTGAACAGCTGTTTAGCATAGTGACGCTCGTATAAAACAGTAATGTTTGTTACTGACTTAAGGAAAAAATAACGCTAACAATGATTTTGCGCCACAAACGCCAACATCCGATCGGCAATCGCTTCGATCATTCCGGTTACCGGCGCGTGTTCGCAGTAGCGGCGGGCATGGTGTTGCCATTGAGCGTGCTGTGGTGATTGCAGCATGGTAAGCAAATGCGCGTTGAGTTGCGTTTGGTCGAACGGGCTGTCGGTGACGAGGCCGCCATCGGCGGCGACAACGTGATTGGAATAGCCGCATTCTTTTGTACAAATCACCGGCACGCCCATGTACAGCGATTCGAGAATAATGCCGCCGGTGTTTTCGATATACGCGGGGTGCATCATGGTGTGGGCGATGGCGTAAAACGCCGGTACGTCGCGACGACCGCCGGTGAAGATCACGCGATCGCGAATGGCTAGTTCGTCGCTCAGTTTTAACATCTCGCTGGCGTCACCGCTGCCGACGATAACGACGCGATGGGTGCGTTGTAATTCGTTTGGTAGGCTGGCGAAGGCGCGCAAAATGCGATCGACGCCTTTGCGTTTGAAATCAGAACCGACGTGCACGATGACGCGTTCGTGATCGTGTAATTTCAATTCATCGCGCAACGCTTTTTTGCCCGCTTCGTCTGGGCGTCCGGCATCCATAAACGCTTTGTTTAATCCGCCGGGCAGTAAATGGGCGCGATTTTCGGGCGTATGCCATTGCCGTTGATAGGCGGCTTTTTGTTCGGCCGCGATCAAAAACGATTCGGTTTTACTGAAGGCACCGAAGACGGCTTCTTCCATCGCGTTGAACACGCGATAGCGGGGCAGATAATGTTGCCAACGCGGTTTTTCTTGCAGCATTCGTTCGCGAAAACAATGATCGCCGCCAAAATAAAAATCCAGGTGTGGCATTTTAACAAAGCCAATGGTGGCATCGAATTGCGAACGGCGCGTCGCCACGTGTTCGCTGAGTTGACGGATCTTGGCGTGATTGGTGAACGCCGTTAACGTCACGACTTCAACCGATAAATCGGGTGGAATATCACCGGCCCAGCCGCCGCATAAAATGTGCGTGTGAGCGCCGCGCGCATTTAACAAACGCGCCACGCGCACCATGTCGCGTTGCAAACCGCCAAATTCAAAATAGTGGCTGATGGCGAGTAAAATTTTGGCAGCAGGCATGACAAGTTACCGAATTAGAAAAACGAAAAAGGTGACGGACGACGATGATCTTTTTGGTACAACGCCAATGCTTTTTGTTCGATGCGACGCCAGCATTGCGGTGTCGGCGTGACACCGTGTTGTTGATAAAGACTAACAAACCGCAGGCATTGGTGACGGCTGAGTCCACCGTCTAATGCCGAAAAATATAAACCGGCTAAATCTTTTTCGAGCCACCGTTGCGGCACCTGCGCGCGTAGTTGAGCGCGGTGCAAGTCAATCACGTGAAGGGTCACTTCAGTGCTGTCGAGTTGTGCGCGCGGCATTAAAAAATGGCATAAATAAAAATCACGATGATTCATGCCACTGCGATGGATGGCGGCCGCTGTGGTGGCCAGTGCGCGTAATACGGCGCGCCGAAATGATAAACGGGGCGGTGTTTTTGGCCACGTTTTGACCACGTCTTCGAGGCTGATCATGTCGCTCAATTCGTGTGTGAGCACAAACGATTGACGTGTTGCGGGATTCCATCCGCGTACGCCAAAACCGGCCAATTTCATGGTGGCGACGCCAATGCGATCGAGGTGTTGAATGGCGGCGTATTCGTTGTACGCGCTGACGATGGGTAACCGGCCTTGCAGCAGGTTTTTTATAATTTCGGCCCATCCGACGCCGAAATGCAATTTGGCAAAAAACGCTTGTCCGCCGCGTAAAAAACGAAAGGTGCGGCGATTGTCGAGCTCGCGAAAACGTTGTCCGTCGAGCGCCATAATGGCGTCAAAATCGCAGCGCGTGTGATCGGCGGCGCGAAAGCGCTCGCTTAACCAGAAGCTCATGCCAAATCCAACAAGGTGTGGACGTCCTGTTGCAGATCATCAATGGCGGCGATCACCGTGCTCGGCATCAATTCGTTTAAGCAGTTTTGATGACCGAGCGGGCATTCACGTTTAAAGCATGGGCTGCATGCGATGCCAGTGCGCAGCACGCGCACGTGATGCGAAAGCGGTGGCGTAAATTGCGGCGATGTCGAACCGTAAGGCACCACCAACGGGCGCTGTAATGCCGCCGCAATATGCATTAATCCGGAATCATTGCTCACCACTTGGGTGGCCAGCGACAATAAATCAATTGCTTGAGCCAAATTCGTTTTGCCAGCCAAATTAAGCGGCACTCCGGCGCATTGCGCGCGAATCGCTTCGGCAACGGGCGAATCGTTAGCGGAGCCGAAGATCCACACTTGCCAACCGAGCGCCAAATAATGACGTGCGATGTCGGCAAAATGTTTTTCCGGCCAGCGTTTCGATGGACCGAATTCGGCACCGGGACACAGCGCCAAAATTGGTGCCGCGTGCTTTGCTAATTTTAGATCGTGCAACGCTTGCTCGATTTGCACCGGTTGCACGGTGAATTCAGGCCACGGTAAATGCTCGGGTAAATCGGTGTCGCGCGCGTAGGCTAAGGCGGCGAAACGTTCGATCATCAATGGGTAACGTTTTTTATCTAACCGGCGTTGATCATTTAACAAACCAAAACGCATTTCGCCGCGCCAACCGGTGCGCTGTGGGATGTCGGCAAAAAATGGGATGAGGGCCGATTTCCACGAATTCGGTAATACAATCGCTTGATCGTAGCGATGTTCGATCAAACTTTTGCCGAATGCGCGGCGCGCGAAAAACGCAAATTTGCCGTGACCAAAAGGCAAATCAATGGCGCGTCGCACTTCTGGCATACGCACTAAGAGCGGGCGACTCCAGGCCGGTGCCAATACGTCGATGTGTACGCTGGGATGGTGGTGTTTCAGTAATCGAAACAATACCTGTGCCATCACCATATCGCCGACCCACGACGGGCCGACAACGAGAATGGATTGAGTCACGTGTGCGAGCTCTTATCGTTTTTATCGTCGCGCAACGAGTCCGCTTCGTTGCGGCGCGACATATCAGGCGTGTAATTGATACTGCGCACCGCAATACGGGCAGCTGGCTTTACCGGCTTTGAACTGCAAATACACTTTCGGATGCATATTCCACAAGGCGTTGAATTTTCCCGGACAGGCCAGCGGGAGATCCTTGCGCGTGACTTCAACAATACGGACAGTAGGGGCGGTAGCAGACACAGACGTTACCTCGACGCAATGAAATGACGGTTCGGCGGCGAACGAGCCGACGAAGGAACGAGATTATAACAGTTGCGTGCGAAAGGTCTTCGCCCCACGTAGGGCTATCCCTCGCCCTCGTATATACTTCAAGTCTTCGATGGAGCGAAGGCCGTATTCCGCCCATGCCACCCCGTTCGTTAGCGACCCATACCTTATTGCATATCGGTGCCATCACCCTGCTGGTGGCGTCGATCGGCAGTTTCATTGCTTATCATCAAATGCGGGCCTTTCTGATCGAACGGCAAACCGGCGAGTTGCTGCGCCTGAATGCGGTACGGGCGCAAAAAGAAAACACCGTATTCGAACGGGCTACGCGCCATCATCAAGTATTAAAAGCCGCATTTCTGGACGCTTACAACTCGACCAGCGGTAGCACCGTGAATGGTCGTTTTGAGCAGTTGGTCGAGCGCAATATCGACGGTTGCTGGCGCTCCCGTGAAACCGGCTTCGACGCCGAAAAAGACGCCGGTATCTGGATCGATAATGACGTCGTGTTAAACGATGAATTGAAATGGCGAGTAACGGTGTTCCAGCGTTTGGCCAGCGAATATGGCCGCGCGTGGCGGCAAGATTATTTGAACACGTATTTCTTAGCGCCAGAAAATATTGGTGTGCCGTTTTGGCCTGACGCGCCGAATATTGTGCGTCTACTGAACGCGCAATCCGATGTCACGCAAGAGGAATACTTCCGTGTTGCGGATGCCAACAATAATCCCCAACGCGCCACCGTATGGACCGGGCTCTACGCCGATTCGCAAACAAAAGTGTGGATGGTCTCGGTCGAGACACCGATTTATGTCGGCGAAAAACATCTGGCGACGATCGGCAATGACATCACGATGGCTGACGTGATTGCGCGCAGCAGCGAAGTGAACGACGATGGCAGTTATACCGCGTTGTTTCGCGCCGATGGTCGTTTGATCGCGCATCCGCAGTACAACGAATCGTTGTTGCAATCGGGACAATTACTGTCGATTCCGCGCTCGGGTGACGCGTCATTAATCGCGTTGTATGACAGCGCCATGATCGCCGTTCGTGGCAATCAAATTCAATATGATGAGGTACTGGACGCCTACGTGGTGGTGGCGACGTTAGCGACGCCAGATTGGTATTTTGTTCGTGTCGTGCCGCGCACCGTGGTGATGGCGAATGTGCGGGTTTCCGCTGGCGTCATGCTGGTGTTGATTTTTGCCATGGCGTTGCTGACTTACGCCTTATTATGGTGGTGGGTAAGACGTGAGATCGCACGACCGATCGCGCAACTGACTGACGCATTAGCCCACGGCGTCGAACCGCAGGAGCTATCGCGCCAGCGCGAAGACGAAGTGGGCGAATTAGCGCGTCAATTTATTCGCATGCACCACGACGTGACGGCGCGCGATGCACGCTTGCATGAGCACGTTATGCAATTGCAAGTGCAGCAACTCCGTTTGCAACAAGCGCAATGGCAAGCGGCGTTATGCAGCTTTGAATACGATCCCATAAAGGCGCAACTCAACCTGTCGGATAATTTTGCCACGCTGTTGCGGTTGCCCGCGATCCCGACGTCGCTGGAGCAATTATTAACGTTGTTAAATACCGCCGGATTAGGCGATTTGGTGCAGGCCATCGAACGCTTATCGCACGACAACAATGCGTTTCACCTGATTGCCAAAAATCACCACGACGAGGCCGTTATGTCGAGTTGGGATTGTCAGGGCCAACGCGAGGACAACGGTTGTTTGCGTGTGGTGGTGCAAGACATCAGTGCGCGGCAACAAATCGAAGCGGCGTTACGCGCGAGCGAAGAGCGCTTTGAAATTGCGTTTGAAGCGGCCCCGATTGGTTTCGCGGTGGTCAGTGAGAGCGGGCGTTTTATGCGCGTTAATCCCAAATTATGCGAATTACTGGGCTACCGCGAAAACGAACTGGTGGGCGTGAGTGTCTTGCAGATCACGCATCCGGACGATCGCACGTTAACCAGCGACCGCATCAAGCAATTTCAAACCAATACCGCCAGCACGCAGCAATTCGAAAAACGCTATATGCGAAAAAATGGTGACATCGTATGGGCCTTGGTCAGTAGCAATGTGCAACGCGATCACGAAACCGGTGCGTGTTATTTTTTAACACAAGTCGTCGATATCACATCGCACAAACACGCCGAACAAGAATTGAATCGGCTCGCCTTTCATGATTCTTTAACGGGGTTGCCCAATCGCGCGTTGTTTTTACAACTGCTGCGGCAATCGGTGCAGCGGGTACAGCGGCGGCCGCATCCGCC
>CAZYUS010000006.1:0-18153 GCA_964650615.1 uncultured Pseudomonadaceae bacterium | reverse complement strand
ATTAACGATAATTTAGGCCACTTGGTCGGCGACGAATTGTTGTTATCGGTAGCTGGGCGTTTGCAACACACATTGCGACCGGGTGATACGGTGGCGCGATTCGGTGGCGACGAGTTTTGTGTCTTGATCGATGCCGTGCATCAGGAAGACGAATTGAATCGCGTGGCCGAACGCATTTTGATCGCCGTGAATGAGCCGGTTTTTATCGGCCATGAAGCGGTGAATGTATCGACCAGCATTGGCATCGTCATCTCGTCACCGGCGGTTACGCGTGCTGAAGATTATTTGCGCGACGCCGATACCGCCATGTATCACGCAAAAAAAGCCGGACGCAACCAGTATGCGCATTTCAAGAGCAGTATGTTGACCGAAAACGCGCAGCGTTTGCGCGGTGAAAATTGGTTACGGGAAGCATTGGTTAATCGTGAGATCCGCCCGGCTTATCAATTAATTCTTGACGCACAACATCACCGTGTTGCAGCGGTTGAAGCACTGGCTCGCTGGCATCATCCGCAGCGCGGCGAATTAACCGCCGTGCAATTCATGACCATGGCCGATGAATCGAATATGAGCGCGTTGATCGATTTCGCCATTATCGAACAAGGACTGGCTGACCTCGTATCGTGGCGACAAACAACATCGTTTACACAACTGCAATTAAGTTGGAATGTCTCGGTGGCGACGTTTGCCGACCGTCAGTTGGCCGCGCGTCTTGCGGTGTTATTGACGCAACACGGATTGACCGGCGAGGCGCTTGTCATCGAGCTAAATGAAACGGCCTTGATTCACGATCCAGAACAAACGTTGTTACAAATGCAACGCTTGCGCGAACTCGGCATTGCCATCCATCTTGATGATTTTGGCACCGGCTACTCGAGTTTGAGTTATTTGCATCGTTTCCCGTTGCAGAACATCAAAATTGACCGTAGTTTTATTGCGCGCCTAAACGACAGTGGGCGTGACCGCAGCATCGTTGAAGGCATTGTGATGATGGTGCGTCGTCTGGATATCGGCGTGACCGCTGAAGGCGTAGAGAGTAGCGCCTTGTTGAATACCCTTATCGCCATGGGCGTCACTCACGTGCAGGGGGCGGTGGTCGCTGACGTGGTCGACGCCGCGTCCGTACACACGCAATTGATGACGCAGGCCAAGCCCTGTTTATCGGCGTTACTGCCTTATCCCGAACGTTGAAGTTGCGATGACCAGTTTTAATGAACTTACTCGGCGAAAAATTCGCGTTGGCGAATTAGAACTCGGCATGTATGTGTGCGAGTTGGATCGGCCTTGGGAGCAAACACCGTTTCTATTTCAAGGTTTTCCATTGTTGACATTGGCCGATGTCGAAGCGGTGCAACAGATCTGTTCATTTGTTTTTATTGATGAAACGCGTCGTGTGGTGATTAGTGCCACGTCGCACGCGCGTACCATTGGTAAAACGATGGACGAGGTGCGACAGGCGCGCGCTTTAGCGCAAGAAATCGATCACGCCCGCGACGTGCATAAAAGCGGCAGTCAATTAATTAAGACCGTGTTGCACGAGATCCAGTTAGGCAATGGTATTGATACCAAAGCGTGTCGTGATTATGTGCGCCAATGTGTCGACAGTTTGTTGCGCAACGAGAGCGCGATGATCTGGTTAAGCCGCATCAAGCAACGCGACGAATACACCGGCCAGCATTGTTTAGCGGTGTCGATTTTGGCGATCGGTTTTGCGCGCTTTCTCGGCCACGAAGAAAAAGAGTTGGAACAAGCCGGTTTGTGCGGCCTGTTGCACGATGTTGGCAAAATAAAAGTCGATCAAGCGATTTTGAATAAGCCGGGAAAATTAACCGAACACGAATTCATCCACATGCGCGAACACGCGCGCATGGGTTACGACTTGCTGTTAAGTCATGCCGACGTGCCACCCAATGCGGTTGATGCCGCTTACAATCATCACGAACGTTTAGATGGCAACGGCTATCCGCGCCAGTTAAACGCCGAACAAATTCCGTATTGGGCGCGCGTGATCTCGGTGTGCGATGTGTATGACGCGATCACCAGTCATCGTGTTTATGATGGCGCGCGGCCACCTAAAGAAGCGATCAAAGTATTGATGAATGGTCGCAACACGCAGTTCGATGAAAAATTGGTGCTCAAATTTGTCGAATGGATCGGTGCTTTTCCAGTTGGCACATTGGTGACCTTGCACACTGGCGAGGTGGCATTAATTGTGGAGTCCGAACGTCAGCATCGACTGCGTCCGCGTGTAGTGGTGCTGCGTGACGAACAAAAATTGCCGTGCAAACCGCGCTATATGGATCTGTCGCGAGTTTGTGTCGACGCTTTTGGACAACCTTATCGTTTACGTGACAGTTTAGCCGACGGCAGTTTCGGTGTGACCTTAGCTGATCCGGCGGTGCAATCGTTGTTAAATGCCGATCAATTACAGGCGTTCGAACAGGCCAGTTAGTCGTCACGGTTTAGGCGATTTCAAACACGGTATTCCACATTTTGATGACGTCTTCACGCTTGCTCAATAAATGCTCGCGATCAATTAAAGTGCTTTGACCATCAAGTGCTAATTGATTGCCGAATTCTCGATAGTAGCGGTAGTGCGCGATTAAAACGCTAGCGCACTCAGGAGTGATCAGCTCACGTTCGGCAAGTGCATGCAATAGCGCGACGCTGTCACTGTGCAGCAACGCTTGTTGCAATGATCGGGCGTGACGCAGGACAAAATATTGCACCAAAAATTCGATATCAACGATACCGCCGCGTCCTTGTTTTAAATCGAACACCGCAGCGCGGGTTTTATCGAGTGCTTCACGCATCTTATCGCGCATGGCAACGATATGCTGCTTCAACGTGCTTTCGTCGCGGGCTTGCGTCAGCACCGTTTGCCGCAACTGTTGAAAGCGTTGCATAAACGGTGCGCTACCACTGACCGGACGCGCGCGCACCAAGGCTTGATGTTCCCACGTCCACGCTTCCTGCATTTGATAACTTTCAAACGCCGACCAATGCGACACCAGCAATCCGGAATTACCCGAGGGGCGCAAACGCGTGTCCACCTCGTACAACAATCCCGCTGCGGTGCGCGTACTGAGCAGATGCACAATGCGTTGCGCTAGTCGCGTGTAAAACTGATCGACACCGATGGCTTTGTCGCCGTTGGTGGTCGCGCTGGCCTCGCCGTCGTACAAAAAAACCAAGTCGAGATCGGAGGCAAAACTCAATTCTTGTCCGCCGAATTTTCCGTACGCCACAATTAAAAATTGACGTTCCTCGGGTGCGCCGGGCGGTGTGCCATGTTTGGCCGACAATTGTTGCCATGACAATTCCAAAACCGCATTCAAAATCACTTCGGCCAGATCGGTCAGACGCTGACTGACGCTGCCGATATCGAGACTGTCACTTAAGGTGGCGGCGGCTAAACGCAAGGTATTGGCATGACGAAATTCGCGCAAGGCATCCAGCAAAGTCTCCAGATCGTCGCCGTCAATGCGTAATAACGCTTGTTGCAGGTCGGTGCGCATAGCGGATTTTTGCGGTGGCGAGTACAGCGTTTTGCTGTCAAGTAATTCGTCGAGCAAAACCGGATAATGCAACACTTGTTCGGCGATAAATGCGCTGCGCGAAAACAATTGCACCAAATGCGTGAGCATGGTTTGATTTTCGGCCAGCAATTCTAAATACGCGGTGCGTCGTGCGATGGCATATAACAACTGTACGACGCGTTGCAGCGCGACGGCGCTTTTTTCACCGCTGTGTGCGCAGGTTTCAATCAGCACTGGCATCAAGGCATCAAGACGCTGGCGACCGCGTTCGGATAACACGCGAGTGGCGTTGGCATCGCGCAGTTGCTGCAATAAAGCGAGCACATTTTGCGCATCGGGAAATCCGAGTTGTGTGCAAATAGCCGCTGCTTGTTCGTCGTTCACTTGCTTGCGCCACAACCGCGTGGCGGCGCTGTTTTTTTCGCGTTCGGGGCTTAACGGTGTCGGTGCACCGAAAACGCTTTGAAAAATATGATGCACGCGCTGGCGATGCTGGGTGGCGATGCTTAACAACGTGTCATAACGTTCGCAGCCCATAATCGCGGCGATCGCGGCCTGCGTCGTTGTTTCGGTGGGCAGGGTTTGTGTTTGTTCATCGCGCCACTGCTGCAAGCTGTTTTCGAGTTTGCGCAAAAATAAATATGCGGTTCGTAAATCGCTAACTTCGTCAGCGGGCAGTAATCCAGTTTGCGCGATGTGCTGCAACATCGGCAGTAACGACGGTGAGCGCAAGTTCAAATCGCGACCGCCGCGTATCAATTGGTGGGCTTGCACAATAAATTCAATTTCGCGAATACCACCGGCCCCCAATTTAATGTTATCGCCGCGTGCTTTGCGTCGTAGATCTTGTGCGATCAGTGCTTTTAAGCGGCGTATCGCTTCCAACACACCGTAATCAATATAACGCCGGAACACAAATGGACGGATAAGATCTTGCCACCGCGCAATACTGAGCGCATCACCTGAAATCGCTCGCGCTTTAATGGCGGCAAAACGCTCCCATTCACGCCCCTGATCTTGGTAATACTCCTCTAGCGCATCGAGCGAAATCACCAATGGGCCGCTGTCGCCGTAGGGGCGCAAACGCATATCAATGCGAAACACCATACCGTCTTGCGTGGTGCTGCTTAAGACATGAATTAATCGCTGTGCCAAACGCGTGAAATATTCGCGGTATTCCACTTTGCGCGGGCCGGATGTTTCGCCGTCTTCGCCGTAGACAAAAATCAAATCAATGTCGGAGGAAAAATTTAATTCGCCGCCGCCGAGTTTGCCCATACCGAGGATCAGTAATTGCAATTCATTGCCTTGTTTATCGCGCACCGCGCCAAAGCGAGTCGCAAAATCGCGGGTCAACCACTGCAACGTAGTGAGCAAGGCCAAATCGGCGAGCAGCGACAGGTGGTAAATGGTTTCTTCGACGCTGGCATGACCGGCGATGTCGCGCCATGCGATCAAGGCCATTTCATCGCGTCGCCATTGGCGCAATGCCGACAATAATTGCTGTTCGTCATGGAGATCGAAAAATTGCGCGGCGCGCGCGCGCATTGCACTTTCGCGATGGTCAGCGTGCAAGCGTTGTTCATCCTGCCAGCGCGTAAACAAGGAAGGAAATAATCGTAACGCGTCGTAAACAAAATCGGATAACGCCAACACGGTGCAGGCATCTTCGACATCGTCGGCGGCGACCGCCGCGAGACAGCTCAAGCGCGCCCGCCCGCGCGCGCGTTGGTCGTCATTCAAAGTAGGGGAAAACGGTTTCACGGTCGATTACGCATGGTATTTACATTCGGTAAGCATATCGCACTTGTTCCGGCTTGAGCTTTGCCTTTTAATGCCGCACGAAGGCAGTGGCCTTTTGACAACTGACGGAGTACATCATGGGGTTCTGGATTTTTATCGCGGTAGCCGTGCTGCTGCTGGTGTGGATCATCGGTGGTTATAACGCACTGGTGGCGTTGCGTAACCGTTTTAAAAACAGCTACGCGCAAATTGATGTGCAATTAAATCGCCGTTACGACCTGATCCCGAATTTGGTGGAAACCGCCAAGGCGTATATGACGCACGAGCGTGATACCTTGGAAGCAGTGATTGCGGCGCGTAATCAAGCCATTACGGCCAGCAAAGCGGCAGCGGCGCATCCGGATGACGCAGCGGCGGTGCAAGGTTTAGTCGGTGCTGAAGGGCAGTTAGCCGGGGCCATGACAAAGTTCTTTGCGGTGGCGGAAAGTTATCCGGATTTAAAAGCCAATCAAACGATGATGACGGTGATGGAAGAGTTGACCTCCACCGAAAATAAAGTCGCGTTTGCGCGTCAGGCCTATAACGACGCGGTGATGGAATACAACACCAAGCGCGAGCAATTTCCGACGGTGTTAATTGCCAATAATTTCGGTTTCCAAGCGGCGCAATTATTCGAAGTGGAGAATGCCGAAGTGCGTCAATCGGTACGGGTGAAATTTAATTAAATAAGCGCGCAGACGGTGCCACTGAGGGAGTGGCACCGCTGCGTGATCTGCTCTCTTCGCATCAGTAACGATAAGGCCGCGTTGCAATGGATTTTTTCAAGCACCAAGATCTGGCGCGTAAGCGAACCAAATGGCTGCTGCTGTATTTTGTGCTGGCGGTGGTGGCGATAGTGGTGTCGATTAATATGGTGACGTTCGTGCTGCTGAATGTATTCGGTGGCGCGCATATGACGGTGGCGCAATGGCTGCATTCGCCATGGTTTGTTGCCATCGCACTGATTTCCCTTGCGGCCATCGGCATTGGTAGTGGTGCGCGCATGGTGCAGCTATCGGCGGGTGGCAAAGCCGTGGCCGATATGGTTGGTGCGCGACGCATTTTGCCGGAAACCACTGATCCTTTAGAGCGTCGTTTGATCAATGTTGTAGAAGAAATGTCGATCGCCTCCGGTACACCGCTGCCGCGTCTTTATGTCATGGATAACGAGCGCGCCATCAACGCGTTCGTGGCCGGATTGAAAACGCAAGAAACGGTGTTGGTGGTGACGCGCGGCACGCTCGAAAAATTAAATCGCAGCGAATTACAAGGAGTGGTCGGCCACGAATACAGTCACATATTAAATGGTGATATGCGCATCAATGTGCGTTTGATTGGCATTTTGGCCGGCATTTTATTGATCGGCCAGTGTGGCGAGTTTATTTTGCGCAGTTTGCGTTATGTCGACAGTGGCAGCAGTCGGCGTTCCAAAAAAGACGGCAACGCGGTGTTGTTTATTTTGGCGCTGGGCGTGGCGTTGGTGGTCATCGGTTACGTCGGGTTATTTTTCGGTCGCTTGATCAAATCGGCGATTTCACGACAGCGTGAATTTTTAGCCGACGCGTCGTCGGTGCAATTTACTCGCGACAACAGCGGCATCGGCAATGCGCTGGCAAAAATTCAGCTGCACAGTGGACAATCGTTATTGAACACGCCGTATGCCGAAGACATGAGCCATCTGTGCTTTGGTCAACCCATTAAATTATCTTTTGGTGGCGTGTTTGCTACTCATCCACCGCTCAATGAGCGCATTGCGGCGCTGGGGTTTACGCCAGATGTATTGCTGCGTTCGGTTGGGCAGAAAATAAAAATGGAACAAACCCAAGCCGCCGCTGACGAGGCGCGTCACGTTCAACCACAGACGCACGAAACATTACAGAAAATGATGGGGGCCGCCGCCGTTGTGGCCACCGTTGGCAATGTCAGTGAATCACATTGGCGTTACGCACAATCGCTGCACAACGCCATACCGGAAGCGTTATTACACGCGGCCCACGATCGCCAATCGGCAGCCCCGCTATTAATGGCGATGGCGATCGTCGAAAGCCCCAGTGTCGAAGCCATTGCCTTGATGCACGTCGAACGCAAAATGGGGGCTTCATCACGCGCGCAGTTGGCGCAATTTTTACCGGCGTGCAAACAATTACCGGCGACGCAACGACTGGCATTACTCAACGCCATGCGTCCGGCGCTTGAATTTATGACCAAAACAGAGCGCGCCACGTGCATCAACACCTTGCGCGAGATCGTGAAATTGGATCAGGCGGTCACGCCCTTCGAATACGTGCTGACCAGTTTGGCGCAATCGTGGTTGCAACCGAAAAGCGCATACAGTGGTGCCAGCATCAAACGCTATACCGACGTTGCCGATGAGTTGGCGATTGTGATCGCGATGATTGTGCGCGCAGGACGCGACAATATCGACGCTGCCCAAGCGCGTTATCAACAAGCGATGAAGGTATTTGCCGTGCCGGTGCGCACCATGGCGACACAATTTGATGCCGATGCCTTGCATGATGCGTTGCTTAAACTCGATGCGTTACTGCCGATGTTAAAGCGACCGTTATTGCAAACCTTGGCCGATTTGATTTTGGACGATAACGAAGTCACGGTGGATGAAAGCGAATTGCTGCGCGCCATTGCCGAACATTTAAATTGTCCGCTGCCACCGCTTTTAGTGAATGCGTAAGCAAACGTAACTTGCAGCGCGTTTGATTCTCGCGCACACTGCCTTGCCCTTTTTATTGGGGACTCAAATGGAGGCAAGTCAAATGAGCATGATGCAACAAAATCGTCATCGTTTCGCCATCGTTTTGTCAGTGTTTAGTGTCGCGGCCAGCGCCGATGTGACGGTGTGCAAAATGGGTGAAACCGTTCGCCGTGTTGAAGTGGTTCATCAAGAAGGTGACAGCAGTAAACCCTGTGAAGTGAAATACCATAAAGACACCGAACAACCGGGTGCTGACGCGCAAGTGTTGTGGAAATACAACGTCGAAGTGGCCAAGTGCAAAGAACAAGCCGATGCTTTCGTGCAGAAATTGTCGAGCATGGGTTATAACTGCGCCGCTGAGGGTGCGACACCGTAATTTATCGCGTGTTGCATTCAATGACCGGCCGCTGATTTGCAGCGGCCGTTTTTTATCTAAAAAAATTAATCATCCAGATCTTCAGGCTCGGCGCGTAGCGCCCATTCGCGTGTCATTCGCATGGCTTCCCACAGCGTTTCGCGCTGCGCGACTAACCAGCCAGTAAAATCACGATAATCATCGGCGCTTAAACCGCGTGCGATGTGATCGAGGTGTTCAAGACTGTTGGCGTCTTGAATGCCGGCCAGCAGATCGCGACAGGGATTCAATAATTGATTTTGTTTACGCTCTTCATACAAACGCGCAAACATCAAACCGCTTAACACCGCGCGATGCAAATGTCGTTGTTGGCGGCGATAAAAATCCAGATCGGGTGATTTCGGGCCGTTTTGCCACAACGTTTGCAGAGCTTCCCATTGTCGTACCACTAATGCCGTGGCGGCGTCGTCGATCACAATGGATAAATCGGCATCCGGTGTCGGTGGCACGTGGATGAACTGCGCGATATCAAGCGCAAACAAACAATAATCGCGGCTGTGTAACAGCAGCAACGTGCGCGCCACACCGGCACCAAAATCGCGCTCGCCGGGCAACAGTTCGGCCAACGCTTCCTGACACGATAAATAGTTTTCATCTTCAAGCCGGTACACCATTTCATCGGCGGATAACAACTCGCGCGCGTCATCGACCCAATCGAGCGCGTGCAAAATGCTGCCCAACATGCGTTGCCATTTTTTGCGTGCGAATGGCAGCTTAACCGGATGAAAAAACATCAGGGCATAACGCAATAAATGCGCGGCGCGACGCATTTGTTCGGCGCTGTTGACATCGCACTTGCTGCGAAATTCATTTTCATAAATTTGCCAGTGCGTCCACGCCGTGGTGACCGCTTCGCACAGTAATTGCCAAGCGGTGGTTTGCTCGTTAATGAGTAGCGGTTGCAGGCGTTTGGTGGCCGCCGGTTGCGCGTCCAATAAACGATAACCGCGCTCGGCTTTACTGCGACCATCGGGATGCAGAGGATGGTGTTGCGCCAGATGACGTGCCAACTCGAATAGCGGTGCGACTTGTCCTTGCACCACTTCTAATTCGATTTCACTTAACGGGGCGTGGCGCTCGTCGGTCGTGATGGAGCCGCGATCGAGTGCCATCTCGATCACGGTGCCGCTGCGGTGTTTCAGTTCGCGTTTCTGACGCACGAAATCGGTGGTAAAGGCGACGCTTAATTGTTGCGCACGCCATAACTGCGTTAACCACGGGGTCCACTCGGCTTCGGGTAATTTGGCAATATCGAGCGCAGCACCAGCGACTTCGCATTCCCATTCGTGACGGTGGTGCAGCCCACCGATACTGGTGCCGGCGTCTTTAATGGTTTGACGAAATTTGCCGTTTTGCTGGCGAATGCGCAGCGCGATCTTGCGTTGCTGTAACTCGTGATCGCGGGTATCAAAATAATGATTGCTCAGGTCTTGAGTGCGCCACGGACCGGCTTGCCAGCCGTCTGGTAAAACCGTGGCGGTCAATGCCGATAAGGTATCGCTATCGGTGGCGAGTTTGAGTTCGATCTCGGTGGCCATTGTGGATTGACATAAAATCGCATGAGCGGATTCTAACGCTTACAATGATGGCGTCGCGAAAAACGAGAGTGCAACGATGATAAAAATACTGATAGTCGCTTTGCTGACGACGGCGGCGTGGGCGGGTGAGCCGGCAGCGACCCACTATGTCAGCGATCAATTGTTATTGGGACTTCGTGCCGGTGCGGCCAAAGAACAAAAAATCATCAATTATGTGAAAGCCGGCGAAATCGTGCAGATATTGGATCGTGCGCCGGGTACAGGGTTTGTGCGCGTGCGCGCGCAAAGCGGCCCAGAAGGTTGGGTCGAAGCGGAAAAAATCGTCACTACGCCGCCGGCCGTGTTACGTTTTAGCGAATTGCAAGCGCAGTACGACGCCGCGACGCGCGAGCTGGATGATTTGAAAACTTCGACACCCGAACGCGACGCGTTAGAGCAGCAGGTGCAAGCGTTGCAACATCAAGTGGTTGAATTGGAAAATCAAAACGAAAAATTAACCCAGTCTAATGCGTTGCTGGAAAAACGGTTTCAAAGCGAAGTGATGTACGCCGGTGCAGCCATTGTGTTGTTCGGTATGTTTTTAGGCTGGGTCATGACGGCGGTGAAATCGCGTCGTCGTGATGTGTTGCGTTAACGAAATTTTTGCAGGCAAAAAGATGAAAAAAATCGCACTCATCAGTGGTGCTTCCAGCGGTTTCGGCGTGGCGATCGCGCAACAACTGGCGGCGCATTACCGCTTGATTTTAATCGCGCGGCGGGGCGAAAAATTAGCCGAAGTCGCGGCGTCGTTAGCAACCGACGTGCTGACATTAAGCGTGGACTTACGTGATCAGACGGCGGTGAAAAACGCGATTGAACAGCTGCCTCCCGAATGGCAAACGATCGAGGTGTTGGTGAATAATGCGGGGCTCGCCTTAGGGCTGGAACCGGCGCACAAAGCCGATTGGAATGATTGGCAACAAATGATCGACACCAATTGCACGGCGCTGGTGTGGCTGACGCGTTTGCTGTTGCCGGGAATGGTTGAACGTGGCAGCGGACAGGTGGTCAATATCGGCTCGATCGCGGGCAGTTATGCGTATCCGGGTGGTAATGTTTACGGTGCCAGCAAAGCGTTTGTGGCGCAATTCAGTCGCAATTTACGCAGTGATTTACTCGGTACCGGTGTGCGTGTGAGCACTATCGAACCGGGCTTGGTCGGCGGCAGTGAATTTTCGCTCGTGCGATTCAAAGGCGACGCGGAAAAAGCGGCGAAAGTCTATGCCGGTGCCAACGCGCTACAACCGCAAGACATCGCTGGCGCGGTGACGTGGGTGTTGCAACAGCCGCCGCACGTCAATGTGTCGAGCATCGAGATCATGCCGACGTGTCAGGCGCATGGGCCGTTGCAGGTTTTTCGTACCTAAATTCAACTTAGCAAAATAAAAAGGGCGATTACGGCATCGCCCTTTGTTATCGTTTGGATTTATTCGCCGTGATTATTGGGTGCTAATGTCGAGCAATTTATCCAAGGTCGATTGCGCTAACGGGTGATAACCGGCGCGCGCTTTGCGATACACCGATTGCGCAAAGGCTTTGCGTTCTGGGGTTTTGGCCAGCGCATCGTAAAGCGGCACAATTAATTTGCGACGACCGATCTGCGTTAAATAAGCCGCCAGCGCGTCACGGTTTTTGTCGTAGCCAGAACGAATGCACAGCAAAAACCAGCGGTGTGCGATTTCGCTGTTACCAGATTGGGTGAAATGAAAACGTGCATCCAGTTCTTGTAGCAGGGCGTGGTTGGATGTGGGCGGGACGCGATCCAGAAAACGTAACCATTCATGCGTGACCCAGCCCTCGGTTTTAAGGGCGGCAACGACGCGTTTGCCGTTCAAATACGCTGCCGTTTCGGCATCGACTTGATCGAAACGCGTTGACTGCGCCACCGGCGCATCGGCCGGCATTCCTTGTGCGTAAATCCATTCATTTAATTTTTCTTCGCTGACTTTGCCGGGATATTTTTTTAATAAGTGTTCGCTCGCGTAGCGCACAAATGTTTCGGTGTTTAAGGTTTGAAATGCGAAATGTTTAAAATAACCATTCAAGAACGCGTCAAATTTTTCACGACCGAATTGCGCTTCGAGATAATGCAGTAAAGTTTTGCCTTTGACATAAGGAATATCGCTGAACACATCGTCTGGATCGCGGCCGCGAATATCGACGGCTAACACGCGATCTTCAGGTTTGGCGGCGGCCAAATCGTCGGCGAGGCTCTTGGCATCCAACACTTGATCCATCACCGCCATATCGCGGCCATACACCGATTCGATAATGCGATTTTCGATATACGACGTGAAGCCTTCGTTTAGCCACAGATCGCGCCACGTGGCGTTGGTTACTAAATTGCCCGACCACGAATGCGCCAATTCATGCGCGATTAAATTCACCAACGATTTATCACCGGCGATGACGGTCGGTGTAATAAACGACAAGCGCGGATTTTCCATGCCGCCAAAAGGAAAGCTCGGTGGCAAAATCAGTAAATCGTAACGACCCCAGGCATAGTTGCCATACAATTTTTCGGTGGCGACGATCATGTTTTCGGTGTCGATAAATTCAGCGGCGGCGTTATCCAAAGTGGCCGGTTCGGCGTAGACGCCGGTGCGTGCGCTCATGGCTTTAAATTCCAGATCACCGACCGCCAGCGCAATCAAATACGACGGAATCGCCTGTGGCATGGTGAAGCGGTATTCACCACGGCGCGGTGCGTTGCTGTCGTTATCGGCGCTCATTACCGCGCGCACAGTTGTCGGCGTGTGAATGGTGGCGGTGTACGTCATGCGTACTTGCGGCGTGTCTTGCAAGGGGATCCAGCTACGCGCGTGTATGGCTTGCGATTGCGAAAACAGGAACGGTAATTTTTTACCCGCCGTTTGTGTTGGCGTCAGCCACTGCAAGGCGCTGGCGTTGGGACTGGTCACGTAATGCACGCGCACCTGCGTGGCGCGCGGCGGCAGATCGATAGTCAGCGGTGACCCCAAGGCGGCGTCACGCTTGCCCACTTTGAAGGTGGTGGTTTGCCACTTTTCACTATCGGCACCGGCTTCGACCGCCGAAATGGTCAAATCGCGGGTGTCGAGGATGAGTTTTTTGCTGGCCGTTTTATTGTCCAGTTTTAAGGTGGCGTGACCGCTTAATTGGTGATGGTCGAAATCGACGGTAAGGTCCAAATCGACATGAGTAACGCGCAGCTTTTGCGGCTCGCTAAACGAGTGGTAATCGTGTGTCGGATCGAGCGGCGTGGCGGCCATGGCGCTGCCCGCAAGCAGCAAAAGAGAAACAAAACGCATGATAAAAGTCCTTGGGGACAAAAAAACCGCTGGCATCATACGAAGCGCGCGCCTGCCTGTCATGCCGGTTCGCGCACGACAGGGCGGCGTTGCGCGGGTAGAATGCGCGCCTCTTCAATATCGGAGTTCTTCTTATGCAAATCGCCGCCGATGCTGTTGTCAGCATTCATTACCATTTACGCAACTCAGCCGGCGAAACGCTGGACAAGTCCGATGGTGACCGTCCGCTGGTGTACATCCACGGTGCCGGCAACATCATTCCCGGCCTCGAAGAAGCCTTGGAAGGCAAAACCGTCGGCGCCAAGCTGAACGTCGTGGTGGCACCGGCCGATGGTTATGGCGAGCGCGTAGAAGCCTTGATTCAAGTGGTGCCGCGTGACGCGTTTGGCGGTGCCGAAGCCTTGCAAATCGGCCAGCAGTTTCATGCCGACACCCAACATGGTCCGATGGTTATTCAAATCACCAAAATCGAAGGCGACCAGATCACCGTCGATGGCAACCACGAGTTAGCCGGTGTCGAACTGCATTTTGATGTCGAAGTGGTGGGTGTGCGTGAAGCCACCGAAGAAGAGCTAGACCATGGCCATGTCCACGATGGTCACTGTGGCGGCCATCACTAATCGGTCGGCGCGGCATAAAAAAAGGCGGTGAACAAACCGCCTTTTTTTATGGTGTTGGCCATCAAGCCACCAGCGCGTGAAGGTCGCGTTCTAATAACGTGGTGTCACCAAGATTCAGTTCGACCAAACGGCGCAAATGGGTGAGGCTATCGACGTCGATGCGCTCGCAGCGCAAGCCGTAGACGCCTTCGCGTTCGTGCATGACCGACACCTCCATGCGCACGATGTCTGCGCTTTCACAGAGATGGATTTCCAGTGTGATCGGGGTAACCAAACTGGCGAGGTTGCCCTCCGGCACCGCCACCAGCGCGCCTTTGAGCGACAGATCATGCACTTGGCAGGTTTGGCGTCCGTTGCTGTCGCACAGCCATGCGGTGGTGAAAAAATCCACACGCTGAAAACGACGTCGATCGGTGGTGGGTTCGGTAGTGGGCGTATTCATGGTGGGGACTTCCTGCAGCCCTTAAAACGTAAGTATAGAAGCCAAAAATCACAATGCCAGCCCAGCAAAAAGGGACGCCAAGCATCCCTTTTTGGTCACCGTGAAATACGGTTTAGCCTTCCAACTTGCGGTATTTGATGCGATGCGGTTGATCGGCTTCCATGCCTAAGCGGCGCTTGCGGTCGGCTTCGTAATCGGCGTAGTTGCCTTCAAACCACACCACTTGCGAATCGCCCTCAAACGCCAGCATATGGGTCGCCACGCGATCCAAAAACCAGCGATCGTGCGAGATCACCACCGCGCAACCGGCAAACGCCAATAAGGCTTCTTCGAGCGCACGTAGGGTTTCAACATCGAGATCGTTGGTCGGCTCGTCGAGCAGCAACACATTGCCGCCGCTTTTAAGCAATTTCGCCAGATGCAAACGATTGCGTTCACCGCCGGATAAATCTTTTACCCATTTTTGTTGATCGCTGCCTTTGAAGTTGAAGCGACCAATATACGCGCGCGATGGCACGGTATAAGAACCGATGGTCAAAATATCTAAACCATCCGAAATTTCTTCCCACACGGTTTTATTGTTATCGAGATTATCGCGCGATTGATCGACGTAGGATAATTTAACCGTATCGCCGATCCGCATTTCGCCGCTGGTGGGTTTTTCCAAACCGCACATCATTTTAAATAACGTCGATTTACCGGCACCGTTAGGGCCGATGACACCGACAATACCGCCCGGAGGCAAATTAAAATTCAGATTGTCGAATAACACGCGGTCGCCAAACGACTTGCTAATGTTATTGGCTTCGATCACCAAATTACCCAAACGCGGGCCGGGCGGAATATACAATTCTTGGGTTTCATTACGCTTTTGGAATTCAACCGATTGCAACTCTTCAAAGCGTTGCAAACGCGCTTTGTTTTTGGCTTGCCGCGCTTTCGGATTTTGCCGTGACCATTCCAACTCTTGTTTCATGGTTTTGATGTGCATCGCTTCGGTTTTTTGTTCTTGCTCCAAACGCGCGCCTTTTTGTTCTAACCACGACGAGTAATTGCCTTCCCACGGAATGCCTTCGCCGCGATCCAATTCCAGAATCCAGCCCGCCACGTTGTCGAGGAAATAGCGATCGTGCGTGACGGCGATCACGGTGCCGGGAAAATCGTGCAGGAAGCGTTCTAACCACGCCACCGATTCGGCGTCGAGATGGTTGGTGGGTTCGTCGAGCAAAATCATATCGGGTTTGCTTAACAACAAAGTACACAAGGCAACACGACGTTTTTCACCGCCCGATAATTTACTGACGTCCGCATCCCACGGCGGTAAGCGCAACGCATCGGCCGCAACTTCTAAAATACGATCGACATCATCGCCATTATTGGCAGAAATAAATGCTTCTAACTCGCCTTGTTTTTTGGCCAATTTATCGAAGTCAGCATCGGGCTCGGCGTAAGCGGCGTACACCTCGTCTAATTGTTTTTTAGCGTTTAAGATCTCAGCGACCGCTTGTTCGACATTGCCGCGCACATCTTTAGTCGGATCCAGTTGCGGCTCTTGCGGCAAATAACCGATTTTGGTGCCGGGTTGCGCGCGCGATTCGCCATCAAATTCTTTATCGACACCGGCCATGATGCGCAACACGGTGGATTTACCCGAACCATTTAATCCGAGCACACCGATCTTGGCACCGGGGAAAAACGATAAGGAAATGTCTTTAATGATTTGACGCTTAGGCGGAACAATCTTGCTCACGCGATGCATCGTGTAGATATACTGGGCCATTCGCCGCTACCTATTGTGACTTGCTGAATAATGGTCACTAGTTTAGCGGATCGCCTTTGCTTTGCTGAAACTGTTGTCGAGGAAAACGAAATGAAGTGGACAAAAATAATGTCGCTGACCGTCATCATGATGACCATGTCGTTGTCATCGTGGGCCGCTGCCAGCCACCACACCGATCTGACGGCGGCGCTGTGGCAGGCGGCCGATGCACGTAACGCGGCGCACGACAGTTTTGCGCAAGCGTTAGCAAGCGGTAGCCGCGAACAAAAACGTATCGCCTTGTTGGGGTTGGGGCGCATTGGTGGCGATGCGGTGGTCGCGCGTTTGCTGACGCAACTCAATGGCGAGGTGAGCGTGCAACGTTATGCCTTGTTTGCACTCGGCATCGCCTTGAGTGAGCAAGCGAGCGCACCGCTACAAACGCTTTGGCGTGAGGGCAAGATCGCGCGTGAAAATCGTGACGTGGCGCTGATGGCCATCGCCAATACCGGTGATGTGACGGCGCAATCCCTTTTGATCGAGGCCATGAAAACGGCGAGCGCACAAAACGACGTGGCGCAACTGTCGGCCGCCGCCCACGCCCTGGGTCAGTTATGGACCTATCGTCGCGATAAAATCGGCGCGCCTGATAAAGCCGCTGTGCCGTTATTATTGAACATCATCGCATCGCAGCCAGAGGCGGCGACGATGGCGGCGTTTGCGTTGTCGCGCGTGCGTGCACTGCCCGGTTTTTATGCGCCAGAATCGCTGCGTGAGGCATTAGCGCGCTCGACGTCGCCACGCACCGCATTATTTTTAGCGCGCGCGTTGGCGACGCCCGCCAGTCAACACGATCCGGCGTGGGTGAAGACGTTAGCGCAGCAGGATAAAAATCCGTTGGTGCGCTATGAAGCGGCATTTGCGCTGGCGCGCGTGGCCGATGAACATCAGGCGTGGCAAGTGACGGCGAATTTGTTTAATCATGTTGATGAGATGACGGCGATTGCGGCTTTGCAAGGGTTAAGCGAACGACCTGTCGTGATCGAACAACACCGTAAAGAACTGGAAACATGGCGCGATCAATTACCTGCAACGCAAATCGCATTACGCTATTCGGTAAATCGTGCTTTGCCGAGCGAAACCGTTGACGAAGAAAAAATCGAACCGGCACAAAAAGTCTTCGATTTTGCTGTCATTCAATCGGCGCTGGGTGCGCGTTATCGCGTGGCTACCGAACGCGGTGAAATACAGATCCGGTTAAATGCCGAAACGCCGTACACCGCCTATAACTTTGCGACTTTAGCCGATAAACACTATTTTAATGGCCGTGTTTTTTTTCGCGTGGTGCCGGGTTTTGTGGCGCAAACCGGCGATCCGTTTGACGCGCGCGTGCAAAGCGCGGGTAACGGTGGTCCCGGTTACAGTATTCGTGAAGAATTAACCTTGAATCCGCACGACGAACAGTGGCTGGGTATGGCCACCGCCGGTAAAGACACCGGTGGTTCGCAATTCTTTTTCAATGCCGGTCACAATCCGCATCTCGATTGGCACTACACCACGTTTGCCAAAATTGAAAAAGGCGTTGATGTGATCGCGAAAATTTTACCGGGCGATAAAATTTTGCGTGTCGAGAAAATAAAATAAGCGGATAAAAAACGGCACCCGAAGGTGCCGTCGTTTTTTTGTAATCGGGCGCTTATTCCATTTTGTACGCCAGTTGCAAATAATAATACTGCCCTTGTAGATCATAGGTACTGGCATCGTAACCATTTAAGCTGCAACTTAAACATTCCGGCGGATCTTTGTCGAACACATTATTCAAACCGAATTTAAGCAACATACCGGTGACGGCAAAGGGTTGATTCCACGTTAACTGCATATCGGTAAACGTCATGGATTTGATTTGGTTTTCACCAAAGTCGCCCGCCGATTCATCGGAACAAATGCCCGCGCCCAGATAAGCACCGCCAGCGCCGCACAGTTCAACCACGCGACTGGTGTAGCGATTGGTGAGCCCGA
>CAZYUS010000005.1:29790-41857 GCA_964650615.1 uncultured Pseudomonadaceae bacterium | reverse complement strand
CATTCCGCGTTATAACATCAACTTTATTGTGCATCCGCAACAAACCCAATCGGTGACATTTAAAGCCGACAAACTGGGCGTGTATTGGTTCTACTGCACCCACTTCTGCCATGCACTGCATTTAGAAATGCGCGGTCGCTTTATTGTCGAAGCGTAAAGCAGCGAAAGAACGGTCAAAAAAAAGGGGAATGTTAGTTCCCCTTTTTTTCGGGCATCAGAAAGTTCGGTTCGTCGCTCGCGCGTTGTCGCTATTTTTTTTATGCGTCGAATCAACTCATATTGCAATTTCATCTACAATTTTCCGCATCCTTGACCACTATCAATGGCAAGGCGCTTAACGCCCCTGACAATAATCGCATCATGATGAAATCACTGCTTATAACCGCTCTGCTCTTGCTCGCACCATTATCAACCGTGGCGAGCGTTGGCACCTATGAAGCGGAATTGCCCAAAAATCTGGCAACCACGCCGGATCTGTGTCAAGCCATTGACTGCCAATCGGTGATGCCACAAGCGATAAGCTTTTCGCAGCGCAAAGGCCAGCCGTTTTTTGTCGAGGCATTTAACGCCGAGAAAAAATTAATCGGTTATGTGTTTTTATCAACCGATATCGTTGACATTCCCGCCTACTCCGGTAAACCCGTGATCACGTTGATTGGCTTAGACCGACTGGGTAATTTCACCGGCATTAAGGTTTTAAAACACAGCGAACCGATTTTATTGTTGGGTATCCCAGAGCAACAACTGCTCGATTTTGTCGCGCAATATCAGGGCAAAAATATTCGCCAGAAAATCGAAGTCGGCAAAGCCAGCGGAGCCGACGAGATCGGCATTGATGCAATCACTGGTGCGACGGTTACCGTCATCGCCGAAAATCAAACCATTATGCGTTCGGCGAGCAATGTCGCGCGGCAGGTCGGCATCCTTCCGGCTAACCAACGTCCGCAAGCACAATTAGTCGATTTACCGCAAAAACTGGGCTGGTGGAAGTTAGTCGCCGACGGTTTGGTGCAGCGCTTGCAGTTGAGCAATAAAACCTTGGGAAAAACCGGAAGCGGCGATGCATTGGATCTGTATTTCGCTTACCTGAATAGTCCGCAGATCGGGCGCAGTCTATTGGGAAATGCCGTCTGGTCACGTTTGATGCAATCGCTACAGCCAAATGAACACGCCATAATGGTCGTGTCCAACGGCAGTGAATCATTCAAAGGTTCGGGATTCGTGCGCGGTGGTATTTATGATCGCATTAATATCTCGCAAGACGGTGACAGTTACAGTTTTCGTGATCACGATTATCAACCGCTTTACCACATCGCTGCTGAAGGCGCACCCGCGTTTAATGAAACCGGCATTTTCATTTTGCGCGACAGCAGTTTCAGCGCGGCCTTTCCTTGGCAATTTGTTTTCCTTGGTAACGTGCAAGATAAACAAACCCATGAACGCCAATTCGTCAGTTTCAAACGCGATTATTGGCTGCCCGCAACGCAACTTCTAAATGGTCGTCCCGATGTCAAACTCGACAATACGTGGCGACGTGTCTGGCAAGCCAAAATGGTATCCATCGC
This sequence comes from uncultured Pseudomonadaceae bacterium, assembly GCA_964650615.1. Lineage (GTDB taxonomy): Bacteria > Pseudomonadota > Gammaproteobacteria > Enterobacterales > Permianibacteraceae > Permianibacter. Next base: position 40,292 of record CAZYUS010000005.1, on the reverse strand, counting down.
GTTTTTCTGTGCGTGGTTGATCAGTATCTCTATCGTTTACAGTCAACGCGATACCTTGGTGCGTTTATCGACTCGAAAAAACAAATGGCCGGTTTCCTTACCCAAATACTTATCGTGGTTAATCGCGATCGGTTTTGCTGGTTTCGGTTTAATGGCGCAGCCCAGCGTCACGCAGATCCTGACGTGGTTTCATTCAGTTATTTTCGAGTGGCGCTGGGAATTGTTTTTATCCGATCCTTTTATTTTTATTTTTTGGTGGTTTATTTTCTTCACGATGTTTACGTGGGGACGCGGTTTGTTTTGCGGATGGTTATGCCCTTATGGCAGTTTGAGCGAGCTGTTATTCAAGGTAGCGCAACGCACACCGCTCCAACGCTTCCAGTTTGAAATGCCCGCCCGCTACCATGACAAAATGAAATGGATTAAATACGTTTTATTTGTCGGCCTGCTGGCACTGTCGTTTTATTCCATGACGCTGGCCGAACAACTGGCTGAAGTCGAACCCTTCAAAACCACGTTTTTGGTAGGGGTTTGGAATCGCAGTTGGCCGTTCGCGTTATACCTTGGTGTATTGCTGGTTTGGTCGTTGTTGCAAGAGCGTCCGTTTTGCAAATACTTATGTCCGCTCGGTGCTGGGCTTGCGATACCGTCCACGTTCCGCCAATTCGGATTAAAGCGCAAAGCCGAATGCACCACTTGCAAAGCGTGCGCGGTCGGTTGTGCTTCCCATGCCATTAACGCCAAAGGTGAAATTGATCCGCGTGAATGTTTATTATGTCTTGACTGCATGGTGATGTATTACGAGCCACATGCCTGTCCGCCGCTGGCACAAGAACGTAAACGTCGTCAACGCGACAACATTCCTTTAACGCCGATCAATGATGAAGGCTATTACATTCCGATCCGAATTGATGAGAAGCCTCCTACTTCGTAATGGTCTACTTTTTTTCATGATGGTGTGCGGACTTGTCCGCGCCCACACATGGACCGTTGACGCCTCGCAATCATTACAACAGACCATTTCGCAAGCGGCAGTCGGCGACACCATCATCGTGCGCCGTGGTGTGTACCCTGAAAACCTTCTCGTCGATAAAGCGTTAACGCTACGCGGTGAAAACAAACCGGTTTTAGATGGAATGGGCCACGGCGATGTCATGCGCATTATCGCCTCTGACGTTCATATTGATGGTTTCATCGTGCGTCGCAGTGGTGGTGATTTAACCAAGCAAAACGCCGGCGTTTACATTCAGAAAGACGCCGACCGCGTGTCGATTCGCAACAACACCTTTGCACAAGTATTGTTCGGCATTTGGATTGAAAACAACAAAGACGTTCATATCGAAGGCAATGTGATCACCGGCTTACGCGATCGCTATTCGTCGCAACGTGGCAACGGCATCCAGCTGTATAACACCAGCGGCGCTCGCATCATCAACAATCACATCAGTTTTGTCCGCGATGGCATTTACGTCGACGTATCACATCATGCGATTTTCGCGCGTAATCGTTTACACGATCTGCGCTACGGTACGCACTATATGAACTCGAATAACAATACTCTTGAAGACAACGATAGTTTTAATAATCGTGGCGGCCTTGCCTTGATGGAAGTAAAAAATCAGATCGTTCGGCGCAACAAAGTATGGGGTAACAGCGACCACGGTATTATGTTGCGTACCATTACCGATGCGGTGGTTAGCGATAACCTGATCACCGGCAATGCGCGCGGGATCTTTATGTACGATGCCGAATATAACCGTATCGAGAACAATGTAATTGCCGGCAACCAAATCGGTTTTCATATATGGGCGGGTTCTATTCATAATCAATTTACCGGCAATGACATTATTCATAATCGCGAACAGACCAAATATATTGCTTCAAAAGATCAAATATGGGGCGAAGAACAAGGTAATTATTGGAGCAATCATTTCGGCTGGGACCGAAATGGCGATGGCATTGGCGACGATGCGTTCGTCAGCCAAGACGCGATCGATCGTTTATTGTGGCGCACGCCCAGCGCGCGCGCTTTATTAAGTAGTCCGGCGATCGAAACCCTGCATCATATTGCGGCTCAATTCCCGGTTTTGCGCGCTCCGTCTATCGTGGAAAAAAATCCGCTTATGCAAACACGCCGTCCACTACACGATGTACTCAATGAACACTAATGTGATTGAACTGCAACAGGTAACTAAACGCTACGGCGACTTCGCCGCTGTCGACGATTTTTCGCTCACCGTTTGTGCGGGCGAAAGCCTCGGCTTAATTGGTCACAACGGTGCCGGTAAAAGCACCGTATTCAAATTGATGTTGGGATTGATCCAGCCCAGCGGCGGCCAAATGTTATGGCATCAACGCGTAGCCAACGAAGCAACCTTACGCGATGCGCGCCGTGAAGTCGGTTATCTTCCCGAAAATCTCGCCTTGTTCGACAATTTAACCGGCCGCGAAACGTTGCACTTTTTTGCCCGACTCAAAAAATTACCGTCACAACAAATCGACACATTACTGGATGAAGTTAAATTGCGCTTCGCCGCCGAACGACGCGTCGCCACATACTCAAAAGGTATGCGCCAGCGCCTCGGTTTAGCGCAGGCATTATTGGGTTCGCCACGTATTTTATTTTTGGACGAACCTACCAATGGACTCGATCCGGAAGGCGTTCGAGATCTTTATGATGCGGTTGAAAAACGCCGTCAACAAGGATGCACGGTGATCGTCACGTCGCATGTGTTAGCCGACATCGAACAACGCGTACAAACATTGGCGATCATGAAGAACGGCCGTTTGGCGGCGCACGGCTCTATAGCGCAATTACGACAACAACAAACCTTGCCACTACGGGCCATCATCACGTTGAGAACCGACGCGCAAAATTCGCCGCTACGCACACCGCTATTAACCCAACTCCTCGCATCCGAGTGGCTGCACTGTACACACAGCGGACAGCACCTTGAATTACACTGCCACCCCAAAGATAAACTGCGTTTATTGCATCTGTGCCAACCGTATTTTGATCAAATGGATGATTTCAGTTGGCGTGAGGCCAATCTCGAAGATTTATTTTTCGGAGCGCAATCATGAGCCTCTCGATAACCATTTTGCGCGATGTCGCCCGCAAGGAATGGACCGATCGTCTGCGTAACCGTTGGATATTTGTGGTCGCGGCGGTATTCGCCTTATTCGCCTTTTCGATCAGTTATTTCGGTGCGGTACAACAAGGCCAAGTGGGCTGGCGCAGCGTCGAAGTCACCGTCGCGAGTCTGGTGAGTTTGGTGATTTATTTATTGCCCTTAATTGCATTATTAACCGGATTTGATGCGATAGTAGGTGAACGCGAGCGCGGCACACTGGATCTGCTACTGAGTATGCCGTTGTCTCGCAACGAACTCGTTTTGGGAAAATTTATCGGCTTAAGCGCCGCATTAACCACTGCCTGCGCCAGCGGTTTCGGTGTGGTAATCGCGGTATTGTGGTGGCACATGGGCGCCAATGCTGCCCTTCATTTAATGGGATTTTTATTTTCATCATTGTTGATGGGATTATGTTTTTTAAGTGTAGCGATTTTCATCTCGGCTTACGCCCGCGATCGCACCGCCGCCGGTGGCTATGCCCTTGCCACGTGGTTATTTTTTGTCATTTTGTTCGATTTAATTTTATTGGCTGCGCTGGTCGGTTTCGGTGATGGCCCTGCCGGGCGTTGGTTACCGATGCTGATGATGTTAAGCCCGACCGATGTGTATCGTTTACTCAATATTTTTCAATTACAAGATGCGGCACAACTGTACGGTTTAAGCGGCACCTTTCCGATCTGGCTTGCCGAACCGTCATTACTCATATCACTGTTAATGCTGTGGATCGTATTACCTCTTTTATTGGCTATGCGGAGATTTACCCAATGTTAAAACCCTTTATTCGATACGGCGTGTTGCTCATGTTAGCGGCGTGTCAAAACAACGAAACCGGCAACGGCCCGCAAAACATCAGCGACAACACCGCGTGCAGCCTCGACGGCATGATCCTCGCCGATTTCCCCGGCCCGAAAGCGCAAATTCATTATGCCAATGGTCACGAGCCTGACTATTTTTGCGATACCGTCGAAATGATGTCGGTGTATTTGCAACCGGAACAGCAATCAAAAGTAAAAGCCATTTATACCCAAGACATGGGACAAGCGGATTGGGACAAACCACAAGGTCACTGGATTGACGCCCGTAGCGCGTATTTTGTGGTCGATTCAACGCGCGAAGGTTCAATGGGCAAAACCTACGCCACCTTCGCGCAAGAAAAGGACGCCACCGCGTTTGCCGCGCAGTTCGGCGGTAAAGTGCTGCGATTTGGCGACATAAACGCCGATATGGCCGATCTGCATGGCGGTGCGTTGCACGATCACAGTATGTAAAACACTTACTGATGTAATTAACGGGCGACGCGGTGAATGCGCCGCCCGTTTTATTTTTGCGGCGCGAAATGTTCGGGCGGAAAGGGTTTACTGAAAAAATACCCCTGCGCGAAATCAATGCCGATCTCACGCACCATATTTAATGTCGCTTGATCTTCCACGTATTCGGCCACACTGCGTTTATTGAGCGTACGTGAAGCTTCGCAGATAGCGCGCACCAAGGCTTGATCGACTTTATCCACCACTAAATTTCGAATAAAACTGCCATCAATTTTGATACTTTGAGCCGGCAACTCTTTGATGTAAGCAAAGGTTGAAAAACCGATACCAAAATCATCAATCGCCAGCTCACAACCCAGCACGGTCAATTTGTCACACAACGTTCGTGTCGCGCGCACATCACTTAAACTCGCCGACTCGGTGATCTCAAAAATAAATTGATTGGCACGCAAGCCATAACGTTTAAGCGTGTTTTCAATGTGTTCCAGCAAATTGGGATTGTCAAACGATCGCGCCGATAAATTGATCGCCATTTTTTTCAAATAAGGATGATGCGACAAACACGCCATCGACGAATGAATGACGGCGTGATCCAGCAAGGTAGTGTCACCGGCGCGCTCCAAGGCCGGAATAAATGCGCCGGGCGGGATTAGCTCGCCTTTTTCACCGCGCAAGCGCGCCAACGCTTCGTAATACGCCACTTCACCCGTAGCGATATTCATCACCGGCTGCATATGCATCTCAAGACGATTTTCGGTGATTAAACGACGCGCGCGTTGCACCCAATCAACCGCTTCACGAAAACGTGCGACTTCGGCATCAGAAGGATCGTACAAATGATAGCGATTACGACCATGTTGTTTGGCGCTAAATAACGCGCTATCCGCCGCCCGCCAATACGCTGTCGCATCAGCAAGCCCATCAATGATCGCGATACCGATCGAACAGGTTAGCGACAAACTGTGTTCTTCGCCGACCGTAATGGCGGCCACTAATTGGCATAATTCATCCGCCAATCCTGCCGCCACATCGGCACGACAATTCGACACAATCAAACCGAATTCATCGTCACCCAAACGGCACAACATATCGTAATGGCGTAATCTGCCTTGCAGCGTTTCGGCCACTCGATTCAGCACGCGATCGGCTGCCGAACGACCGATGGCATCGTTAATCACTTTAAAGTAATCGAGATCAAGATAAAGCAAGGCATGGTGTTGCGCGTTGTTTTTTGCCGAATCGGCCAACTGCTCTAGTTTCGCATCAAACACACTGCGATTGGGCAGCCCCGTTAACGCATCGTGTGCTTGCATATGTTGCACGGCGTGTTCAGCGAGTTTGCGTATGGTGATATCGTGTAACGATCCGGTGATGCGGAAACCGTCATCGGTTTGCAACCGCTGCAATTGACACTCGGCCCATAATTCGCTGCGATTTTGCGTGTGCATGCACAATTCAAATTGCACACTATGCGTGCCATTGGCGAGCAAGTTTTGAATGCGTTCTTGCAATTCATGACGCACTTGCTCAGTCGAAATAAAATCGGATAACGGTCGTTGAATGGATTCTTCGACGCTAAAACCGGTGAGCTGCCCCCACGCCCGATTTAAAAAACGGATCTCACCACTGGCATCCAATTCCATGACGACGGTTTGCAGATGTTCGAGCAAATGCTCGTGCACTTCACTGATGCGTTTCCATTGGCTACGGCTTTGTTCCAGCGCTTTGACTTGCCGTCCGAACTGCGCGTTGCTAACCAGATAATCTTGACGACGCACGGCGATATCACAAACCTTGCGCAGATCTTCACTGCGAAACGGTTTCATTAAAAAATCCGACGCGCCGTTTAATAATAATTCTTCGGCTAATTGTGCCGAACCGTGGGCGGTCATGATCACCACCGTTTGATCGCGCTGACGCGCCATCATTTCTTGCAACACGTCGCGGCCGCTGATGCCGGGTAATTGCACATCGAGCAACACCAAGTCGTACACCTGCGATTCGAACTGCTTGAGCCCTTGCTCGCCATCGGCACACACCGTTATGGCAAACCGCCCCTGCAACACGCGCTCCGTCAAACGCGCGATGTCGGGGTTATCTTCAATCACCAATAGATTGGGTAATTTGGCTTCCTGACGCGTTGTCGACAGTTGTTTTTCGATCACCTCACCCAAGCGCGAAATGGTCGCTAGGGGCAGCACTTCATCGACGCCATATTCGGCCGCCGTGGTTTCGAGTATGCGAGCACTCCACGTACGCGCCACCACGATCACCGGCGTTTGTTTTTCGCAGGGCATCACCCCAGAACGCACTAATCGCGTGAGTCGCCACGCATCCAAATCGTATAAATCGACATCGGAAATGATCAGCGCATACGCATGATCACGCAATTTGGCCAACGCTTCGCGGCCCGAGTGAGCGCATTCGACATGATGCAACCCCAACTCGCCCACAGCTTGGCGCATGACTAGGCGCGTGCTTTCATCGGCACTGGCTAACAGCACCAGCGTGTCGGGGTTAATCATCCCGTAGAACCTCGCTCAACACTTTGCCACGGTAACCGCACAGTAAATACCGCCCCCTGCCCCGGCTCGCTACGCACGGTGATCTGGCCGCCAAGCAGTTCGCATAAATGCCGAGTAATGGATAAGCCTAGTCCAGTACCGCCGTAACGTCGCGTTTCAGAGCCATCGACTTGACGAAATTTTTCGAAGATCTGTTCTTGATTCTCTACGGGGATGCCAACACCGGTGTCGCTCACCTCGATCACGCAATGCTCTTGGTGGCGATAAGCATTAACGGTGATGCGCCCACCGTGGGTAAATTTCGCCGCATTGCTTAACAAATTTAACAACACTTGACGAAGTTTTTGCGGGTCGCTTAGTTGCGGCTCGCGCAACTCGGCAGCGATGTGTATCGACAAGGTATTACCGCCGCGATCGATAAGCGGTTTCACCATGCCGCACACATCGCGCACCAGTGCGCCGATATCACAGGAGCCGCGATTCAACGTCATCTGGCCGGCTTCGATTTTGGCCATGTCGAGAATATTGTTAATGATCGCAAGCAGATGATTGGCATTGGTCACAATGCGTTCGACATCCTCCACTAATTGGGGATCGTCGCTGATTAATAATTCGTCGTGCAGCACATCGCCATAACCAATGATGGATTGCAACGGTGTGCGCAATTCATGACTCATATTGGCCAGAAATTCTGATTTGGCTTTATTGGCGGCAAGCGCCGCGTCACGCGCCAGCACCAATTCTTGAGTGCGCAAATGGACATCATTTTCCAATTTGTCACGGTGTTCGCGTAAGGCGCTTTCGCTGTGCTCCAAGGTTTGCATCAGCAAATTAAATTGACGCGCCATTTGTCGGATTTCTTCGGCACCCGCCACCCGCACTTGTACGTGCTGACCGGTTTCGTGTCCTTGCGCCATCGCATTGGATAATTCCACCACCGGGCGCACCACGCGCCGCAGTACGATATGCAGCGCCAACGCGATCATTAACGCCGCCCCGATCGCGGCCCCCGCCGTGCGCCACAACACATACTCGCGCGAAGCCGTCAGCCGCGCCTTACTGCGCTGCAACACCACATAACCTAAACGTTTGGGCGCGCCCTCCAGTAGACTCATGGATTGATCACCACTGTCGTCCGATTCATCGCCCATACGCACGGGCGCAACATACGACCAATGTGCTTCGTCATCGGTGATGAGTCGCGGGCCATTCACCTGCGGCAGAGATCCTAAATCAAGCGAGACGATCGCATCACCCGCCAACAAGCCACCATCCATGCGCACAATACCGGCGGCTTCAACGCCTTCGAATTGGCGCATCAACTTCAACGCCGATTCGGCGTTATCAGGGCTATCAAAGAGCAACGCCAATTTGCTTTGCTGCGCAAACACATCGAGTAATTGTTCGTTATCGCGTTGCATACCCGCTTCAAGTTGGCTCACGGTAGTCGCTGCACTTAACCACGCCACGACAGCGGCCAACATAAACAAACCGATCAACACCAGCACCAACACTTGCGCGCGAAAATGCTTCCACCAACGCGTCATGATTATTGCGCCGGAAAGGTTAATGCGATATCGCGTTTTATTTCAGGGCTCAACGTTAAGCCCAAATGCGAAATCGTGCGGGTATTTACCGCCAATCGTAACGACGAAACCGGCAGCACCCGTTCATTCGGTTGCTGACTTTTTAATTTCACCAACAGACGTGCCAATTCACGCCCCATCGCTTCGTTATCGGGCAAAAACGAAAACAATGCGCCGCGTTTTACGTGAGCGGGAGTCGATGAAAACAACACAAAGCGGCGATCCCATGCGTTTTCAAGCAAATAGGACATTAAACTGTCATCACTCACCGCCGCATCATCTGCTAACAACCACAGCGAACTGTCGTCGTTTAATGTTGACACCACGCGTTTATATTCTTGCGCCGCTTGCACCACGTCGACGACTTCAGTGGATTGCAATTTAATTTTATTTTTTTCGGCGGCCTGCACGGCTAATTGAATGATCCAGCGTTGTTTGATTGTGTGCACGACATACACCGAACGCGCGCGTGGAGCCATTTTATTCAAGTAATCAAACACGACTTGCGGATCGCTGGCGAGACTAACTCCCGCAATGCCATTAGGCGCAAACGGCACCGCCCCCACCACCGTCGGCACATCAAAGGTTAATTCATGCGCCAGTTTGTAACCGCGACCGCCGAGCAGAATCAGTCCGCTAGGACGCTTGGAGGAGATCCATTGTGCCACCGCAGGCGTGTTCGCGAATTCGTCATCCAGCTCATGCACCAGCAGCCGATCGCCCAGTTCTTGTTTGGCTCCCTCGGCAATTTGCAAAAAGACAGAACGATATGGATCTTTAACGGAAGGAAATAACAACGCCACCGGCTCGGCCTGCACCGAGCACATCGCCAACAACCAAAAAACGACACACCACTTCAACGGCATAAACACAACTCAACTTAAGATGAGTTGAGTATATGCTAAGACGTCAGATTTGCGACGCAAGAACCCGACGTATAAGAGATTTGCACTGACAAAACCTTGCGTGGCGACTACGCTATAACAAGTTTTTTCCGAACAACATTGGGGTGAACTGAATGACGCGCACCATAAAAACGACCTTAACCTGTGTTTCGTTATTGCCCTTGCTGGCATTTGCCCAAACCGAAAGCGAAGAAGAATCGCTGGCGGCGCTTTATGGCGATGTGGAGATGGTCAGTATTGCGACCGGGACCAAAAAACCCATTTTTCGCGCACCATCCGTTGCGAGCATCATTACGGCAAAAGATATCGCCGACATGGGAGCACGCAATATTGATGAAGTGCTAGAAAGCGTACCTGGATTGCATGTGTCGCGCTCCGCACTGAGCCGCCTTGATCCGTCCTATAGCATTCGCGGCATCAATACCGGCTACACACAACAAACACTCGTACTCCTAAATGTCATTCGTTTTAGCGTGTTATCAACAGGAAGCCGCCCCCCCACCTTTCGTTTACCTGTATCGGTCATTGAGCGAATTGAAGTGATCCGAGGGCCGGGTTCAGCCGTTCACGGCGCTGACGCCTTTTCAGGGGTGATTAACATCGTTACCAAAGATGCCACTTCATTAATGAATCACACGGCGACATTGCGCACCGGCTCATTTTCAACACGGGATTTTGCACTCCAAACCGGCGCAGAACTGAATAGTGATTGGAAACTGGGCTTTAGTTTGGAATCACAAAAAAGTGACGGTGATGATGAACGCGTCGTGTCGACCGATTTGCAATCTGCGCTGGACGCGGTGTTTGGTACACAGGCCAGTCACGCTCCCGCACCACTGCAAACCCAATACAACCTGATCGATACACATGCCTCGATTTCAAACGATAACTGGTCGTTTCATTATTGGAATTGGAAACAGCGCGACGCCGGACAAGGACAAGGCGGCGCGCAAGCCATTGACACCGAAGGTAACGTCGATGTGACGCAACAAGTTTTTATGTTGAACTACGAAAACCGTGCAACGTCCACTGCGGTCTTGGGGGCTCGCTACAGTTACGAGCATGCTAAATACAGCACCTTGTT
>CAZYUS010000005.1:11454-29780 GCA_964650615.1 uncultured Pseudomonadaceae bacterium | reverse complement strand
CTTTCACGGTGTAGCCTGATTTCATCCCCGAAAGGTAATACGAATACTGGCCAAAGCCCATCCCGGCGTCAAGAATGGCTACTTTATCCGGGGCTTGCGCGGCCCACTGTTTCAGTTGCTTCCTGATGGCACAGTGTTACCGATTGGAGCCGATGGTAACGTCAACTTCTTCAATCCAGCTGGTATTGTATTTTTCCCAGACGGTTTATTGGGAAATCCCGGGGCAACCGAAAAATCCCATTTTGCTGAAGTGTATTTGAGTTATAGCGGTATGGCGAATCACCAATGGCGCCTTTCAATTGGTGGACGAAATGATCAAAGTTTTCCAACCGAGTATAAAAACTTTGGCCCCGGCGTTTTGAATGGCACCGAAGGGCTGGTTGATGGAACATTAACGGATGTTTCTGGAACTGAAAACAGTTATCAACCCGATGCTTCGCGCCACGTTCGATTTTTTTCCATCCAAGACGAAATACAACTTGCTCGTGATTGGGAATTAACGGCAGGGGTTCGTCACGACCGTTATAGTGATTTTGGTAATACCACCAATCCCCGTTTTGCTGTTGTTTGGATGGCAGACAGTGATCTCACGTTGAAATTGCTTTACGGCAAAGCATTTCGTGCACCGAGTTTTGCCGAACTCTATTACATTAACAACCCCGTATCGCTTGGCAATCCCAACCTCGATGCCGAGAAGATCAGCACAGCCGAATTATCCGTTGCCTATCAACATTCCGAAAATCTGCATTGGACATTTAGCCTTTTTGATTACGAAGCTAGCGACCTGATTGAGTTTTTACCGGATATACCGGGCAATCCAGCATCCACCAATACCGCTCAAAACGCGCGCTCACAAATTGGCCGTGGTTTAGAAATTGAATGGAACTGGAAAGCCAGCGACACCATCACGGTAAGAGGTAATGTGGCTTATCAAGACACTGAAGATGAAGCGACAGGCGAGCGGATCGCAGATGTTCCTGCGAAACGTGTGTATCTCAATATTGGTTGGAAAATAAATGATTTGTGGCGATTCGGGTGGCAATCTAATTGGGTCGCGGATCGGGTTCGTAACACACTCGACCCGAGGCCTGATATTGATAATTACACGTGGACTGATATTACGTTTCGAGCACTGCGAATCACAACCGAGTTAGATGCAGCGGTCTCAATTCGAAATGCATTTGATGTTGATGCCAGAGCACCGAGTAATGGAACCATTCCGGATGATTATCCATTAGAAGGTCGAAGCATTTGGTTCGAATTGTCGTATCAATTTAATCGACAATAATGATTCCCATTTAAACGTCGCGTTGTTCGCTATGCTAAGGCACAGCGCGACGTTCTGGTCCTTGATAATCAATGTCATTGCAATGCAGAGGTAAATAGCCATAAGGCGTACGTGATTGCGAATCTACGTAACTCGCGGTCACGCCACTCATGACCACCATCGAAAAAATCAAGTACGCCTGTTGCGGTGAAAAATCGAAATCACACATCGCCGCCGAAACAAATCCATTGATATTCATTGTTTCATCATATTTTTCGATCAATACCCGCTCAATTTCATACGCAAGCAAAAGGTGGGGCCCCATCGACAGTTGAAGTTGTTTCATCACTCTTTCCATGGCGGCAATACGTTCGTCACCTTTTGTTATCGGGCGTGCATATCCCGTGATATGCGGTTTTCCGCCTTTCTTGGCACACGCTGAGGCAACAATGGACGCAGCATCACTGCCGTTTTTCTTAGCCAATAATGCTTGCGCAATAAAATCCATCCCATCAATGATCGGTCGTGAACCATAGGTCCGCGAATCAGCAGCAAGAACACCCGCACAAGTGGCTGAAACGACCGATGCACGGGCCGATCCGGCGAGCGCGCCAATTTGATTACACCAGATACGCGAATCTGGCCAACTCAAACAAATGTAAACGGCCTCTAGCCAATCAGCGATCGGTCGCGACGGCAACTTTCCCGTGGCGTTAAGAACAAAAACCTGCATATAAGAATGATGGCCAACCAGCTCATCCATCATGTTGTAACCACGACAAAATACTCCTTTGCCACGGATCCATCCTCCCGCTTTGGAGCGAATGACACCTCGCAGGTTTTCAAATTCATTTTGTTCGGCACTCATCATCAAACCTCTTCAATAAAGTATTGTTCGTCGGACAAAAATGGCATGGCGGTGAGTGGTTTATTGGCCATTTCCAGTCCATGCGCCAGCACTCCCGGTGCACGAATTAATTGAAATAGACCGGCCCCAACGCGAGGCATAAAACCGAGATCACAAAATACGGCGGCCGCTACACCGTTCACCAGCCAGCCACAACCTCTTTGGTTTAACGCGGACGCTAATGAATGACCAAACTTTAGTGCGTCTCCCGCACCTGGCGATGCTAATAATATGTCCACCAATTTCTGAGCGGAAATATCCCGCGCACCATATAGTTTTCCAAACCCCGGATAAACGCCTTGATGATCGTTCTCATTCAAAATATCCGTCAATTGCCGTTTCTGATTGGTACGCAAAAACCGCATCACCGATTCGATACTGTTTGCATCACAATATTCGCCACTTAGCACCGATAAACCTATTGGTAAAATATGTGCGGTATCCGTTTTGCCAATTCCGGCGCATTGAGCGGCGCGTACAGCAGGATGACGAGGCCCCGGATTGATCAAGCCAACAAACAATTTTTCGAGTAAGTCGCCCTGCTCCGGAGACGGAAGTTCTCCGTTAAACAATAAAAACAGCACCTCGATATAGGATTTTTTCTTAACTAGCTCGTTTAACGAATAACCATAACAAAGGTTTTCCGTGCTAACGAAAGGATTGTTTTTATCGGCTTGTTCGAACCATATTTTTGTCGGTATCTTTTGCGCAAACGCTTCATCACGAGTACGCACACTTCGGTCTGGATTGTTCATATTCGTTCCCTATTCATCTTATTGCCCAGGCGTTTTCATCTTTAGACCTTTCACACGAGCGCCCATCGGCGGCTGCTCATCACCGTCAATATAAATATCGATCACGGCGGGTTTTGTGCCCACGGCGATCGTTTGAAAATCAATCGCAATCAAATCATCAATGGTTTTTACGGTAAAACCCAACGCACCTTGCGCTCTTGCGACTGCAGCAAAATCAACGGCGGGCAATTGATGCGCAATCGGCTCTGCGCCACCCATCCGCTGACCATGTTTCACCATGCCATAGGCTTGATCGTTCAAGATCAAATAAATCACCGGTAATTGTTCCGCGACGGCAACGGTTAATTCATGGGCGCTCATCAAAAACGCACCGTCGCCGGTGAGACAAAACACCATGCGATCCCGTTGTGCTAACACGGTGCCAATCGCGGCGGAAATCGCCCACGCCATGGCGCCGTATCCCATTGCAATGCGATAAAGTCCTCGGTGTGTGCGTCCGTGGTAATAATGTGTTGCCCACGCCCACGCATTACCGGCGTCCAGCAGTAAACAGGCGTCGCTGGGAATTTTTTTAGAAAGCTCGCGCATCAATCGCTGTGGTTTGATCGGCACACTGTCATCAAAACATTTGTCCGGCTCATCGACTCGAATGAACCCTCCATGATAATCCAATCGTCGCCCGGGCAATGTTCGGGTAAAACGCAACAGGTTTTGCGCACTAATGCCCCACGCGCGGCCGTAGGACTTTCGCGCCATGACTAATTGATTGATTTGAGAAAAAATGGCCGAAATATCGCCTTTTACCTGCAATCGAGCTATCGCCGAACGTGAGAAATTTTCGCTGAATTGATCGATATGAATTAATTTGTCGTTAAGCAATAGTTTGTCCCAGCCTCCCGTGGCCAACTCGCCAAGTCCAGTTCCGATGGCGATGATCAAATCCACTTCGTCGCTGCGCAGTAATTCGCGCGCACTGCGATGACCACCAAATCCGAATACGCCGAAATAATGTGGATGGAAAGCATTCATCCAACGCTTGCCCATGGCACCGGTAATGATCGCGGCATGTGTTAATTCGGTGAATTGCAAAATTTCTTCCATGGCGTTGCCACAGCCATCGCCAAGAAATACCACAATTTGTTTTGCATTGACGATTTCATCTTCCAGCCGCTCTAAATCATCGAGATCTACCATGCTGTGACGACGCAACAATTTCTGCGGTTCTACCGTGCGTTTTCCATCGTTATCATGACCAAAAATATCGGACGGAACGCTAAGATGCACGGGTCGCTGCTCCCGTAAACAGGCCATTAGGGCGTTAATTAATTTGGTTTCGAATTGCGAAGAATGTGACACCAAAGTGTTATAGCACGTGCAGTGTTCGAACATTCCAACGGTATTGATGGCCGCGCAAGATGAATCTTGCAGTGCATTGCGACCAAATTTCGGCAACTGAGTTTGTGCTGTGATCACCAACAACGGCACGCGATCAGCATAAGCACTGGCCACACCGGTAATTAAATTGGTTGCTCCCGGTCCGGTCGTCGCGCAGCACACTCCAATCATGCCGCTATCACGAGCGTAGCCATCGGCCATAAACGCCGCCCCCATTTCATGTCGGGAGATTACCGGACGAACTCGCGCCTTTCGCTCGCTACGCGCTAACGCATTGTAAAGCGGCTCTATTGCGCCACCGGGTACCCCAAAAACATATTCAACGCCCAGCTCGTAAAGATAATCGAGCAAAAAGTCGGCGTTAGTAAACGGTGTTTGGGTGTCGATAGGCATTTCGACGAGCATTGGAGCATTCATCGTTATCACAGGTGTTGAAATGAAGTAGAAATGATCAAATGTAGCCGCGAAAGTGAGTTTGTTTTGTAGGGGGTTAACGAACGATTGATGCGAATGGATTGACGAGGTAATTGATTGGCGTGTGAACGATCGCGCTTGAGCAAATATGCTTTTTTTTGATGCGGTTCAGTGTGTGTTTCTATTTTTCCCTGCGGCTATTTTTCGTAGGGGCGATTGATGAATCGGCCGTGTTTTTACGTGCCAGGATGCACAAATGTCGCGAGCGCAAGGATGCGCAGGAACGACGATATCGCCTGAAATGGGTAACTGGTGAATTGCCCCTGCGGGAATTATTTTTACGCGATGGTTAATTAATGGCTTTGCAACCATTTTTTTAGATCAATCAAATTATCTAATTGTTTAACCGGTGAAAACGGCAACAATAAATCGGCGTGATGAGCGCCATACAACGCCGCGACGCGGGCAACATTGGCGCGTTGTGCCATTTCCATATCGTATGAGGTGTCACCGACAACAATTGCACGTGAGGGATCTGTGCGGGTTTCGTGCAACAACTCCAGCACCATTTGCGGGTGTGGTTTGCCCATGCATTCGTCAGCGCAGCGTGACGCATCGAATACGCCATTCATATTGATGTCGTTCCACACTCGTTGCAAACCGGGCCGCGCTTTGCCAGTGGCGACAGCAATTTGAAAACCGTTCAATTTTAAAAAGTCGATTGTTTCCAGTGCGCCATCAAAAAGTGGCGTGGGTGTGGCGTCCAATTCGACATAATGCTGGCGATAAGCGTCTTTTAATTTATCTAAATAGGCTTCGGGCGCCCCCGGAAATAAAATATCGTACACCTCATGCAACGATAAGCCGACGATGCCTTTGACGGCTTGTTCGGTCGGTACATTTAATCCGGCATCGGCGGCGGCAGCGCGCATCGACGACACGATGCGGCCAACCGAATCCATCAGTGTGCCATCCCAATCGAAAATCACTAAGTCGTAACGCTTATTCATTTTTAAAGTTCAAACAATCTCTATTTCAAAACACGGGATTTCAGTCTGCGCTGACATGACAGGCTTTAGTTTTGTGCTTTGCTGACAATCGCCAACAGTTCATCCGGCAACGGCGCTTCTACCGTGACCCGTTCGCCGTCCACCGGATCGGTAAAGGTCAACGCCGCCGCGTGCAGAAACAATCGTTTCAAACCTAGCTGTGCTGTCAACTCGCGTGACGCATCGTTACCGTATTTGTCGTCGCCCAATAAAGGGTGTCCGGCGTGCTGGGCATGAACGCGGATCTGGTGGGTGCGCCCCGTTAGCGGCATGGCTTCAACCAATGTGCAGCCGTTGAGCTTTGCCAAAATGGCGAATCGCGTTTGCGATTCTTTGCCGTCTTCGCGCACCTTGACCACGCGCTCACCGGAAGCCAGCTCGTTTTTGTGTAATGCGGCCGAGATCAGGGTCTTGCGGGTCGGCCACGCACCGTAAACCAGCGCGTTGTAGACTTTATCCATACCCCCGACATCGCGCAGTTGCTCGTGAAAGGCGCGCAGCGCCGAACGCTTTTTAGCCACCAACAGGCAGCCAGATGTATCACGGTCAAGACGGTGTACCAGCTCCAGAAAGGGGGCCGTTGGGCGTAAGGCCCTTAAGGCTTCGATCACACCAAAGCTCAAACCGCTGCCACCGTGTACGGCCATGCCAGCAGGTTTGTTAATGACGATGTAGCGCTCGGTTTCAAGCACGATCGCTGATTCCAGCGACTGAATTTTGCGCAGGGCCGGGTTGGGTGCCTCGGCTTTTTCAGCCACCCGCACAGGGGGAATGCGAACGATATCGCCCGCCTCAAGTTTGTACTCGGCTTTGATGCGCCCCTTATTCACGCGCACCTCGCCGTTACGCAACAACTTATAGATATGACTTTTGGGTACCCCCTTCAGTTGCGATAACAGAAAGTTATCAATTCGTTGTCCGGCTTGATCGGCGCTGATCTCAACCTGACGGACAACTGGCTTATTTTCAACTGGATGGGGAAAATTGCTTTTAAATTGCTGCACTTAGCAAACCCTGCTATAGTTTCGAGGCCCATTGCGGTGCGTTTTTTGGTGGTACGCCGTTGGTCTGATGAACCTTTGCCAGACTTCCTGATGCCCCACTTAGATTCCGCACTCGTAAATGGAAAGAGGACTGCATGCCGCTTCGGCCGAACGCCATCCGGATGCAGTCCGCCTATTGTACGTCATGACACGAGAGTCATGCCGATTGCCGCACCAGGCAGAATTTTCCGTAAAACCGAGAACTGAAGTCCGGTTTTACAGTGACAGTGAATTTTGAAGCCATCTTCTATGGTTTGCGCGTTTATGCGCTCACTGTCTATGCATGAGTGTTAAAACGGGTTTTGTGGTGATTGCACATTTTTGATCACCACAAGCGCCACAACCAACACGTTTGGCGTAAGGCCCGCCGCCATTAACGGCAATCAGACGATCTCTCGTAGTCCTATAAAAGGATTGCGAATGAAACGCATGTTAATCAATGCGACCCAGCCAGAAGAGCTGCGTGTCGCGCTTGTCGATGGTCAACGTCTTTACGATCTCGATATCGAAGTCCCCGGTAAAGAACAAAAAAAGGCCAATATTTATAAAGGCCGCATCTCCCGCGTCGAACCCTCCCTTGAAGCATGCTTTGTCGATTACGGCGCTGAACGTCATGGCTTTTTGCCATTGAAAGAAATCGCACCAACGTATTTCGAAGCCGGAAAAAATCGCAACAACATTCGCGACTTGGTCAAAGAAGGCCAAGAAGTGATTGTACAAATCGAAAAAGAAGAACGCGGTCAGAAAGGGGCGGCGTTAACATCGTTTATTACGCTGGCGGGTTGTTATGTGGTGTTGATGCCCAACAATCCGCGCGCTGGCGGCATTTCGCGTCGCATTGAAGGCGATGACCGCACCGAAATGCGCGAAACCATTCAAGCGCTTAACATTCCCGAAGGCATGGGCATCATTATTCGTACCGCCGGTGTTGGCCGTAACGAAGAAGAATTGCGTTGGGATTTGAACGTGTTGTTGACACAGTGGCAAGCCATTCAAGCCGCTGGTGAAAGCCGTCCTGCTCCGTTTTTGATTTATCAAGAATCCGACGTATTGATCCGTTCGGTGCGCGATTATTTGCGCGCCGACGTGGCCGAGATCATTGTTGATTCGCAAGACGCTTACGCCAAGATCCGCACTCATATCGAATTGGTGCGTCCTGACTTTTTGAATCGCGTAAAGCTGTATCGCGACGATATTCCGCTGTTCAATCGTTACCAGATCGAAAGCCAAATCGAATCGGCCTACACGCGCGAAGTGCGTTTGCCATCGGGTGGCTCGATCGTGATCGATCGCACCGAAGCCATGGTCTGTATCGACGTCAACTCGTCGAAGGCTACCAAAGGTGGCGACATCGAAGAAACCGCTTTACAAACCAATATGGAAGCCGCGCAAGAAGTGGCGCGTCAATTGCGATTGCGCGATTTGGGCGGCTTGATCGTGATCGATTTCATCGACATGACGCCGGTAAAAAATCAACGCATGGTCGAAGATTGCTTGCGTGATTCAGTCGCGCTAGACCGTGCGCGCATTCAATTGGGACGCTTATCGCGCTTCGGTTTGATGGAAATGTCGCGTCAGCGTTTGCGTCCTGCGCTGGCAGAATCAACCACGCAATTATGCCCGCGTTGTAATGGCGTCGGCTCGATTCGCAACGTTGAATCCATGTCCTTATCGGTGCTTCGTATCATCGAAGAAGAAGCGATGAAAGACATGACATCAACCGTGCAGGCGATTCTGCCGGTCGAAGCCGCCACCTATTTGTTAAACGAAAAACGCTCGGCAATTACCGACATCGAAAAGCGCCAAAACGTACACATCGTCGTGGTGCCTAATCCGCACATGGATACCCCTAATTACGAAGTACGTCGTTTGCGTGAAGCCGAAGTGATGGAGCAATCCAGCTACGAATTGGCCGAACGTAAAGTCGAAGAAGAAGTGGTTGAAGTCGTCACCGCCAAGGCCAAAGCCGAAGCACCTGCCGTGCAATATTTGCAAACCGTTTCGGCCGCAGCACCGGCTCCGGTGGCAACAGCCGTGGCGGCGGCACCGATAAAAGAAAAAGCCAAACCGGTCAGCAGCGAGAGCAAGCCGGGATTATTTAGCCGCGTCATCAGCTTCTTGTTTGGCGGCGCTGCTGAAGAGAAAAAAGAAGAGAAAAAACGCGACGGCAAACGTGAACGTTTTGAGAAAAACGATCGTCGCGATCGCAACGACAATCGCGGTGGCCGCAATCGCAACGAGCGCGGTAATCGCGATCGCAACGAACGCGGTGAGCGCACCGATCGCGGCACTGAACGAAACGATCGTAGTGAACGTAATGATCGTGGTGATCGTAACGAGCGCAGTAATCGCGAACGCCCGCAACGCGAAGAACGTAGCGACAATCGTCAACAGAACGAGCAACGTCGTCCTCGCGGTGAACAAAAACGCGATGAAGAACGTCAACCGAAACGCGACGATCGTTCGTTTGATGGTCGCGATGAATTGCGTCAAGCGCGCGAAGAACGTGGTCCACGGCAAACGCGCGCCGAGCGTATGCAACAGCGCCAGCCGCAGCCCGCTCCGGTCGTCACACCGGTAATCGCCGTGCCAGTTGCCGATGCCCCCACTCCCGCCGTAACGCCGATTGAAACCGACAATGAGCAACGTCAAGACAAAGGTGGTGAACGCAATGATCGCCGTCGTCGTCTGCCGCGTCATTTAGGTGGCAACCGTCGCCGTTTTGATCGTGATGGTCAACCCATCGAAGACGAAGCAGAAAACACCACTGAGCGCGTTGTTGAAAGTGGCGAAACCACCGCAACGCCGGTGTTAGAAACCAGCACTGTCGCGCGTCAGGAAAGCGTTAGCGAATCAAGCAAAAGCGCAACCGTAACGACCGTGACGTTAAACGAAGCACCAGTCACCGAAGCACCCAAAGCGCAAGCACCGGTGGTTGAAAAGACAGCGGTTGAGCCAATGGTTGTGGCGACGAAACCAGTCAGTGAAGCGGCAGCCGCCGTAGCCGACAAACCAGCGGCTGCTACGGTAGAAAACAAACCGACTGAACGCAAAGGCAGTTACGCGGCATCCGCACCGGCCGCGAAACCCAAAGCGATCGAACCGTTGCAAAAATCGGAAGTCAGTGAAGAAGAAGCACTGAAAAACGTCGCCGCGTTATTGGCTTCGTTGGTTGAACCTTCACAAAACCAAAGCACGGTTTTACATCGCTCGTCGATGTCATCCAGTTCATCGCCGATGGCCAAACCACGCGCCGCCGCATCGGCTCCAACCGCCGCCCCCGCATCGTCGATTGAACGCGCACAGCAAATCGAAGAAACCAAACCGCACAGCGAAGAATAACTTTTGCTGACGTAAAAAAGCCGACTTTCTAGTCGGCTTTTTTATTGCCTTAATCGTTGCAGCAAAGCGTTGCAACCCGCTTCACAAATATCGAACACGCGCTCAAAACCATTCAGCTGACCGTAATACGGATCGGGAACGTCTTTGTGCGCAATCGCGTCGCACACATCGAGTAAACGCATCACCGTGGCGATGCCATCATCGGGGGCCATGGCCTGCAATTCTTCCAAATGCCCGCTGTCCATCGCGACAATAAAATGAAACTCGTAAAAATCGCGCACGCGGATCTGGCGTGCGCGTTGAGCAGATAAATCAATGCCGCGTGCTAGCGCGATTTTTTGTGTGCGGGGATCAGGCGCTTCACCGGTGTGATAATCACTGATGGCGGCCGAATCAACGGCGAATGCCGATTGCAATTGGTGGCGGACAAGTAATTGTTCAAAAATGCCATGCGCGGTGGGGCTGCGACAAATGTTTCCCGTGCAAACAAACAGCACTTTTTGCTTTTCCATCCCGCTGCTTCTCCACTTCTATA
Organism: uncultured Pseudomonadaceae bacterium; assembly: GCA_964650615.1. GTDB lineage: Bacteria > Pseudomonadota > Gammaproteobacteria > Enterobacterales > Permianibacteraceae > Permianibacter. The sequence goes on along the minus strand of CAZYUS010000005.1, from coordinate 19,073 downwards.
AACCCACTCGCGTAAGCGATCACGCTCTTAACATTTTCCGTACGCGTTCCAAATCGTCCGGTGTATCGACACCAGCGGGAGGAATTTCACACGCCAATTCAACATGTATTCGTTCGCCGTTCCACAGTGCGCGTAATTGTTCTAATGATTCCAGTTGTTCAATCGGAGCCATCGGCCACGTCACGAATTGCTGTAAAAATTTAACACGATAAGCGTAAATCCCGATATGGCGTTGCCAAGGCGTTAAATCGTTTGGAATGGCCGGAAAACTTTGACGTGAATGCGGGATTGCCGAGCGCGAAAAGTACAACGCCTTGCCGTTTTTATCGGCCACCACTTTCACCACACTGGCTTCAAATAATTGTTCCGGCGATTGCAACGGCGCGCTAAGTGTTGCCATCGCGCAGTCGGGATTATGCGCGAGATTGTGCGCTACCTGCGTGATCACAGAAGGTGGAATTAACGGTTCGTCACCTTGCACATTAACGACAATATCGTTGCTATCCAGCTGTAATAATTGCGCGGCTTCATGCAAACGATCGGTGCCAGATTCGTGTGCGGGTGAAGTCATGATGACATGGCCTCCACAGGATTTGATCGCCGTTTCGATGCGCACATCATCGGTAGCAACGCTTACGCTACGCGCACCGACGCGCAGCGCGCGTTCGTAAACGTGTTGAATCATCGGTTTGCCGGCAATATCGGCTAACGGTTTAGCCGGCAGCCGTGTGGAAGAAAATCGCGACGGAATAATGATATGAAACATGGCAAACCCACCGTTTTAAAATTCAGCCAGTTTATTTTTCATCGCTATTTAAAGCGCGCGCTTCGTCTTCCAGCATCACCGGAATGTCATCGCGGATCGGATACGCGAGCCGATCAAAATGGCAGATCAGTTCTTTTTTGTCTTTGCGGTAATCCAGTTTTCCCTTGCAAATGGGACAGGCTAGGATGTCGAGTAATTTTTTATCCATTTTCACACTCACAGTTAGGATGCATATCTATTGTTGGAGCGCCTTTAGGCGCGAAATTCAGAACCCGTTATATGACAGCCGAACGACCGCCCTACAATATTGAATTACTGACGATCGACATTTAACTTCGCGGTTAACGCGGCAACAAAATCAGTATTTAACGAGGCGTCTACCGGCACGTACCACAAACCGGCACGCGCAAATCGTTGGCATTTCATCGCGTCTTTTTCAGTCATCAGCACCGGCGCGTCATGCCACGGTAGATCCGATGGTTGGAAATCATGGTGATCCGAAAAAGGATGTCGTTCAACCACCACTCCCAACGATTCTAATTGCATGAAAAACCGCTCGGGATTACCGATACCGGCAACGGCATGAACACGTGTGCCACGCCATTCACTCAACCGCTGCGTTTGCGCATTATCCAGCGATTTGATTTCACTCATGCTTAACTGCATGGCGTGTTCGCCTAAATGCGGAATTGACGCTCCATTACCGACACGCAGATCCACGTGAGTCAATCGCGAAGACGGCTCGCGTAACGGACCCGCCGGTAATAACCAACCATTTCCGATCTGTCGCACGGCATCAATGACGGCAATTTCAATGTCGCGTCGCAAACGATAGTGTTGCAAACCATCGTCGCTAACGATCACGTCGCATCCTCGTTGAACAAGCGTTTGCGCCGCACGAACACGATCCGGATCGACCATCAACGGCACGCCGGTACGCCGCGCTAACAACAAGGGTTCATCGCCGCAGTGCCGCGCGTCGGTTGTGTCGTTGACCAACAACGGATAATGCGGTGCATGACCGCCGTAACCACGACTGATAATCCCGGGTTGATATCCCCGTTGTTGCAACTGCCGAATCACAAAAACGGTGAGTGGCGTTTTGCCCGTGCCACCCACCGTAATATTACCGATCACCACCACCGGCACATTGATGGCGGTCGATTGAAAAACACCAACGCGATATGCCCATCGCCGCAGCGCAACAACACACCACATCAATGCATGAAGCGGCCACAAAAACCATAATTGATGGCGCGGACCGTACCACGCACGTTCAAGCGCGGTCATGCTTACTCACTAAATTGTGCCGAATGCAAACGCGCGTATTCGCCGTTGCGTTGCAGCAATTCGACATGCGTACCCTGCTCGATGATTTGGCCGCGATCGATCACAACGATCAAATCGGCACGCTCGATAGTGGATAAACGATGCGCAATCACAATCGTCGTGCGATTTTTCATTAACTCATCAAGCGCCGTTTGAATCAAACGTTCAGATTGATTATCCAGTGCCGACGTTGCCTCATCCAGAATAAGCACCGGCGCGTCTTTTAATATCGCGCGAGCGATAGCCAGACGCTGACGTTGCCCGCCAGACAGTGTCAAACCATTATCGCCGACCATGGTGTCCAAACCATTTTCGGCTTCTTGAATAAACTCCCACGCTTGCGCCAATTTTGCCGCCGCTTCAATTTCATCGCGTGAACGATGTCGCTGCGAACCATAAGCAATATTGGCAGCAATCGTGTCATTAAATAACGTCACGTGTTGCGATACGATGGCAAATTGTTCACGATAATTATCCAATTCATACGAACGGATATCCACATCGTCCAACAAAATGCGGCCGTCTTGAACGTCGTAGAATCGCAATAACAAACTGGCGATGGTCGATTTTCCGCTACCGGATTTGCCCACTAACGCGATCGTTTTACCTTGTTCAATGGTTAATTCAACGTCGCGCATGGCCGGTTCGCTCGCCCCTGAATAGGTAAATCCGACGGCATCGAATTTCAAACGCCCTTGCGCGCGTTTAACCGTGTGCGTTCCATGATTGCTTTCGGGTTCGCTGTCCAACACTTCAAAAATAGATTGCGCGGCGGCGACGCCTTGCGACATTTGGGCGCTCAGTTGGCTTAAGGCTTTAAACGGTTTTAATAGGCCTAACATAATGGCGGCAACCGCTGAAAATTCGCCGGGCGAAATTGAACCGTGAGAAATTTGATTGGCTGCAAAACCGATCACCATGGCCAGCGCCACGCCGACACATAACTGCACCACACCCACGCTACCGGCTTTGGTTGCCACCAATTTAATGTGTTGGCGGCGATTGTTTTCAGCGGCGTGTCGAAAACGGGTGCTTTCATAGTGTTGCCCGCCAAACGCGCGCACCACGCGATAGCCTTGAATGGATTCGTTGCTGACGTGGGTAACGCTGCCCATCGAATTTTGCAAGTTTTTAGAAATTTTCCGAAAACGCTTTGAGGCCACACGCAGCACCAAACCGATGATGGGGCCGACCGTGATAAAGACCAGCGTCAATTTCCAGCTGATCACAAACATCATGACAATGCCGTAAATGATCTGCGCGCCATCACGGATAAATTCTTTCACCACATCCATCGTGGTGTTCGCCAATCGCTCGGCGTTAAACGTAATGGTGGAGGTAATTTGACCGGTGGTGTGTTGATCATAAAACTGTGCCGGTACACGCAAATAATGATCAAATAATTCTTGCCGCAGATCCTGCACCATCATGCGACCGACATAACTGATGGTGTATTCGGACACAAACGCAAACACCGCCCGCAACACCACAAACAGCAACACATAAAACGGCAGACGATCGAGCCACAACTGATCGATGGGGCCTTTGGCACCAAAACCTTTGTCGATTAACGGTTCTAGCCCTGCAATCAGTTGCACGTCGAACATGCCGAACAACAAATTACTGATGATCGCCACTACGCCAATTTTCCAGTACGGTTTGGCGTAGTGGTAAATACGTTGATAAGTGGCCATCACCGATTGCGGTGCTACCGTTGGTTTAGCCATCGCGCGGAGCCTGTGCAGCCATTGTTAATTTTTGAAAGCCCATTTGACCAGCCGCGTCCATGGCCGTGGCCACCGATTGATACGGCGCTTTGGCGTCGGCGCTGATCACCAAGGGTAATTCGTTATTGCCGTTAGACACCGCTTGCAATGCCGATTTAATCGTGTCGATTTGCGCGTTGGCGAGCGCCTTGGCGTTGACAAAAATATTGCCGTTAGCGTCCACCGAAATTTCAACGATATCGGCGCTGGCATTTAAAGCGGCTTCGCCGGTTGCTTTGGGCAAATTGACATTCATTTGTGTGTCGCGAGTAAAACGCGACGACACCATGAAAAAAATCAGCAGCACCAAGATCACATCAATCAACGGCGTCAGGCTAATCGACAAATCATCACCGCGACGGCGACGATGCTCCATGATCATGGTGCGGACGCCTTATCATCAAATAAGTAGTCCACCATTTTGGTGGCCTCTTGTTCTAACTGACACACCAATTCGTCGATGCGGCGTTGCAAGGCGCGGTACAACATGGTGGCAGGAATGGCGACAAATAATCCGGCGGCGGTGGTGATCAATGCTTCGCCAATACCGCCGGCCAGTGCTTCCATATTGCCCATGCCACCGGCACGTGCGGCCGCAAACATTTTGATGATGCCGATAACCGTACCGAGTAATCCTAACAACGGTGAAATCATGGCGATGGTGCCGAGCGCACCGACAAATCGCTCCATTTCAACCACCACACGGCGGCCGGTTTCGCTGATGAGTTGTTTGGCGATATCACGGCCTTGTGCGCGCGCCATGACGCCTGCCGCCAACAATTCGCCGAGCGGCGAATGCACGCGCAATTGTGCGATTTTTTTGTTGTCCAACTCGCCTTTGCGCGCCCATTGCCACACTTGCGAAACCAATTGCTTGGGTACGACACGTTCACGACGCAAGGCCCAAAAACGTTCGATACCGATAGCCAAGGCGGCCAACGAACATAACAACAGCGGATACATCACTGTGCCACCGGCTTTGAACAGCTCTAACACGGCGCAACCTCTTGAATTATGGCGAAAATTTGAGGTCGGCAATGTAGCACAGCAGCGCACGACGAGCCACGCCAAGCGCTGCGCTAGTTGGCATTATCACGCGGAAAACGAAGCGGTTCGCGCCAGCGTCGCGGTGTTTGGCGCGCCAACCGTATGCGCGGCGCAGCGTTGGCGTCGTCCCACTCCCAGCGGATCGCGCCCGTGTCGGCGGTATTGATCACATCTATCTGACGCATTTGATAACGGTGCAGGACATCGGCTTTGGGATGACCGAAACGATTGTGATACCCAGCGCTGACGACCGCGAGCGTTGGCGTTACGGCGTCAATAAATGCCGCCGTACTGCTGGTACGAGAGCCGTGGTGCGGCACGATCAAAACATCCGCCGCCAAGGCAGACGCATAACGTTTGGTTAAATCGGCTTCGACTTTTTTTTCGATATCGCCGGTAAATAAAAACGTCGTGTTCGCCACGCGAAGCGTAACCACGCATGACGCATCATTACCTTGTTGCGTGCGATTCATGTATTGCGTTGGCGACAACACCGCAACGCGCACGGATTCGCGATCGAATACTTGTCCATCGCGACAATAGGGCGCATCGAGCGCGCTGAGTTTTTCACCCACCGACCACTGTGCAATAGCAAATTGTTCACGTAACGCCATTGCACCACCGGCGTGGTCATTATCGGCGTGAGAAATGATCACATTGTCAATGCGACTAAAACCAAGTGCGCGAATGTGCGGCGCAATCACATCACGCCCAGCATTGAACTTTGCGCTGCTTGGTCCGGCATCATAAACACTGATGTGTTGCGATGTTTCAATCGTGCTGGCCAACCCTTGACCGACATCCAAGATCGTTATCGCGGCGTACGGTCGCGATGGAAATAACGCGTCAAATAACAACAGTAAAAATAACGGTACAGTCCATTTTCTTAAACAAAATGACGATGGCAACAACAGCATGACGACCAGCGACAGGATGATCAGATGTTGTTGCCACGTGAAATGTGGCGGTTGCCAAATCGCCCAATCGCTTTGCGCAAAAAAATGATTGACCAACACAAAACCATGCACCGATTGATCGGCCAACCACAATAGGGAATGCGACAACACCGGCGCGATAGCAATCGACGCCACCCCCAATAAGGCCAGAGGCGTGCAAATAAAACTGACCCATGGCACGGCCCACAAATTCACGACCGCACTGACCAACGACACTTGATCAAATAATAATAACGTCAGCGGCATCAGGCCCACCGTTAAGTACAGTTGCGTCTGGATTAGTTGTCGCCAACGTGACGCGCAATGGCGTCGTTGTGCCAACCATAACAAGATCACCACGGCCGCAAATGACAAACAAAATCCGGGCAGTAAAATACTACAGGGGTCAACCATCAGCATTAAAACAGCGACGATGGACAACACCGTCAGCGGCGGCCACACGCGCCGCCTTGTGAGCAAGACCGCCAACAATAACGTCATCAATAGTGCACGCACAGTTGGCACCGAAAAGCCGGCAAAAGCGGCATAAGCGATAGCACTTAATACAGCGGCCATGGCTTGTACATAAGGCGTTGCTAAACGCAGTGGCCACTGCCGCGCTCGTCGCCACAACCATCCCGCTAACGCACTGGCGAGTGCGGCAATTAACACAATATGCATACCGGAAATGGCGATTAAATGGGTGGTGCCGGTACGGCGTAAATCATTCCAAATCGACGCGGCGATTTCGTCATCAGCCCCCATGCTCAAGCCCGCGATCACATTGATATAAGGCAGACCGGTTTGTTGTAACTGCTGATAATGGTGTTGCCGGAAATGCGCGAGTCCCGTAGCGGATTGTAAGCGCGAAATTGCCGCATTATTCACCACGCTGCCGGTGGCGCGAATATGATGGGCGAATAAATATTGTTCGTAATCAAAACCATAAAAATTGACCACGCCGTGAGGTCGTTTTAATTTCACGGTTAATTGCCAGCGCTCACCCGCTTGCACTTCACATGACACTTGATAACACGACAGCACAACGGTGGCCGATTGCCACCACGGCAACGTACGGCCATCGAAATTTTCGAGTAAAAAATGAAAACGTTGACCGAATTCGGTGCGTTCAGGAAGCTCACTGACGCGACCAATTATGGTCAGCGCACGCATTTCATCGTGGCGCGATAACGTGAAACTTTCTGACCACGTTAAATGCACACTGACGCATGCCGTAGCGACCACGATGGTGCTGAACACACGGATCAAAAAGTAACGCTGCCAACAGCCGACAATCGCCACCGCACCAATCGCCAGATAAGGCGACAACTGAATCGGCCATGTCATCAACACCGCCGTGACGATGACAAAAATTCCCCCTAATAACGGCATCGCAAAGTCCCTAAAAAATGCGCGATGCAGTGTAAAAAACAAACCCGCCGCAGGCGGTTGCCGACGGCGGTTTTGTGTGTGCGATTAAGACGGGTTGCTTGTGCGAATTTATCCGCAGCGACTTAATCTTTTACGCTTCGCGACGGCTACGTTCACGAAACGGACGATCGTCGCGGCGTTCGCTACGCGCGCGCGGCGCACTTAAACGACGTTCACTGCGTTCGCCGTCACTGCGCGGCGCACGGTCGGCAAATTCGCGACGCGGACCACGCTCGCCGAAATCACGTAATGGACGATCGTCGCGACGCGGACGATCACCGAATTCGCGCGGCTGACGATCGGAAAACTCGCGCGGCGCGCGGTCACCAAATTCACGTTGCGGAC
>CAZYUS010000005.1:5591-11354 GCA_964650615.1 uncultured Pseudomonadaceae bacterium | reverse complement strand
GGCTGACGATCGGAAAACTCGCGCGGCGCGCGGTCACCAAATTCACGTTGCGGACGGTCGCTGAAATCGCGTTGCGGACGGTCACCGAACTCACGCGGTTTACGATCAGCAAATTCGCGTTGCGGACGTTCACTGCGACCTTCGCTGCGGTTATCGCCGCGATAGCCGCCACGACGACTGCCACCATCGGCAAAACGTGAACGACCACCACCGTTGCCACGTTGCGGGCGACCACTGCCACCACGGCCACGGTTTTTCGGACGACTGGAACGCGGTTCCAAGCCTTCGATCACCATTTCTTCTAATTGCTGACCGGTTAAACGTTCGATGCGATCCATTTTTTGCCAGTCACGCGGATTAACCAACGTTAACGCCGTGCCGGTAGCGCCACCGCGACCGGTGCGACCGATACGATGCACGTAATCTTCGGCGATCATGGGCAGATCAAAATTGATCACATGGGTAACGCCTTTGACGTCTAAACCACGCGCCGCCACATCGGTAGCGACCAACACACGCAAACGACCGGCGTGCGCGCGATCAATCACTTTATTGCGGAACGATTGCTTCATGTCACCGTGCAATGACGCCGCAAAATGGCCTTGTGCTTTCACAATGTCGGCGACTTCATCGGCACCGGCTTTGGTGCCGACAAACACCACCGCTTGTTTCAGATCCGCGTTGCCAAGCAAACGCTCTAACAATTGGATTTTGTGTTCATAACTGTCTGCCGCCAACGCGTATTGCGTGATCGACGCGTGCTTTTCTTTTACACCCGACACTTGAATCTTTTGCGGATTTTTCAGCATGGTGTGCGCAATTTCTTCGACTTCACCTTCCAATGTTGCCGAGAACAACAGGGTCTGACGATTTTCCGGTGTCTTCGCCACAATGGATTTAATATCGTCGATAAAGCCCATGTCCAACATACGATCGGCTTCGTCCAGAATCAGCATTTCAAGGCGCGAAAAATCAATGCGACCGCGTTGAATGTGATCCATTAAGCGTCCCGGTGTGGCGACTAAAATGTCGCACGGTTTGCTGAGTAAACGCTCTTGGTGAAAATACGCCACGCCACCAACAATCACGCCCATGCGCAATTTGGTGTCTTGGCCAAAATCATTGACCGCATTGGTGACTTGTTGCGCCAATTCACGCGTTGGTGTTAACACCAACACACGCGGGCCTTTGCCCGGTTTGATCTCTGAATTTAATAATTTGTGCATCGCCGGCAACATAAACGCGGCGGTTTTGCCGGTGCCGGTTTGCGCCGACGCCATTAAGTCGTGACCTTCAAGCACCACAGGGATGGCTTGCTTTTGGATATCGGTCGGGGTGGTGAATTTCAAGGATTCAATCGCACGTAACAAACGTGCATCGAGATTCAACTCGTTAAATGACATTACAGTTTCCATCAGTTAGGCAGCAAAACGAGGCCTGTGCACCAGCGCGTTAAACGCAGGCGCATCGTCCATGACCGCGCTGACAAAAGTCAGGCAGTGGACAGGTTATGCTGTACACAAAGAAGTAGCACCAGTCTTGGGCATACACTTAAGGGAAGGTTCTTCCCACAAGCCGCCAAGCCGGTTATCTGCTTAAGGTAACGCCCCATCAGGGCAACGGCAGAAAGGAGGATTGGTAAGGCTTAACACCGCACCGAAAGGACCAGCCCTTAGGTGCGGGGCGCGCACTGTACACAGGTCTCACTGGAAAAGCGAACGTTATTTGAGCGAAAACCAGCGTGTGCGGGAAAGTCCATCGGTCTCACCCGCACCATCGCGCGTTTGAACTTAAGGCAGATTCAGCGCGACGCGAATATCGCGCCATGCCACATATTTGAAGTTTTGTTTGCCTTGCGGCAATCGTTTGCGACCGTCCTGCAACACCAATAATCCTTCGTCATAGTCGCCACCGAAATTAACGGCGCTCACTTCTAATCCGTCAGTTTCCGACACACCGTCAATGAGATCATCGGCGTTGAGGCCGACTCGAAAACGGCCCATCAACTTAAAAGGTGGCTGCGCCTCCAGCACCACATAACTGTCGTTGCCTTGGCTCGATATCACCAGATAACGATGATCGTTGGCGCGATAAAGACCTAATCCTTCGACATCGGCGCTTAATGAGTCACCCACCGTTATCACGGGAGTTAACGCGGCCGCTTGCGACGGATCAGCAGGCAATTGCCAAACGCCGACGTCTTCTTCACCGACAAATAATTGATGCGTTTCGTCGTCACTGACACACGCTTCTGGTTGACTCGCCACCCTAAATTCGCGCAACTTTTCCGCCACTAACTCACCATTTTGTTCGCCCAGACGAAACTGAAAAAATCGTCCGTCTTTATCGTTCGCCACAACCTGCACATCGCCGGCTTTCGGTGAATACAAACACAGACCATAAATATCGTTTAATCCCGTTGCTAATTGCGCCCATTCCGTCACCACACCGTCACGCGGATCGATGCGATAAACGGCCAAACTATTGGTTGTGCGATTACTCGCGACGGCCACATCAACCGTCTGATTGCCAAACACCAAGCCTTGACGCACATCGACGTTATTTAAATCGCCTCCGGCGAGGGTCTGCAAGCGTTTACCGTTCAAGTCATAAACCAATAAGCCAAATTTTTTATCGGTGGCAATAACACGACTCAGGCCGCGTTCAAGGGGATGAACCCAAATCGCCGGATCATCCGCCGCATCACCATGAGCAACCGCCGACGCGGTTTGAGCACGAGCCGTTACCGTTACGATCGGCGGTGTTATTTTCGGCGTTAACGTAGCGGGTAGTGATGCACGCCACCATTTTCCATTTTGATCATCGCGCAGAGAAAGCCGCACGCTCTGATTGTCACGGCTAAACGACATCGACTCCGGTTCTTCGATTGGTGCCACTGACCAGCGCGCGTTTTCGTGCCATTGCAGATCTGTTTCGAGCCACACCGTTAATGACTGATCATCAGCCGATAAAATATACAGCGCCGAATCAACGACCGCGATTTCATCCACACTATTTAATGTGCCGAATGGTTTAACAAGCGCCACAAGACGGCGTTGCTGATCCGATTCTGGATTCGCTTCATAGCGCCAAACGCCGACGTTTTCTTCGTTCACAAAAAACGCTTGCGATACATCATCGACAGCGCAACGTGTCGCTGAATTAGGCAAACTTAGATCGCGTATTAATTGAGGAACGTTGCGTGCATTTTGCGGTGCCGTCAGCAGCCACTGCTGTCCCCTACCCTCTTCACCGACAATAAATAGCTGAAGGTTTTTTTGCGGGTCTTGAAACAAACACAACGCTTCAACCGCAAAATCCAACTCTGGTAAATAGACCGGCATAGAAAAATTGGCCGTCGCGGGCAGTAGTCGATTTACCATCACTTTTTGTTGCTGACGATCAAACGTGGCAAACACCAAATTCCCGTCATCCAGCGAACGATAGTCAAGATAATCAAAACGACCGGGAAACGATGGCGACAGCGCACCTTTTTCGTCCAACAACATCAAACCGTGCTGGCGACTCGCGAGCAAATACGCATCGTCTTGTCGCGAGGCGTTGCGCGGCAATAAAACGGCGCTTTCCGCAGCACGTGGCGTAATAATTTCTTGCATCACCAATGCAGGCGTTGCTGTTTCAGTAGGATGTTCTGCGTTGGGGTCGGACTTTTGGCACGCCAACAAGAGTAAGCCGCCGATTAACAAGGCGATCGCGGCTTTTACACATTTAATCATGATAGATATCCGTAGCTAATGAGTTTTCGTGCACTGAATATAAAACGGGCTTTAGCTGACTAAAAAGGCGACCTAAAAATCGCACAACGTTGATTAAGTACCGCAGCATACGCCCACACTCGCTTGATAAAACTCACCGCGCTAAAAATGACGGTAACTCAATCCGACACTGTAGCTTGGGCCGTATTCCTCGTACTGATGATTGAACGCCGAACGTCCGCTGTACACATAGTACGGTTCATCGCCTAAATTGCGTGCTTCGGCAAACAGATACAGACCTTTGCCGAGTTGATAGCGCGCCGACAGATCTATTTGCGTTTGTGCGTCGACAAAGACGTCGTAGCGGGCATCGGTAATATCAGCGACTTCGAGCAAATATGACGATTTGTAATTAACCGTCAAACGCAAGCTGATGCGTTCATTTTCATAACCCAATAAAATGTTTCCGGTTTGATCCGACTGACTCGGTAATGCAATTTCTCGCGTCTCATCTTTCCCGTTGGCAATCTCGGCCACAGAATCGACATACGTGAAATTGATGGCGGCCAATAAACCGCTGTCAAATTGATGCGACCAGTTCAGTTCTAGCCCCTTTAAGGTGGCTGCCTCGCCGTTTACAAACGTGACCGCTTCATCGAAATCAATCCAGTCACCCGAACCGGCCACGTCGGTTTGATAAACAAAATGTTCAATCGACTTGTGGAAGGCAAATATCGAAAACAAACTGGCCGAACCGAAATAATGTTCATAGCCCATATCAATATTGCGCGATGTTAACGCGTCGAGATCCGGATTGCCGAACTCGGCCTCGTCACCATCAATAACAAAGCCGGGGGCTCGTTCTTCAAATGCCGGACGTACCACGCTATGGCTCAACGCCAAACGCAGCTGATCATCATCATTAAACTGATAACGCGCGTGCAACCCTGGTAACCAGTTTTTTTCCTCGTTCTCGCGCTGAATGGACTCAAATTCGCCATCACGCAATCCGGTTCCTGCGGCAGTGAATGACGAACCTTCATAACGAACACCGGCGATGACACGCCAGTTATCCAGATCAACGGTTTGCATAAAATACGCAGCATCGACATCTTCTGTCATGGCAAAATCTTCAACCGCAGACGCTTCGTCATCGACATAATCGGAGCGATCGAGTCCGCTTAATAAACGACTAATCCGACTGCCATCAATGGCAGGGCCAAAATTTCCCATTGAATAATCCACAACATCGTTTTGCAATGACGAAAGCAACAACTCGTCACCGTCAATGCCGACGTCTTCCAGATCTTCGAACACCCACACATCGACGTTATTGTCTTTTTCGCGACGACTGGCTTTAACACCGAATTTAACTTGCGCAGGGTGTTTGCCCCATTTGAACTCACGACTTAGATCAACGCGTATATTGTGCTCTTGGTCCGTAGTTAGGCTATCGGCCATTTCTACTTCGTCCAACGCAAAATTGGCCGCATCGTATACTGAAGTTTCAGCCATCAATCGAGGACGCGAGGTGTCCGCGTACGACACCAGTGAATCATCCGTTTCAAATGCCGCTGGATCCATTTGATCCGGATTATCATCATCGGCCTTACTCAACCCAATCTGTGCATTAATGGCCCAATCGTTAAGGTATTTTTCACCGCCCAAAACCAATGATTGGATGGTTTGAATTTCTTCGCGATCTTTTAATTCGCGCACCATTTCGCCACTGACTGACTCATTCGCCAACACCGGATCGTCAAATTCAACCACCAGAGCGTGCCGCGTTTCGGCGTCTCCAAAACGGCTGAACAACGTACGCAAAAAATACCGACTATTGTCGTCCGGACGAAAATCAAAATTTACCGCCGCCGCCGTGCGTTCGCGCTCGATGCGATAATCGCGCAACTCGAAGCCTTCTAATTTATTTTCGTCATCAAAATCCCAATCACCACCGGTTTCGACATTGTCGGAGCCGAATTGACGTTTGTTGTAACTAAACGCCGCCGCAACGCCGAACGTGTCACGCGAGCCATCACTTAAGCGC
>CAZYUS010000005.1:0-5581 GCA_964650615.1 uncultured Pseudomonadaceae bacterium | reverse complement strand
TATCCGGCCTCGGCGCTCAACGAATAAAAGCCGTCTTGATGATCAAAAGCCGAAAGGCTTTCCACTGCGATGGTTCCTCCAATCGAATTGGCGTCCATATCAGGCGTTAATGTTTTACTGACCGCTACCGATTGCAATAATTCAGCCGGCAACACATCCAAAGCGACGGCCCGACGTCCGCTTTCTGGCGCGGGAACCACACTGCCATTAATCGTTACGGCGTTTAAGTCTGGGCTTAGGCCACGAATTCGTACGAATCGTCCTTCGCCTTGATCACGTTCGATCGAAATGCCCGGCAAACGCTGCAAAGCTTCGGCCGCGTTGTCATCCGGTAATTGTCCAATGCCGTCCGCTTTCACCACGCTTTCAATGCGATCTGATTCTCGTTGTTGTTGAATCGACGCATTCATGCTTGCGACTTGACCAATAACCACGATGTGTTCAGCGCCGCTATCATCGACGTCATTCACATCGTTAGCGATGGTCGCAAAAGGAAAACCCAGTCCCGCCGCGATCGCTAACGCAAGCGAATTCACACGCCACATGGGACCGTTCGATCGATTTTTTTTCTGTTCACAACGCCACACCACTGCTCTCCTCGTTTCATCCAAAAAAGTGTTGGCCGCTCGCAACACTGATGGCGCGCAACGCTAGGTAGTGTGTATGTCAGTTCGATGACAGCCCACTCAAGTTACGTCTGTCTCACGCGGAAAATCAGCCGTTTGAGGCGACTGATGAGCTAACTTAACCCCTAAAATTTGACCATCACTACGGCCATAACGCCGCCAATACCTGCCAAATTCAAATGCCACTACCTCATCTAAAACGCCCTCGCGAAGCAATTAAAAATACCGTGAGCTATTTGCACCCGCCGCGACATCAAACCGTCACACAGGCATGAAACACTGGCCCATATCAAATTGGCCCGAGTTGTCGTTATGTCGTTGACCTTTATTCGTCACACTCAATTACAGGTCCCTATCGTTGCGCTGGCAGCGCTCATCTTTATGCTGATGAGCTCGCAAGGGATCAGCAAAAGCGCGAGTGAATTCAGCGCGCTTGATTTCATTGCCGAAGGTGGTGCCGTGGTGATGTGCCTGTGTTGGTTTTTCTGGTTGGCACGCAGCCGCCCCGGCGGTCGGGTAACGACGCTACTGCTGCTAGGCATCGGTGGGATTTTTTTGAGTTTATGGGCCGATTTACTCGACGAATTCTTCAAATTACCCGCCACCGTCTTGTGGGATAAGTGGCTGGAATCGGTGCCGATGCCGATCGGATTATTGATCCTAACGGTCGGCATTTATTGTCTGCATCAAGAACAAATTGTATTAGCCAAACACATGAAAAAACGCGAGCGCTTATTTCGCGAACATCGCCATTTCGACGCCTTAACGCCACTGGCCGATGCCAGCTATTTGCGTCAACAGCTGGAAAATGAAATCGTTCGCGCCGAGGAAAGCAAGCACGCCGCGATGACGTTGGTAGCCATTGATTTAACCGGCTTTGCGCTAATCAATCATCGTTACGGATATGCCGAAGGCGACCATATTTTACAAACCCTCAGTCAACTTTTATTACTTAACTTACGACCACAAGATCTGCTGTGCCGATTGGCGGGTGACCGATTTGTGGCATTATTACCCGATACATCAATGGCGCAAGCGGCACCGATCGCGTCAGACCTGCAAAGTAGCGTTGATCATTTTGCGTTTCGCACGCAAAAAGATCAGCATCGCTTAATGATTAGCATCAGCACGTTAATCATCACGCCGAAAAAAGGCGAAACAACTGAGTCGATTTTGACACGATTAAGCTCGCCTATCGTGTCGACACCTAACCCTCGCCTTGCTTACGTGTAATCGACGTAATGCCTAGCAACACGAATATATGCACTGCATTTATTGAACCGGAAGAAAAATACATTCCGCTGCAATACCAACCCGCTTGCTTAATTGATCTCGCTTTGGCGCGTGACGTGGATAGCCATCAACTGTTGCGCGGCACCGGCTTATTTTACGAACAAATCAATCAACACCCATACATCAGCGCCGCGCAATTTTTGCGTTTATTCAGCAACGTCTATCACACACTCCAATCATCCGATATCAGCTTCCAGTTAGGGCAGCGGCTACTGCCCGGTCATTGCGACGCCATCAGCACAGCGCTCGCCCACGCTTGTGATTTGGCGACCGCCATCGCCCATTTGCAGCGTCACCGATTTTGGTTAAGTCCGATCTTAAGCCCGCGATTACACGTGGATGATCACTTCATATATTTATACTGGCTTGACGTCACCGGTGTCGGGAGCTGGCGTCAACAGTGGGTCGAGACCATGAGCAGCGCGATCGTTGCGATGAGCAACTGGCAAAGTAAAGAACACTTACCGTGGCGATTTCTCTTTCATCATTCGCGTCCCAAACATATTGAGCAATACCACGCTTTTCTTGGCGATGATTTGCATTTTGATTGCCACGTGGACGCGATGATTTTACCTCGGCATTTTTGGCAAAAACCGTGGCCACGCGGATCACAAACGGTGGCGCAATTGGCGAACAACGCCATCGAGTCCGGTACCCACCAGTGTCTAAAAATACATTTTGTCGAACACGTTTACGAATGGCTTGCTAAACATGTGCAGCGGCCCTGCACACTTGAAACCGTTTCTGCTCGAATTGGCATCAGCACATCAACGTGTAAACGTAAACTCGCCGCGCACGGATACAGCTTTCAACGCCTGCACGACGACGTGCGCAAAAATATCGCGCTTTATCTTTACTGGGTACGCGATTATCGCAGTGACGAGGTCGCGCATTATTTAGGGTTTCGCGACAAAACCAATTTTCGCCGCTCATTCAAACGCTGGACTGGTCATCTGCCCAGCGTTTTGCGTCAACACCTACCGCAAACGTAACCTGCCGTCAAACCGCATTCCCCCCATTCTGCAAGCCCTCACCAATCCGTTAGAATGTGCCGAATTCACGCGCTAACCGATTGCCATGACTCGACGCTCTGTTTACATCGCCCACACCGGCGGCACCATTGGAATGAAGAAAACCCCTAACGGCTATGCACCGGTAAAGGGGTATTTGGATGAAGTGATCTGCGCCATGCCGGAGTTTCAAAGCGACGACATGCCACAGGTGTACGTTAACGAATTTGAACACTTAATCGATTCATCCGACATGACGCCAGCCGACTGGACACGGATCGCGCAGGACATTCGCGCCCATTACGATATGTTCGATGGTTTTGTGATCTTGCACGGCACCGACACCATGGCCTATACCGCCTCGGCCTTGTCGTTTATGTTGGAAGATTTAGCCAAACCGGTGATCGTGACCGGCTCGCAAATTCCGATGTCGCAACTGCGCACTGATGCGCGGGATAATTTAATTTCATCAGTGATGTTAGCCGGTAATTATTTTATTCCTGAAGTGTGTTTGTATTTCGACGATCGCTTGTATCGCGGCAACCGCTCGCAAAAAGTCGATGCGGTAGGGTTTCATGCGTTTGAATCACCCAATTTCGAACCGCTGGCCAAAGTCGGTATCGACATTCAATTAGCGCATCATCTATTGCTAAAAGGCCCCAATAATCCGCTGCGCGTACAGCCCATCGAACCGCCCTTAATCGGCACCGTCAGCTTGTTTCCCGGCATTAGTGCCAGCATTATCGAAAACTTTTTAAAACCGCCGCTGCAAGGATTGATTTTACAAACCTATGGCTCGGGCAATGCGCCATCAAAAAACAAAACTTTAATGCGCGTGTTACGTGAAGCCAACGATCGCGGCGTCGTTATTGTGAATTGCACGCAGTGCTATCGCGGTCGTGTCGATATGGAAAGCTACGAATGCGGTCGCATACTGATGGATAACGGCGTCATTAGCGGCTACGACATGACGCGCGAAGCGGCGCTCACCAAATTGTACTATCTCTTTTCAACCGGCCTGCCAACCGACGAAATCAAATACCGTATGCAAATGAATTTGCGCGGTGAATTGACGCCTAGTTGAGCGACTTACCCAATAAAAAGGGGCATTATTTATGTTGAAGTTTTTGCTAATAATTTTTGTTATCGGTTTGGTGTTTTTTATTTTGCGCGTCGTTCGCGACTCAACGAAGTCCGATAATCGCTCATCGTCAAACCACGACAACACAACTGGCTCCGGCACCACTTATTCTTCCGACTCATCTCATTGCAACAACAGCGATTCCAGTTCAGACGGCGGTTGCGACAGCGGTGGCGACGATGGCGGGGGTGGAGATTAAATAGCACGTTAAAAAAATACCAATAAAATAGCGCATATTTAAACCACGCCCCCCAAAAAGTCGCTCATCGTCTTTTGATGAAAAAATCAAACTAATGAATTGGCGCAGTGAATTAACGCGCTGAATTTTGTCATTTCACCTTGACTTTGGTAGGGGCGATTCACGAATCGCCCTTTTCCATTTTTATTGCCACTACTTCGCCGCCAATTGTTCGCGTTCAATCACTTCACCGCGCAAAATCACGTTGTCGATTTTATCCCATGCGTTTAAGTCATTTAACGGATTCTCATTCAACAGTAATAAATTAGCGACTTTTCCGACTTGCACCGTACCGTAATCTTTATCGAGACCAAATTGTTTCGCGTTATTGATCGTACCGGCCTTAAAAATATCACGCAGTGATACGCCCGCCGCTTGCAGTTGCTGCATTTCACGATAGGTGTTTAATCCCGGTTGATTGCCGTAAGTCGGTGCAGAGGGGGTGTCACTGGCGAGCAATATCGGGTGACCGGCTTGATAAAGATAATTTAACGAACGCAAGGCTAACGATTGCACGCGTTGATTGATCTGCAAAAATGCCGAAACATCGGTGATCTCGTCTTCTGTTTGGATTAAGTTTTTAAACCATGCAGCCATTGGCGATTGATACCAGTCCAATAACGACGGAGACACGACTTTTTTTAACGCCGCATCACGCAGCGTTTCGTCGCGAAACAACGCGGCAATGCCCGGTAACACCATCAGGGTAGGTTGATAGGCGATTTTTTCGCGCACGATATCATCCAATAATTTTTTTACCGATGGTGGCAGTTGCGTTGGTTCGCGCTGTACGGTGGCACGTTCGGCCGCGCTCCAGTTCCATGTGCCGTGCGCGATCACATCGGCATGACTGTCGATTGCGATGCGCTGCATATCGGTGGCGTTGGCGTGAGCCATCATCAATAAACCGTTGTCATGAGCCGCTTTTTTTACGCGCGCTAAAATCGCTGCACTCGGTAAGGGCAGATAGTGGGCGTCGCCAAATCCGTCTTCGATAAAAACTTTGATGCACATCGCCCCGCTCGCTTTGATACGCGCGACAACGGCTTCGGGAGTATGGTCTTTCGCTTTCGTTCCGGCAGGCAAGGATGCACCACTTTCCGGATCAAAAATAAACTCAGGGATCATGTCGAGACGATGTTCCGGTGCGACAAAGTTGGTGGGATAACCGTTGTAAATCGGCGCTGCGCCGCAGCGAAATAATTCCGGTTTTTGAGTCGCCTGCGTAAACAAAGCTTGCGCCTGCGGGTGGCCCGACGGGTCCAACACTTGC
>CAZYUS010000004.1:13135-42193 GCA_964650615.1 uncultured Pseudomonadaceae bacterium | reverse complement strand
GGTGCGCAACTGGCGCATTGTCAAAGTCGCCACCACCAAGGCGCAGCGCAAATTGTTTTTCAATCTACGGCGCAAAAAAACCGGCATGAACTGGCTGACGCACGAAGAAACGCAAGCGGTCGCGCGCGAGCTGAATGTGCCGGTCGAAGAAGTCAAACGCATGGAAGCGCGCTTGTATTCGCGCGATTCCAGTTTCGATGCGCCGGTTAATGCTGGCGAAGACGAGCAATTTACGCCCGCCGCGTTTCTCGAAGACCATCGCTACGATCCGGCGGTCGCGCTGGAGGAAGGGCAGTTTCAGGTGCATCAAGAAGAATTGCTGATGACGGCCATGAAAGATCTGGATGCTCGCAGCATTGATATTTTGCAGCGCCGCTGGCTCAACGACGATAAATCGACCTTGCAAGATCTGGCCGATGAGTACGGTGTGTCGGCCGAGCGTATCCGACAGATCGAAGCCAACGCGATGAAAAAATTAAAGACCGCGATCTTGAACGCTTAAGCCACTATTCAGTCTCATCAAGCCACCCTCGCGGTGGCTTTTTTTTTGCCTTCTTACTCAAGGAAACGAACCATGAAATACGCCACCTTCGCCGTTTTAGTGTTCGCCACTGCTGCTCACGGCGATCTATTTGATGACGGCGTCAAACAATACGACAACCGTCTTTATAGCGCCGCCAAAACCAGCTTTGAAAATGCTATCGCGAAACAACAACACGCTGCCGAGGCGCAAAAATACCTCGGTCGCACCCTGATGAAACTGGACGCCGACGAGGAGGCCGTCGAGGCGCTTGAAACCGCCGTCGAGATGGCCCCAAACGATGCCGAAGCCCACTACTTTTTTGCCGCCGCCAGCTGCCGCTATGCGGCGCAGGCTAGCGTGTTCAGCAAATTGGGCTTGGCCGGCGATTGCCGCGACCACGCCCAAAAGGCGTTTCAGTTAAAGCCGGATTATTGGGACGCACGCAAACTGGCGTTAACTTTTTTCCTGCAAGCCCCCGGTATCGCCGGCGGTGGCGTCGAAAAGGCCAAGGCCCTGCAGGCGGAGACGGCCACGCTCGACGGCGCTTACGGCGATGCATTCGCCTCCCAATTAGCGGCCTTTGAGCAACAGTGGGATGAGGCCATCAAGCATCAACAAGCGGCAGCACAAGCCAAACCCGAAGTCGCCGATTTCGCCATCGACCTCGGTCACTTATTTTCCCGCCAGAAACGTTATGCCGAGGCCGCCGCGCAATATGAGGCGGTCAGCAAAAGCTTTCCAACCGAAGCGCGCGCTTACTTTAACTTCGCCAATATGGTGGTCGAGGGCAAACTCGAAGCGCGTTTCAACGATGCCGAAAACGCGCTACAACGGTTTTTTACCGCCGAAAATAAAAAAGGCGCCCCCAGCGATGGTTGGGGTTATTTGGTGTTGAACGAGCTTTACACGCTGATGGGCAAAACCGCCGAAGCCAAGGCCGCCCTGACCCAAGCGGCCAAGGACAACGATAAACGCCTACACAGCGAGATCAAGAAAAAGTCTTAAGGCTCGACTCAATATGGGCTAGTCTTGATGAGGTTACAGCCCTCACAAGGTTAAACGCACATGACTAGCCCCTCCTTTCGTCCTTTCTCCCGTTTCTGGTTGCCGGTTTTTTCTTTCGCCCTGTTGGCCTGCTCTCCGCCACCGCCGACCGAAGAAAAAACAGCGTCCGCCGAGGCCCCTGTGGTGGCCGCTGCGCCCACGTGTACCTTACGCATGGGTTATGACCCTTACGAGCCATACCAATTTGTCGATATGGAGGGCCATGTGCAGGGTTTGGATGTCGAATTGGTCAACGCCATGGCGCAACTGGCCCAATGCGATATCCAATACGAACAGAAAGAATGGGCGACCTTAATCAACGAATTGCGCGACGGAAAAATTGACGTGTTGGCCGGTGCAACGCGCAATCCCGATCGCGAAAATTTTGCGCTGTTTAGCAAACCGTATCGTGAAGAAAGTTTTGCACTCTTTATCCGTCACGGCGAAGTCGATCAGTGGACCGGCAAAAATATTGACGTGCTGGTGAAGAAAAGCAAGATGCGTATCGGCATCACCGACGGCTACGTGTATGGCGATGAAGTCAATCAGTTATTGGATAACTCGACCTACAGTAAACAGTTCACGTCGGCGTCGATGAGTGAAGTGCATTTTGCCAATTTAATCGATCAAAAAATTGATGGCCTGCTCGAAGATCCCTTTGTGGCGGCGGCGATCATTCGGCACAAAAATCTCGCCGAGCAAGTGAATAAAAATGGCGTCAGCGTCGGTGCCGGAAAAGTACATTTGATGTTTAGCAAAGCCAGTGTCAAAGCAGAAACCGTGGCGCAATTCGATATGGCGCTCGACACCTTGCAAACCTCTGGCCGTTACAATGAAATTATCGAGCGTTATTTGAAAAATTGATCGCATCACACACTGACCGGCGTGACGCATTCACGCCGGTGTCAACTCAGCAGCCCATCGCGTTCCATATCGAGTAAATCGCAAAAAAAAGCGTCCTCGCGTGCACCGTGCTGCAGACACGCGGCACGCACATTTTTTACCATGGCCAGCGAGCCGCTGAGGTAAATTTCGAACGACGATAAATCACTATGGTGTTGCAACGCTACCGTGTGCGGTAATCCGGTGGCACCGTGCCATGCCGAATTCGGTGCCGCTAACACCGGATGATAATGCAGCGTTTTAAAATGCTGCGCGTGTTGCAATAAATCGCTGTGGCAATGCAGCTGATTCAAATCATGCGCCCCCCAATACAAATGCACTTCGCGTGTCGAATTTTCGCTGCGCAGTTGCGCGATCATAGACAACATCGGCGACACGCCCGTGCCGCCAGCGATCATCACGATCGGTCGTCTCGTGTCTTGCACAATTGCACGGCCATACGGCATATCAAGGGTGACGATGCTGTGCGCTTGCAGATGTTTTAACACCGCGTCGGCAGCGGCGTGCTGTGGCAGCACGCGAATATGCAATTCGAGATCAGGACTGTGTGCCGGCGCGCTGGCGATCGAAAACGGTTTGCGTTCACCATCCGGCATCACGATAAATAAATACTGACCGGCAAAAAATCGCGGTGTATCGAGCGCGGGCAATCGCAAACACACGCGAAATGTGTCGTCGTTAAATGCCACAATATGGCGCACCGTCGCGGTAATTTTGCGCGCGACAATTTCATTTGGTGCGTACACCCGGTCCCACTTCACGATCGTATCCTGTGTCAATTCGGCACTGCACATCAAAGCATAGCCTTGTTCGATTTCGCTGGCGCTAAGGGCCGACAAAATGATGTCGTCGGCATACTTCACCGCACCACTTAGCACGGTTGCGCGGCACACACCGCACACCGCTTGTCGGCAACTAAATGGCGCTTGATACCGTAGCCTACGCAGTGCATCCAACACCGTTTCGCCCGCTTGCACGTCAAGGCGAAATCCACGTGGTTGTACGGTTAATTGGTGCGCCACGATCACAGGCCCAGTTGCGGCCACAGATCATCGACACGTTTTTTGATGTCCTCCGACATAACAATCGCTCGGCCCCATTCGCGCGTGGTTTCACCGGGCCATTTGTGCGTGGCATCAATGCCCATTTTGGAGCCCAGTCCCGATACTGGCGAAGCAAAATCAAGGTAATCGATCGGCGTGTTTTCAACGATCAAGGTGTCGCGCGCCGGATCAACACGCGTCGTCAACGCCCACATCACATCGTTCCAATCGCGCGCGTTCACATCATCATCGGTCACGATAATAAATTTGGTGTACATAAATTGACGTAAAAAACTCCACACCCCCATCATCACGCGCTTGGCGTGTCCTGCGTATTGTTTTTTCATCGTCACCACCGCCATGCGATACGAGCAACCTTCCGGCGGTAAATAAAAATCACTGATCTCGGGAAATTGTTTGCGCAGAATCGGCACAAACACTTCGTTCAATGCCACGCCTAAAATGGCCGGTTCATCGGGCGGACGGCCGGTATACGTGGAGTGATAAATCGGATCTTTACGCATCGTGATGCGCTCGATCGTGAACACCGGAAAATGATCCACTTCGTTGTAATAGCCAGTGTGATCGCCAAACGGTCCTTCGGCCGCCATTTCATCGGGATGGATCACGCCTTCTAAAACCATTTCAGCCGACGATGGTACGTGCAAATCATTACTGGTGGCTTTGACGACTTCGGTTTTACTGCCACGCAATAAACCGGCAAACGCGTATTCACTTAAATTATCCGGCACCGGCGTCACCGCGCCCAAAATCGTGGCGGGATCGGCCCCTAACGCCACGCACACGGGAAACGGTTTGCCCGGATGCGCTTTTTTAAATTCGGCAAAATCCAGCGCGCCACCGCGATGCGCTAACCAGCGCATGATCACTTTATTGCGCGCGATCACTTGCTGGCGATAAATGCCTAAATTTTGCCGGTCTTTATGCGGGCCTTTGGTGATCACCAAACCCCACGTGATAAGCGGTGCCGCGTCTTCGGGCCAACAGGTTTGAATCGGTAATTTCGCCAGATCAACGTCGTCACCTTGCCACACGATCGCTTGACACGGCGCCGACGATTTTTCTTTCGGTGCCAGATTTAAGATCTGCTTCCACACCGGTAATTGATCCCACGCATCGCGCAGTCCTTTGGGCGGTTCGGGTTGACGCAAAAACGCCAAGGTCTCACCCACGTCGCGCAGCGCTGACACCGACTCTTGCCCCATGCCAAGCGCCACCCGCTGCGGCGTACCAAACAAATTGGCCAGCACCGGCATCGCATGACCTTTGACGTTTTCGAACAACAAGGCAGGACCGCCCGCGCGCAGCACACGATCCGCGATCTCGGTCATTTCCAGCTGCGGATCCACCTCGGCCGTAATGCGTTTCAGTTCGCCCCGCTGTTCGAGCTGGTGAATAAAATCGCGCAAATCATGGTATTTCATCGCAGACACTTTTAACGCAATAGAACACGAACGTTATGATAGCGAAATTCAGCGCGCACCGTGGCAGCCATGGTGCAGCGCAACATCAAAAGCCGCTCTCGCCACACGTTTGCTGTCTATACTCAATATCCGTGTCATGGTCAGCATAAACCCTGTGTTAATTCCGTTCGAAACGCTCGATTTGGACGCGCGCCGCGCGCAACTGAATCACACCATTTTACGCACCACCACATTGGTCACGATGCTGGTGCCGCTGGCAATTTTAGCGGTGCTGTTGTCGCGTTATTGGCGCGGCGGCGAGGATGTCCCGTCCATTTATCGCATCATCTGGGTGGTGGCATTAACGCTGTGCAGCGCCATCGCGTATGGCTTGGTCGGTCGTCAACACCTCCGTCAGGCGGCGCTGATTTACTTCAGTTCGATATTTATTTCGCTGTTTGCTTTTCCGTTTATTTTGCACATCGGTTTACACGCAGTGGCCATTTTCGGTTCACTGATCTTAGTGATGTTGAGCAGTTTTGTTTTTGCGCCCGCCAGTGCGTTCGTGGTCGCTGGTGCGTCCACACTATTGATTTTTGTAATGTGGCTCGGTGAGATCACCGGTTGGTTTACGTTGAACACCAACAATTATCCCGATGCCACCATCATTGCAACCAGTGCCGCCGCGTTTTATCTGGTGATGGCATGGTTAAGTTGGCAATACGCAAAACAGTATTCATTGCTCACCGAACACCTGATAGAGAATGCGCGTTCGCTGTATGACGCCAACCGCATCCTGCAAGCCCGCGACGACGAATTACGCATTGCCAAAGAAAACGCCGAAAGCGCCAATCGCGCCAAATCACAATTTCTGGCGATGATGAGCCACGAGATCCGCACCCCCATGAACGGCATTATGGGCATGGCACAACTGCTCATGGCGGGCGATAACGACAGCGTCGAAGAACGCCAAATGTACGCTCGCACCATTTCACAATGCGGCGAAAATTTACTGCAAATTCTCAATGACATTTTGGATTTATCGAAACTGGAATCGGGACGATTCCATCTCGAACAATTATGGTTTTATCCACACGAGTTGTTAGAAGGCGTGCGCCAAACGTTTTTGGTGGCGGCGCAAAATAAACAACTCGACTTAACGCTGGATTGCGACATTGATTCATCCATTCAGTGGCAAGGCGACGCCATTCGATTGCGCCAAGTGGTCGTGAATTTGGTGAGCAACGCGATCAAATTTACCACCGTCGGCACCGTAAAAATCACATTAAAGTGCGACAACCCCGAACGCCGTTGGCGGATAGCAGTACGCGATTCCGGTGTGGGTATTGCGCTTGATAAACAACAACAGATCTTCGAACCGTTTACCCAAGCCGACAACTCCATCACGCGTATGCACGGCGGCACGGGATTGGGGCTGACCATTGCGCGCGAACTGGTGCAATTAATGGGCGGTCATTTGCACGTCGAGAGTCGTCCGGGCGAAGGGGCGTGTTTCTGGTTTATGCTCGATTTACCCCAACGCACAAAAGATCCGGATAGCGTTAGCACGAACGCGGAAACGCATATGGATTTAAGCGGCAAACGCGTTTTAATTGTCGAAGACAACGCCATCAATCGCGCCGTGCTGGAGGGCTATTTACGCAAACTGAACGCGACATTCGATCACGCCGTTGACGGCGAAATGGCCGTGTCCAAATTTCAGTCGGCACAACCGCCATACGATCTGATTTTGATGGACCGGCAAATGCCGGTGATGACCGGCGATGACGCGACGCGCGCCATCCGCTTCATCGAACGACAACAACACACCTCACCCACCCCGATCATTGCCATCACGGCGCAAGCGTTTGAAACCGATCGCCAGCAATGTCTTGCTGCTGGGATGGATGATTACGTGCGTAAACCGCTGCAACAGCACGAATTATCGGCCGTCGTACAACGCGTGTTGGCGCACCGCATCGCCGCGCGATAAACCCTGTGTTGAGCTTGAATGTCGCACGAAAGACCCCCGCTGCAATTAATGCGCGATGCCTTGATATTAGTCGCACAAGTGGACGATTTTCGCATCCGCTATAACACCCACAATCAAGTCGGATGCCGCACTTGCGGATGTTGTAACGCGCTTGCTTAGTTGTGGTGGACAGTTACCGATACACAGCGGAAAAACGCTCGTGAATGTCACCTTATCAGCCGGTTTTGTTCCCTTGCCGTTTGCCCATCTCGATGAAACCGAATTCGGTTGGGAACGTGCGGTACAACTCGCCGATGCAGCGCTGTATTTGAGTAAAATGCGCGGACGCAATCAGGTTTACGGTGTCATTGGTCTGGCGCGTCCTTACGCCGAGATCGCCGCCGAATTCGAACGCGATTTCGCGCTGGCGCGCGAACAACATTGGGTTCGATTATTGCACAT
This sequence comes from uncultured Pseudomonadaceae bacterium, assembly GCA_964650615.1. Lineage (GTDB taxonomy): Bacteria > Pseudomonadota > Gammaproteobacteria > Enterobacterales > Permianibacteraceae > Permianibacter. The sequence goes on along the minus strand of CAZYUS010000004.1, from coordinate 34,822 downwards.
CAATGGGCCAACCATCCCCGCGTCGTAACGAAATTAAAAACCATATTGTAAAAAATCAGCCGGCGATTTAATGACGTCAATTTGCGTAATGCCCGCTAAGTTAACGCCGCTTTTTTGAAATTGCGCGGCCCACGATGCGCTGACTAGCACGCTATTTTTCGCACGACCTTGCAACACATATCCCATTTGCATCAAATGCAACCAAAACGTTTCACCGCCGCGTTTTGGTTCGTCAATGACGACGCCAATCACGTTTTCATCTTCGACCACAATCATCACGTCTTGTTCGAGGGTGACGCCATGTTGTGATGTTGGAAGTTGCAGCGAATAATAGTCGCTGCCTTCGTCCAATTCAGGCATTTCAATTCCATGACGGGTGAGTTGTTCTTGAAAGTCTTCAACGCTATAAGGCGCGCGTCGACCGTTAATCGGATTGATCGGCATAAATACATTTTGCATCATCACTTCCTTTTCACGCTTCACGAAACAGCAAGGGTTGGGTGTCGGACTCCGGCCGCAATTTTTTGGTCAGCAATACCGGCCCCGAGGTAGCGACAGTGCGTGCCAAACGCACCGTATGGCCATTGCCGGGTGCGCAGGAAATGGCGTTGCCTTCCAAATCGAAAAGCGCATCGAGACGAAAATGATGATTACCTTGCGGTGTTAACAAACACACCTCGTCGCCCACATCGAAACGGTTTTTCACGTCCATCGCAATAAATTGATCATCACTGAACTGCTCGTTGATTTCACCGACGAACTGCTCTTTATCGGATTGCGAATGGCCACTTTCGTAATGCTGCAATTCGTCGAATACATGGCGACGATAAAAGCCCTCCGTATAACCACGGTGCGACAGCGCCTCGGTTTCATCCATTAACGCCAGATCAAACGGTTTGTCGGCCAGCGCATCATTAATGGCGCGACGATACAGCTGCGCAGTGCGCGCAACGTAATAGTGACTCTTGGTGCGACCTTCGATTTTTAGCGAATTGACACCGATCTCAATGAAACGACGAATATGTTGGATGGCGCGTAAATCTTTTGAATTCATAATATAGGTGCCGTGTTCATCTTCATCGATCGGCATCAATTCACCGGGACGCGCACTTTCTTCTAAAAATAATGCCGAATCGCCTTGCGATGATTCGCTCTCATTAGCCGGTTGTGCGCCTTTTAATGAATACTTCCAGCGACAGGCATTGGTGCACGTACCTTGATTGGGATCGCGATGGTTAAAATAACCGGACAATAAACAGCGACCGCTGTAAGCAATGCACAGCGCACCGTGTACAAACACTTCGATCTCCATTTCTGGAACGCGTTGCTTAATTTCGGCAATTTCATCCAGCGATAACTCGCGCGATAAAATCACCCGCGTCAATCCTTGTTGTTGCCAGAACTTCACCGCCGCCCAGTTCACCGCGTTGGCTTGCACCGATAAATGGATCGGCAGCTCAGGCCATTGCTCGCGCACCATCATGATAAGACCGGGATCGGACATGATGAACGCATCCGGATTCATCGCCACCACCGGCGCAATATCGGCAATAAAGGTGGCGAGCTTGCGGTTGTGCGGCGCGATATTGCACGCGACATAAAATTGCTTGCCCAGCGCGTGCGCTTCGTCAATACCGATTTTTAAATGGCCATGATCGAATTCGTTGTTGCGCACACGCAGCGAATAGCGCGGCAAACCGGCGTAAACCGCGTCGGCTCCGTAGGCAAACGCATGGCGCTGTGATTTCAAGCTACCGGCGGGGGAAAGCAATTCGGGGGTGAACATGGGGCTTGCCTACAAAATGAGCAACTAATGCGGGCGCGCACGGTAACGGATCGGCAAAAAAAGTCAATTGCTTGTGGGAATGCAAATCAGTTACGGTGGCGGCGACTAAAAAATCCGGTCGTTCCGGCTGTCATTCCTACAACAAAGGAGAATCACTATGTTGAGCAACTTACTGGCGTTATGGTTACCGATTTTGGTCACCGCCATTGGCGTGTTCGTCGCCAGCAGTCTGGTGCATATGGTGTTCAAGTACCACAACAGCGAATACCGTGGCCTTAATAATGAAGACGCTATTCGTGACGTGATGCGCGCGGCGAGTCTCACGCCGGGGTTATACGTGACACCCAAGTGCAACGACGTGAAAGCGATGTCGTCCGAAACGATGATCAAAAAATATGTCGAAGGGCCGGTGGCGCACATCACCATCATGGCTAACGGCGCACCGAATATGGGCCGCGCGTTGGGCTTGTGGTTTTTGTGGAGTGTGTTGGTGGCCGCCTTCGCCGCCCTGATCGCACTGCATACCATACCGCTAAACGGCAACGCGGCCATGGCCGCGCACGTAATCGCCTTGATCAGTTTTGTCATGTACGGCGCCGGCAGCGTGCAGGATTTTATCTGGATGGGAAAACCGTTCTCATCCATGATGAAATACTTGCTCGATGCATTGATTTATTCGATTGTCACAGCGCTCAGTTTTATGTGGCTATGGCCAGCGGCGTGAACAGTAAAAATAAAAAAGGCCGAATCATTCGGCCTTTTTTATTTCACTGAATCGTTATTGCTATTGACGCTTCATCATGTCGAAAAATTCGTCGTTGGTTTTGGTTAAGCCCAACTTCGTCGACAAAAATTCCATCGCTTCGATTTCCTGCATCGGCGCGAGAATTTTGCGCAAGATCCACATTTTTTGCAGCTCGGCCGGTGACGTCAGCAATTCTTCGCGACGTGTTCCGGAGCGGTTGATATGGATCGCTGGCCAAATACGACGCTCGGCAATTTTACGATCAAGGTGCAATTCCATATTGCCGGTGCCTTTGAATTCTTCGTAAATCACTTCGTCCATTTTGGAGCCGGTGTCGATTAACGCCGTCGCAATAATCGTTAATGATCCGCCTTGTTCGATATTGCGCGCCGCACCAAAGAATCGTTTCGGCTTTTGCAAAGCGTTGGCATCCACACCGCCGGTCAACACTTTGCCGGATGACGGGATAACGGTGTTATACGCACGCGCTAAACGCGTAATCGAATCGAGCAAAATCACCACGTCGCGTTTGTGTTCGACTAATCGCTTGGCTTTTTCAATGACCATTTCGGCCACTTGCACGTGACGCGTGGCTGGTTCATCAAACGTCGACGCCACCACTTCACCGCGCACACTGCGCTGCATTTCGGTCACTTCTTCGGGACGTTCGTCGATGAGCAACACGATTAAATTAACATCGGGATGATTGCTGGTGATTGAGTGTGCGATATTTTGCAACATCACCGTTTTACCGGCTTTAGGCGGTGCCACAATCAAGGCGCGTTGGCCTTTACCAATGGGCGCGCACAAATCAATGACGCGCGCGGTTAAATCTTCGGTCGAACCGTTACCACGCTCTAAACGCAAACGCGCGTTCGGGTGCAATGGCGTTAAGTTTTCAAACAGAATTTTGTTTTTGGCATTTTCAGGTTTATCAAAATTGATGTGATCAACTTTTAATAAAGCGAAATAGCGTTCGCCTTCTTTCGGCGGACGAATTTTTCCGGCCACGGTGTCGCCGGTGTGCAAATTAAAACGACGGATCTGACTGGGGCTGACGTAAATATCATCGGGGCCGGCGAGATAGGATTCATCGGCGGAACGCAAAAAGCCAAAACCGTCGGGCAGAATTTCGAGGACGCCATCGCCGCTGATCTCTTCGCCGTTACGTGCGTGGTTTTTTAAGATGGCGAAAATAATATCTTGTTTGCGTTGCCGCGCGGTGCCTTCAAGATTGAAACTTTGCGCGATTTCGTTCAGTTCCTGAACGGATTTTTTCTTCAGTTCGGTTAGATTCATGAGTAATAGTTAGCGTTAAGAAAAGGAATGCCGCGTGAGGGGCAGATGAATGAGGTTCGAGTGACTGCAGGGGGTATCAAGAAGCGGTGCGGATACGCACCGTGTAGGAACGATAGCGGGCGGTTCAAGTTTTGTCCAGCTTACGGGCAGCCACTTGATGACTGCCCGTTACGGAAACTTAGATATTGGACTCGAGAAAAGCCGCTCATTGTGATTTGGACAGCGCACCAACTTTGGTCGCGACATGCTGGCCGCCTTTGAATAACATCAAGGTCGGTATACCACGGATACCGAATTTGGGCGGTGTGCCGGGGTTCTCGTCAATGTTAAGCTTGGCTACCTTGAGGCGACCGGCGTAATCCGCCGAAATTTCGTCCAAGATAGGGGCAATCATGCGGCACGGGCCGCACCACTCCGCCCAGTAATCCACTAAAACCGGCACATCGGACTGCAAAACATCTTTTTCAAAGCTGGCGTCGGTGACGTAGGTAATGTTGTTGCTCATAACGGCTCCTGGGCCTTAACGGGTAATGGGCGCCTAAGTGTAGGCGGAGAGGGGCATTTTCAAGCGCGACAGGCGTGCTTGGCAAGATGGAAAACGAATGACTACACACTTAACGGATCAAACTTTTAGCGGATTGGGGCTGCACCCTAGTCTTATCAAAGCCTTGGATGAACTCGGCTTTCACCATTGCACGCCGATTCAGGCACTCGCCCTGCCCAAATTGCTGGACGGGCGCGATATCGCCGGTCAAGCACAGACCGGCACCGGCAAAACAGCGGCGTTCTTGTTAGCGGCGTTTAACGATTTGCTCACCCTACCGGCGATTCAAGGGCGCTTGCCCAACGAGCCACGCTGTTTTGTGATGGCACCGACACGCGAGCTGGCGGTGCAAATTTATGAAGACGGCGTCAAATTAGCGAAATATTCCGGTCTTAAACTGGCGGTGGTGTACGGCGGTGCCGGTTATGAAGAGCAACGTAAAAACTTACTTCAAGGCGTCGATGTGATCATCGGTACCACGGGACGATTGCTCGACTACTACAAACAAGGCGCTTACGGCCTCGATGCCATCGACGTAATGGTGCTGGACGAAGCCGATCGCATGTTCGACATGGGCTTTATCGCCGATGTGCGTTATCTGTTGCGCAAAATGCCACCGCCCAACGATCGCTTGAATATGTTGTTTTCGGCCACGTTTAGCCAACGGGTTTTGGAATTGGCGTATGAGCATATGCACAATCCCGAACACCTTCGTGTCGAACCCGATCAAGTCACCGCTGGACGTATTCGCGAGGTGTTGTACTGCCCCGGCAACAGCGAGCGTATTTCATTATTACTGGGTTTATTCGACACCTTAAAACCGGAACGCGCGATTGTGTTTACCAATATGCGTCGCACCAGCGAAGACGTGTGGGCGCATTTGGCGGCGTATGGCTTGAACGCTGGCTTGCTCACCGGCGATGTGCCGCAGAAAAAGCGTCTGCAATTATTGGAGCAATTAAAAACCGGCGAACTGGCGATTTTAGTGTGTACCGACGTGGCCGCACGCGGTCTGCACATCGAAGGCGTGACGCACGTTTTTAATTACGATCTGCCCGATGATCCGGAAGATTATGTACACCGCATCGGCCGCACCGCGCGCGCCGGCAAAGAAGGTGATGCGATAAGTTTCGCCAGTGAAGATAACGGTCAAAATTTACCGCAGATCGAAAACTATATCGGTCACAGCATTCCACGTGCGGATCTCGATGGCGGTTTATTACGCGAACCGGTTTCGCCAGAGGATATGTTTTCAAAAAGCCCGGCCTTTCGTGATAAACCCATGCGCACGCGACAGCAACGCAGTGGTAAACGACCGTTACGTCATGGCCGTCACTAAGCGGTTTTTTAAACAAGATGCCCAAACGCTCACTAAAAGAAAAACCAGCGAAATTCGAAACCGTTGCCGCCATTGATTTAGGCTCCAACAGTTTTCATATGACCATTGCCAAAGTCGTCGATGGTGGTTTGCTCACTCTCGCCAAAGTGAAAGATCGCGTGCGTTTGGCGGCCGGTTTGGAAAAAGGCTACTTGACCGACGCCGCGCAAGAAAAAGCGCTAAAAACGCTGTTTCAATTTGGTTTGCGTTTGCAAGCCATGCCCATTGATGCGGTGCGCGCGGTCGGCACCAATACCTTGCGCGTCGCCAAAAACAGCGAGCAGTTTTTAGAGCGTGCGCAAGATGCGCTGGGTTTTCCCATTGATGTGATCGCGGGCAAAGAAGAAGCGCGTTTAATTTATTCCGGCGTGTCCCACGCGCGTAGCAGCAAGGGCAAACGCCTCGTGGTCGATATCGGCGGCGGCTCCACCGAGATCATTGTCGGCAATGGGTTCAAACCGCAATTATTAAACAGCCTGCAAATGGGTTGTGTTGCATTTGAACGACGATTTTTTAGCGACGGCATCATCGATCGTAAAAATTTCAAAGCCTGTCAGACACAATGCTATGTCGAGCTGCAAAGTTGTGAACAGCATTATCTTGATTCCGGCTGGCAACATTGTTTTGGCAGTTCCGGCACTATTTTAAGCGTCGCGCAAGTGTTAATGGCGCGCGGTTATGACGATGGCAAAATCACGCGCGCCCGTTTGCATTTGTTGCGTAACGACTTAATCAAAATTGGCCACATTAAAAAACTCGATTGGGACGGTTTAGATGACAATCGCCGTGCGATCTTTCCGTCCGGCGTGGCGATTTTATTATCGTGTTTCGAACGTCTGGGTATCGAATCCATGCAGGCCGTCGATGCGGCGCTACGTGAAGGAGTGTTGTACGAATTAGTTGGCCGTTTTAATCAAATGGATGTGCGTGAGCGCAGCATTTACGGATTAATCCATCGCCATCATATCGATCAGGCACAAGCAGAACGCGTGCGCATAACGGCGCAAAAACTATTTAAACCACTGTCAACGTCGTTCAAAGAAGCCGCCGAGTACGACGCGACGCTGGGCTGGGCGGCGTTGCTGCACGAAACCGGTATCAGTGTGTCGTATACGCAGCACCACAAACACGGCGCGTACATTATTCAGCACAGTGATATCGACGGTTTTACGCAACAAGAAAAAGCCGTGTTGGCGTTTTTGGTGCGTGCACATCGACGCACGTTTCCACTTGCTGACATCGAATATTTACCACGCAGTTGGCGCGCACCGGTAAAAATAATGGCGGTGGTGTTGCGTATTGCGGTGCTGCTGCATCATCGTCGCTGCGATGACGATCAGCCGCGCATCAAGCTTAAGGTCGAGGGATCGCGCTGGCAGTTGTCGATATCGAAACGGTGGTTACGGCAACACGAATTAGTGGCGACCGAGATCGCCAGCGAGGCTGCCGCCTTAAAAGAAGCCGGTATTATGCTTCAGTTGCTGTAAACCAGAACCATCCAATTCGACCCCACCCGCGTACAAGGACTACCTCTGGTCACCATGACATCACGCCATGAAACCGCGATATGTTCACGCCGTCACGCTGCATTCAAGCGAGGGCGTGATGACTGAACCCAATGCCACTATCGACGGTGCCGCGCTATTGAACCGCGTGGCGCGAGAGCGCAGCGAAGCGGCGTTTGCGGCGCTGTTCGAATACTTTGCGCCGCGAGTCAAAACTTATTTGACCCGCATTGGCTGCAGCGCTGCCGAAGCCGAAGAACTGACGCAAGACGCCATGCTCAGTGTGTGGCAACGCGCGGAATCATTTGATAGTCGCAAAGCGGCAGCGTCGACGTGGATCTTTACCATCGCTCGTAACCGTCGCATTGATGCGTTGCGGCGCAAACAGTTGTGGCAGGCTGACGCTTGCGTCGATATCGACGAGCTACAAGCGTTTCTACCCGATCCTGCCTACGGCACTGAGACATTGGCGCAACTTGATGTCGATAGCGCGCAAGTGCTGCAACAAATGCAGCAGTTGCCACTCAACCAGCAAGAAGTGCTGCGCATGGCGTTTTTGGAAGAAAAAACCCATCAGGAGATATCGGATTCATTATCGGTACCGCTCGGGACGGTGAAATCTCGCATTCGGGCGGCGCTGATGCAGTTGCAAGAATTTTTTGGAGAGCAGGCGTAATGGCTCACTATCATCCCCCGAAAGAGTGGCTACTCGACTATGTGGCTGGGAAGGTCAACGAAGGCTTTCGCCTAGTGCTGGGCGCGCACATCGAAGACTGCAGCGAATGCCGCCAACAGCTGCATCAGCTGCAAACCGTCGGTGCCGGTTTGTTAAGCACACTAGCGCCAAGCGAACTAGCGAGCGGTGCATTCGCCCGCGTCTGGCAGCGCGCGCAGCAACTGTCGCCACTCGCCGATGCACCAGCACAGGCCTTTTCGGTACGCACCGGTTTGCAGAAACGTTGGCGTGATTTGAAATGGCAACAATGGGGACCGGTCAAGCGCGCCGATGTGCTGTCGATGAACGATTGCCATGTGTCCTTATTGCACATCAAAGCCGGTGCGCGGATGCCGCGCCACACCCACCAAGGCAACGAGATGACGCTGATTTTGTCCGGCGCATACTCGGATGTGTACGGCCGCTATGATCGAGGCGATGTGATCGTCGCTGATGGCGAGCAAGAACACGCGCCAGTGGCAAGCAGCGATGAAGATTGCATTTGTTTGGTGGCCGAATCGGCACCGCTGCGGTTTACTTCACCGCTGATGAAACTGTTTAACCCGCTGCTGCGCTGGCGCTAAAACGGCGCGACGCATGACGAGCGGTAATCCCTGACAGTCAACGCGTTAAATTCCGCTACACTGCAGCCCATAGCCAGAACATCTAAAGCAGTAATGATTTTCCCCAGCCGCGTTAAGCGGCTTCTTTTTTGCCTGCGATTTAACCGAAGCAGACGCGCTTTAGTCGTGACTGTTTTTTTCGCGCAACATCACCGCACCGACGTCGGATAATATCGGGTACAACTCGACCTCGGCGGGACTCATCAAGTAGCGCACTTCCCAGCGTGGCGAAAATTGATTTTTAAAACTGCGCACGTCTTCGGGCGTTTCAACGGCGCGATTATGCAAAAACAACGTGCGTCCCATGCGATGCCATAAGGCGGCAAGCGGATGATTAGTCCAATCGTTTACCGGCACCAACCCCAACTTCATTTGACGGTGTCCGTGTGCTTGCGCCCATTCGATTAATTGCACAAATAGCGCTTCCATCCATCCCTCCGGCAACGCACCGTCGTACCGTATCATATCGACGCGCACGTCTCGGGGTTTGGCACTTGGTAACACCGTGGCAAACCCTCTTAACTCACCATTGACGCGAAATAAAGCATGCGGAAATTGCGCGATAAAACGCGCATCAAAATGACCGACCGCAAACGCGCGCTCATTCGTTTGATGCTCACTTAACCATTGCGCCGAAATGCGTTCCATTTGCGGCAAGTATTCCAATAACGCTGCTGGATCGATGACTTCGACGCTAAATCCGGCCGCTGTTGCCTGCTTCACTTTAGCGAACAATGGTTGCAGATCGGCGCGTTGCCGATTGAATTTGGCTAAATCCAATACCGCTTCTTCGCCCAAACTGTGCGGGATCAAACCGATATCGAAATAGAGCTGCACGTTTTCCGGTCGGGCGTGATACACCACCGGACGGCGATTGCGCTTATCGGCAAGCTCACGGAATTGCCACAATAATTCTTCGAATTCGGACGCATCACCGACCGGGTCACCGAGCGCGATCAGCGAGCGATCCTGCGTCGTGTACATTAAAAACGCATGACGATTAGGCGACAATAAAAAACGTTTATCACCTAAAAAAGCCAATTGCGTTAACGCGCGATCGCTTTGGTTTGCGATGGCACGAATCGCGGCTGGGTCACGTTCCAACGCAAACACTGCACGACGCGGGCGCAGCAAACGTGCCACGCCAAATAACGCCAGCGCCAGCGGCACCGACAACAGCGAACGCAAGGCGCGTGACGCTTCGTTCTGCGTCGCAATTTCCAACCACGGCGCATTGAACGTCGGCATTTGGCGAAACGCAAAATACGATAAAAACAGGGTGGTTAACACCACCGCGCTGATCGCCACGATCCACGCCACGCCATAAGGCGCGCGCAACAGCGAACGACGACGGGTGAAATAAACCGAACTCGGCAATAACATCAACCACACCAACAGTTGAAACACCGCGAGTTCGATATTTAATCCTTTTACCAGTAACAGCAACGCACCGATGGGCAGTAACCAGCGCGCCACCCGAAAGGCGTAATGCGAATGACGCACCAAATTACGCGCCATCATCACCAATAAAATACCCGTCATGGCGGCAAGAAAATGGGCGCTTTCCAAAATAAATAGCGGTAATTGACTCACCATTTCCAGACGCGCAACACGGGTCGGCGTAGCGCCCGAAAACAACATCATCGCACCACAAGCAAAAATCGCCATCGCCAAAATCGGTGCCATCAACGAGCGAGTAGCTGGTTGCAGATGCGTGTTTACCCGTTGCACTGTGCGCAGCAATTCATAGCCGCCAAATAACAATAAAGCGAGCGCGAAGGGTAAAAAATAATACACCACGCGATAAGCGATTAATGCACCCAATAACTGCGGGCCAGCGACATAGTCTTTTAATAAATAGGTCACCACTAATTCAAAAACGCCAATCCCGCCCGGCACGTGCAACAACACGCCAATTAAATTACCAAACAGAAAACAGGTTAACACCAGCGGAAACGACGGAATGTTTTCGGGCGGCAACAGCGCATAAAACACCGCGCACATAAACACCCAGTCGAGCGCGGCGATGACGTATTGCGCCAGCGAAATGCCGAATTTTGGTGTTTTAATTTCGACGCCTTTGAACACCAAAGGCTTGCGCCAAAATAGCGGCAAAAATAAATAAAACAGCGCACTGGCAATGGCGATATAGCCGACGCTTTCGAGCGCCATCGCCGGCAATTCAAGCGGAAAATCGGCCCCTAAGGGCGGCGGCGCATAAACCAGTGATAGGCCGCCGACTAAAAATAATCCAAGAAAATATGTGATGCTGCAAAACACCACTAACTGCGCAATTTCGGACGGCGACAAGCCCCAAATCGAATACAAACGGTAACGCACCGAACTGCCAGTTAATAAGGCAAACCCTAAATTATTGGAAAAGGTGTAACCAATAAACGACGCCAACGCGGTGCGCCGGTAGGCGACTTTTTTTCCGAGATAAAAAATCGCGAGCGCGTCATAACACGTGAGCAATAAATAACTGGCCGTGCTTAACGCAAAGGCGAGTCCCACTTGCCACCATGGCAAATCGTGCAAATGTGAAATGATTTCTTCGTAAGTATAGCGTTGCGAGATCTTCACTAATTGAAATAAGGCAAACGCCAACAGACCGATCGAGACAATGGCACCCAGCAGATGTTTTAATCGCATACGCTACAACCTTTATTCAACGCGTTATTTAGTGTTCATTGTCGTCTTCGCTGGGCGGTTCGCCCGCGCTGTCTTGATCGCTGACGTCTTCATTTTCATGCGAAATACGATCATCCGATTCGTCCGACAACGGCATTGATTCTGGCACCGGATCGACTTCCATTTGCGGTATCACCGGTAACGCCGCCGGTTGCGATTCGATATAGTTTTTGAGTTTGGCTAAACCTTTTTCGTAATCCGCTCCGATCATGCTATCCAGCATCAAACCAAACCAACGATTGAGTGGATTAAAACCATGTTCGCTGACAAAGCTCCACACCACTTGCGTGCCGTTTTGTTCGTGCAGTTGGTAGGCCACACGCGCATCGCCTTGGCCTTCGAAAATCAGATGAATGGCAATCGATTGATTATTTTCGATTGCGGTAATTTCTTGGCTACCGGCCCCCACCGCGCTGTTGCCACGCCATTCGTATTTGGCACCGACTTCACCGCGCGTACCGCTGTAGGTGTACTGCGTATTCGGATCCAGTTCGGCCCACGGCGACCACTGATTGAATTGCTCGAAATCGCGCATCACGGCGAAAACCGTTGCGGTCGGCGCATTGATCACAATGGCGCGTTCAACGCGCGATTGTGCCGGTAACACAAACGCCAGCGCGGTTAGCACAACGATCAGAACAACTAAACCGATGAGGACTTTTTTTAACCCTGCCATCACATTCTCCTTGGTCGCTGACGAAACTGCGCCGCGCTACTCTACACGCGAGCGCAGTTGCCCCGCCACCTACGCTAAAACGCCCGTTAAAAATGCGGATAATAATCGCGCATCAGTTGCCGATAGGCGTGACTGAACGCCGGAAATTCGTCGTGTATGGTCAAACAATCGAGTTTAATGGTCGCAGCGGGTGCTTTTGCGAACGACATGATGACCCGATCAATCGCTTTATCGGCCAATGATTTGATGTCCAGTCGCTGCGTTAAGTACAAACCGCTCGCCACCGCCAAGCGAATAAACCCCGTAGCGTAATCGACCGGCAGCAGCACATGAGCCTTGCCATCGTCGCTCAATAATCGCGCGATGATGGCGGTTAATTCATCGTGATTAAGCCCGCCTTCGTGACGCGCCAACGCTTTCTTATTATCGCTATTCAAAATACTGCCGGAAAAAAACGGCGGATTACTGACGATCACATCGTAAGTCTGTTCGCTACCAAATAATTGTATCGGTGTTTCATGCAAAGTCAGACGTTCTGCCCACGGACTGTTGGCAAAATTTTCGCGCGCATCTTGCGCCGCGCCACTTTCCATTTCCACGGCGTCAATCTGCGCGTTGCAACGCTGTGCCATCATCAAAGCCAGCAAGCCGGTGCCGCTACCGATATCCAATACGTGACGACCGCCGGCCACTGGCACCCACGCGCCCAGAATGCACGCGTGCGTGGTGATGCGCATTGCTGCGCGCGCCTGACCGACACGGAAATGTTTGAAATGAAACTGGTGCGAGCGTTGCCGTTGCGCCACGATTATTTTGCGCTCCTGTTGGGGATGCGAAGCCAACCAGCGCATCACTTGCGCCCGCCGGTCGCTACAATGCTGGCCAGTTCACGACGCTCAGGACCAACATGAGTTATTTGATTTTAGCGATTTTAGTCGCGCACACCGTACTCTTCGTGCTGTTAATGCGAAAAAATAACCACGTCCAAGACGCCGCCCTGCTCGCGCAATTGCACGCACTTGATGCACAAATCAGCCGTCAGGAACAGCGCCTTATCGATCAGCACGAACGCATAGCGACACGCCTCAGCGAGCAATTCGAACGCCTAGGTGAAGCCCACAACACGCGTCAACAGCATTGGCACAGCGAAGCGCAAACGCGCAGCAATGAACTGCGTCAAACGGTGGATGAAAAGTTGCGTCACGTGCAAAGCGACGCCAAACAAGGACGCGAAGAAATACACCAAGCCCTGCATCTGTTCGGCACACGTCAAAACGAGCAGTTAAGTCAACTGGCGCAACAACTGGGCGAACGCCTACAGCACTTAACCCAACAAAATGATCAGAAGTCAGAACAGTTACGCGTACTGGTCGAGACGCGATTAAAAGATCTACAAAGCGATAACGCACAGAAATTGGAAAAAATGCGCGAAACCGTGGATGAAAAGCTGCACGCCACACTTGAGCAACGCTTAGGTGAATCCTTTAAGTTAGTCAGCGAACGTCTGGAGTTGGTGCATCAAGGTTTGGGAGACATGAAAAACCTCGCCACCGGTGTTGGCGATTTAAAACGCGTACTCACCAATGTGCGCACGCGCGGCACATTTGGCGAGGTGCAGTTAGCCGCGTTGCTCGAACAAATCATGGCCAGCGGTCAATACGAAGCCAATGTCGCCACTGTTCCTAGCAGCAATGAACGCGTCGAATTCGCAATTAAATTGCCAGGCAATAGTCCGGATGAACATATCTGGTTGCCTATCGACGCCAAATTTCCGGTCGAAGATTATCAACGATTAATGGACGCGCAAGAGCGCATGGATTTAAAAGCAGCGGAACAAGCTGGTGCCGAACTGGAAAACCGTATTCGTTTGGAAGCCAAAAAAATCCGCGATAAGTATATTTCACCACCGCACACGACTGATTTCGCCATTTTATTTTTACCCACCGAAAGTCTGTACGCCGAAGTCTTGCGTCGCCCCGGCCTGCAAGAAAATTTAAATCGCGATTTACGCATACAAATTTGCGGTCCAACTACGCTATCCGCCACCTTGAATTCGCTGCAAATGGGTTTTCGCACACTGGCGATTCAAAAACGCTCTAGCGAAGTGTGGAATGTACTCAGCGCAGTGAAAACCGAATTCGGAAAATTCGGTGGCATTTTGGAAAAAACCAAAAAGAAACTGGATGAAGCCAGCAATAATATCGGCGAAATCGAAAAACGTTCACGTGCCATGAACCGCAAATTAAAAGACGTCGAAGCATTACCTCAGGCACAAAGTCAGGCCACGCTTGGCGTTAATGAAGACATTGATGACGAGTCAGCAGAATAGTTTTTAGGAGCGCGATTTTACAAACACCGCACTAGCGCGTATGTTGCGATCGTCTGAAGTCGTGGTTGGCACCGATGAACGAACAACGTAATTACCGTTATTACGATTTAGTGATGGCCGCTTTTGTCACGGTATTGCTGTGTTCCAATTTAATTGGTCCCGCCAAAATTGCTGAAGTTGGCGGTGTTACGTTTGGCGCTGGCGTGTTATTTTTTCCATTCTCGTATATTTTTGGCGACTGTTTAACCGAAGTGTACGGTTATGCACGCGCGCGCAAAGTGGTGTGGGCCGGATTTGGCGCGTTAATTTTTGCCAGTATCATGACGCAAATTGTGCTCGCCTTTCCCCCCGCACCGGGCTGGCCCGATCAAGCGGCCTATGAAACGGCGCTGGGCTCCACGTGGCGCATTGCACTCGCGTCGTTAATCGCATTTTGGGCGGGAGAATTCGTCAACAGCTATGTGCTCGCCAAAATCAAATTAGAAATGGGCGGCAAAAAATTGTTTGTGCGCACGATCGGATCCACCATCGCCGGCCAAGCCGTTGATTCGCTTATTTTTTACACCTTGGCCTTTTACGGCTTGTGGAGCACCGAAACTTTAATTACCGTGATGGCCAGCAACTACGCCTTGAAAGTCGCGTGGGAAGCCGCCATGACACCGTTTACGTATAAGATTGTCGGTTTCTTAAAGAAAGCGGAACGTGAAGATTATTTTGATCGCAGCACCAATTTCACGCCGTTTTCGTTAAAGACTTAAAAGCCACCCCACCCAAACCCTCCCCTTGTTAAGGGGAGGGCTTTAAAATCCCTCTCCTTAACAAGGAGCAGGTTGGGCGGAAAAGTTTTCAATCTGCGAAGTGATGCGATCTTTAAAAGCCCCCCTCCTTAACAAGGAGGGGGTGGGCGGAAAAGTTTTCAATCTGCGAAGTGATGCGATCTTTAAAAGCCCCCTCCTTAACAAGGAGGGGGTTGGGGGTGGTTGATCATTTGCAGCAATAAAATTTGCATTCAGCAATCCCGATAAATAATGTTCACCGAGACCACCATGCCACGCGCCAAAACTGACCATGATGTACGTTTAATCGATATGGAAACGCTGCTCAAAAATGATTGGCATGTCGCCGATGTGCAAGACAGCGAAGGCCAAGGTCGTGTGATCACGCTGGCCTACCCGTCCGAAGGCATTTATTGCAGCTTCCCACCCGACGGTCGCCCAACGTTTTATATGAACCGCAACGACGGAGGTATTGAAGAATTACCACCACCGGTTGCTTTAGTAAAAACCGGAATTAATTTAACGACCTTGCCGAAGCCGCATTGATTGATTAAGTAGATTTGGTGAGTTGATATGGTGCAATACTAACTCAGTTTTGTCGTTTCAAATTCGGCGCAATGGCCTTTGGTTATTGCGCTTTACTCCGATTTCAAATTTCATTTTTACGCGAAAGAAAAGGGGGCTAGTGCCCCCTTTCTTGACTGTGCAGCATCAAGCCGCCTTCACCATCTCTTCCACAACTTTCTTCGCATCACCAAACACCATCATTGATTTGTCCATATAGAACAGATCATTGTCGAGTCCGGCGTAGCCGGCGGCCATTGAGCGTTTGACGATTAATATCGTGCGCGCTTTGTGGGCTTCTAAAATCGGCATGCCGTAGATCGGGGATTTGGGATCGTCTTTGGCGGCGGGGTTGACCACGTCGTTAGCACCGATCACGAGCACCACATCGGTTTGGGCGAAATCGTTATTGATTTCTTCCATTTCTAACACTGAATCGTAAGGCACTTCGGCTTCAGCGAGCAGCACATTCATATGACCCGGCATACGTCCGGCGACCGGATGAATGGCGTAACGCACTTTAACGCCAGCGTGTTCGAGTTTTTCGACCATTTCTTTTAACGCGTGTTGCGCGCGTGCAACAGCCAAACCATAACCCGGCACGATCACAACGCTGTCGGCGTTTTTCATTAAGAACATCGCATCTTCAGGTGAACCGGATTTGTAATTCTTTTGTTTGCCATCGTCGGCTGCTGCGCCACCTTCGTCGCCACCTAAACCACCGAGGATCACATTCAGCATCGAGCGGTTCATCGCTTTACACATGATGTACGACAGAATCGCGCCGGATGACCCCACTAAAGAACCCGCGATGATTAGCAGTGAGTTGTTTAAGGTAAAACCAATACCCGCCGCAGCCCAACCCGAATACGAGTTCAACATCGACACAATCACCGGCATATCCGCACCACCGATCGGCACAATCAGCAAATAACCGAGCAATAAGGCCAGCGCCAACATGATGTAAAACGCGGTGTGGCTTTCGTTAACAAAATAGGCGACACCAAAACCGATCATTGCCAAACCCAACACCAGATTGACTTTGTGTTGGCCGCTAAAACGCAGCGGCTTATTGGAGAAACGACCAGACAATTTGCCGTAAGCCACTACCGAAGCGGTGAACGTAATCGCGCCGATAAACGCACCAACAAATAATTCGAAGCGGTGAATCGCATCCATGTGAGCATCGACTTTCACCAGCGCGGCCAAGGCGATTAGCACCGCCGCCAAGCCGATTAAACTGTGCATAAAAGCCACCAACTGCGGCATCGCGGTCATTTCGACTTTTTTCGCCGCGAGCGTACCGATCAAACCACCGGCCACAATGGCAGCGATAATCAGACTGTAACCACCGACTTGCGTTTTTTCTTGTAAAAAATAAAACGTCGTCGCAATCGCGATTGCCATACCAATCATGCCAAACGCATTGCCTTTGCGCGCCGACTCCGGCGACGACAACCCCTTTAACGACAAAATGAACAGCACACCCGAAACCAGATAGAGCAGTGCAATCAGGTTGTAGTTGACCATGTTGCGATTCCTTTTTTGAGTAATTCTGATTTTGAATACAACTTCAAAATCCTACCCCACCCAACCCTCCCCTTGTTAAGGGGAGGGCTTATTTGCGCGCTCATCAATTTGATCGCGCATAGCCCCCTCCTTAACAAGGAGGGGGTTGGGGGTGGTTCGTTTTTAATCTTGCTGTAACGCGATTAAAATGCTTTGCAGTACAGCCTCTTTTTCTTGCATCACTTGTGCATTGCTAAATCGCAGCACGCGAATGTCTAACGATTTCATAAATTCATCACGGCGCTGATCGCGTTGTTGCGCGGCTACAGCCTCATGTGTGACACCATCAATTTCAATCACCAAGCGTTGGGTTGGACAATAGAAATCAACAATGTAATCACCAATGCCATGTTGCCGACGAAATTTGGCGTTAAGTTGATTGTGACGTAAGGCTTGCCACAATAAACGCTCTGGTTCACCGACATTACTTCTTAACTGTTGCCGTCTGGTCTTGCTCTGACGGTTGAAAATTTTCATTGCAATCCTTTGCAAATTTACCACCCCCCAACCCCCTCCTTATTAAGGAGGGGGCTTTTAAAGCCCTCCCCTTGTCAAGGGGAGGGTTTGGGTGGGGTTTTGTTTTAACGCTGTTTTTTCTTGAACATTTCCAACATTCGCTTGGTCACTAAAAATCCACCAAAGATGTTGATGCTGGCAAGAAATACTGCACCGGCGCCGATTAAACTATCGGGCGCGAAAACGTTGAGACTGACTTGCAACATTGCGCCGACGATCACGATTGATGAAATCGCGTTGGTGACGCTCATTAATGGCGTGTGCAAGGCCGGCGTCACGTTCCAGACCACGTGATAACCGACAAAAATCGCCAGCACAAAAACGGTGATGTTGATGATGATGGGATCGACGATCATGATCGTTCTCCTATTTGCTGCCGAAAAGTAACTGACCGTTTTGACACAGCAAGGTGGCTTTCACTAAGTCATCTTCGGTGTTTATGGTGAACCCTTCTTTGTTTAACATTAACGCTAAAAAGTTCGCCACATTACGCGCGTACAACGCCGAGGCATCGGCGGCAACTTGAGATGGAAAATTGGTGTGACCGATAAGCGTAACGCCATTGAGATTGACGATTTGATCCGCAACCGTACCTTCCACATTGCCGCCGTTTTCGGCAGCTAAATCGACAACGACGGAACCAGGTTTCATCGCACTGACGGTACGAGCGTGCAATAAACGCGGGGCCGGCTTACCCGGAATTAACGCGGTTGAGATCACGATGTCGGCAAGGCTGGCGCGTTCATGAATTAATTCGCCTTGTTTGCGTTTGTAATCATCCGACATTTCTTTGGCATAACCACCGGCCGCATCTCCGGTTTCGCCCGGCACTTCCACAAATTTTGCCCCTAGCGATTCGACTTGTTCTTTAGCGGCGGTACGCACATCAAACGCTTCAACCACTGCGCCCAATCGTTTCGCCGTTGCAATGGCCTGCAAACCGGCCACGCCCGCACCCAAAATCAATACCCGCGCCGCTTTCACCGTACCAGCGGCGGTCATCAACATCGGAAAGTAACGCGGATAATATTGAGCGGCGAATATCACGGCTTTGTAACCGGCGATATTCGCTTGTGATGACAAAACATCCATACTTTGCGCGCGCGTTGTGCGCGGCAATAATTCCAACGAAAACGCGTTAACCCCTTGTGCCGCGACGGCGTTTAATTCGTTATTGCGATATGGGTTAAACAACGCAATCACGCTGCTGCCTTTTTGCAGTTGCGCGATTTCGTTGCCACTAGGACCTCGCACTTTTAACACGATGTCGGCGCGATAAGCATCGGCGGCGTTCGCAACAATAATTGCACCGGCATGCGTGTACATCTCATCCGTGCAACCGGCATGAACACCGGCGTTATGTTGCACGCTCACTTGATGTCCGGCTTGTACCCACTTCTTGATTGTTTCGGGCGTGGCTGCAACGCGTGCTTCACCGGCAAACGTTTCAGCAGGAATGGCAATATGCATGTTCCTTATCCGCTAAAATCCACTAAAGAGACTCTATGCTACGGTTCGTTAGGCGGTGCGGTCAAATCCACTTTGGTCCGATCATTTTTTCGAGGTATTTTATGCGTGCAGTACGTTGTTTTATTCCCCACACGATTACCTTACAACGCGAATTTGCCCTACCTGACAATGTGGTGGCGCATGTTGTGCGTGTTTTGCGTTTAACGATTGGCGATGAATTGCAATTATTTAATGGCGATGGTCAGGTGTATTTCGCGCGCATTAGCGCACAGGACAAACGCAGCGTTTACGTTAATGCGCATGATGCGGTGCAGCAATCGGTGGAATCGCCGTTGGCGATTACGTTAGTGCAGGCGGTGTCGCGTGGCGATCGCATGGATTACACCGTGCAAAAGGCGGTGGAGCTCGGCGTGACCGCCATCATTCCCGTGACTAGCGATCGCTGCGGTGTGCAATTGGACGCGCTGCGCTGGCGCAAAAAGCAGGAACATTGGCAAAGCATTGTGGTGAGCGCCTGCGAACAATCGGGACGCACGGTGGTGCCGCAAGTTAGTGAGGTGCAAAAGATCGAGCTGGCGCTGTCTTCGCTCACGTCGATGCACCGCATCACACTCGATCCAGAAGCACACGATTCGCTTTCTACCTTATCCATCCACGGCGATGTGACGTTGCTGGCCGGCCCTGAGGGAGGCTTCAGTGAGCAGGATTTGTTGATCGCCAAAAACTGCGGTTTCGTCGGCGTTAAAATGGGGCCGCGTATTTTACGAACCGAAACGGCGGCGTTGGCCGCCATCAGTGCATTGCAAATTTTGCACGGTGATTTTCGTTAGAACCGATTAAGTGAATTACCTAAAAATATGAACGGCGATTCGTGAATCGCGTCTATGACATGGATAATTAATCGTTTAAAAAAATTAACTGTTTCGTAGTGGCAATTCATGAATTGCCCATTACTGAGTGAAATCAAAAGGGCGATTCGTGAATCGCCCCTACAGAGATAGCGTGATCGGTTACTCGCGGTTTAACTCATTTTTTCTGGTTTAAATGGTAATGAGTCGCGCGCTAATTGTTCGAGATAATCAATGTCCGGCACTTGTATGGTTTGACCGGATAAATGCGCGCGCGATTTGGCCGCCGGATAACCGGTGGTTTCAACCGGCGTTAACATACCGGGTTGCACGCGCATCAAACGCGGAATACCGGCCACCACAATCGCAATAAACGGTACATCTTGCATACGGTTTAAGGTATTTAAAATCGCCAGACGCGATAACCGTGTCAGGCTTGGTACTTTTAATTGTCCGTTCAATACTTCGGTGGCAATTAACGGAACGTGACGACCCCGCCACTGCAAATAACCATATAAATAATCGGGCGCTCCCGGCAGTG
Organism: uncultured Pseudomonadaceae bacterium; assembly: GCA_964650615.1. Taxonomy (GTDB): domain Bacteria; phylum Pseudomonadota; class Gammaproteobacteria; order Enterobacterales; family Permianibacteraceae; genus Permianibacter. The sequence goes on along the minus strand of CAZYUS010000004.1, from coordinate 14,247 downwards.
GTTTATCGACGTTACCGAAAAACGGCACCACTTCGGCAACGGCGGTATTGGGTAATAAAACGCTATCGCCTTGCGCCGGCATTAGCAGCGAATACACTTCATTGGCTTGTGCGGTTTCGGCCATGTTTTATTTCCTAAGCTCGTGTTTGCGCCATCGCCGGATTGCGATAACGGGCGATAAGTTTTTGTGCTAATAATTCTGGCGTGCCTTGGTAAGAAGCAAGATCCTGTTGCACGATGGCATCGGGCATGACACTGCTGGCGCAGCTGTCACGATCTTGTACCCACACTTCACCACCTTGCTGCCGAATACGGCGCGCACCGGCCGCGCCATCTTCACCCATGCCACTAAAAATAATGCAATGCACTTGATTGTGATAGGCATTGACCGCGTCCAATAACACATCGTCAATGCACGGCGAATACGGCGGTGTCCAATTATGTGCCGAATGCACAATTTGACCGGCTTCCAAAAAACGTAACCGTTTTTCGATGGGGACCAATAAGGTCCATCCGGCTTCAATCAAACTCGGGCGCGACAACACTTGCACGTGATAAAACGAATTCGATTGCTCGATGATTTTGCCCAGCACGGCAACGAAATGCGCGTCGATATGTTGCGCCACCACAAAGCAAACCGGGATGGGTTCAACCAAGGCCGCGAAGAACCGTTTAAGTGCCGCCGGCCCACCGAGCGACGCGCCCAGCACCCACAAATCGCAGGCCAATAATTGGCGCGGAATTTCTTCGAACTCGCCATCCAGCGCAAACGATTCCAGCAATGGAGCATCGTTGTCCAGATCGTGATTTTCTAGCGACGCGGGGGCGTTATCCACCGCGACGTCGGCACGCAATTCTTGCGCCCGTTGTTCGATTTCAGTTTGCTCGGCATGCAGATCAATCACACGCTCGAAAAACGGGCGTGGTGGCGCACTTACATTTTCGAGATTGTGCAGCGAATTGTCTTTTAGCGTTTGCTCGCGGGCGTCTTGTTCGCGCTTGGCCTGCTCGGCCTTTTCACGCATTTTTTCTGCCATTTGCTGCCGCGCTTGCTCGGCCTTTTCGGCCAACATCCGCAGCGCTTTTTCTTTTTCGGCCAGCGCACGTTCGGC
>CAZYUS010000004.1:1185-13035 GCA_964650615.1 uncultured Pseudomonadaceae bacterium | reverse complement strand
TTTTTCGGCTTCGGCTTTTTCGCGTGCGAGGCGTTCGGCTTCGGCTTTCTCACGCGCGATACGCTCGGCTTCTAATCGTGCCGCTTCGCGTTTTTCGGCTTCGGCTTTTTCGCGTGCGAGGCGTTCGGCTTCGGCTTTCTCACGCGCGATACGCTCGGCTTCTAATCGTGCCGCTTCGCGTTTTTCGGCTTCGGCTTTTTCGCGTGCGAGGCGTTCGGCTTCGGCTTTCTCACGCGCGATACGCTCGGCTTCTAATCGTGCCGCTTCGCGTTTTTCGGCTTCGGCTTTTTCGCGTGCGAGGCGTTCGGCTTCGGCTTTCTCACGCGCGATACGCTCGGCTTCTAATCGTTCCGCTTCGCGTTTTTCGGCTTCGGCTTTTTCGCGTGCGAGGCGTTCGGCTTCGAGGCGAGCGAGTTCGCGGCGCGCCACTTCAACTTTTTCGGCGGCTTTGCGTGCCGCTTCAGCGGCTTCTAGTGCTAATCGTTCGGCTTCTTGTTGCGCGGCAAGAGCGGCTTCTTGCGCCGCGCGCTGTTGCGCTGAGGGATCCTGTTCAATGTTGATGTGCGCTGCGGTTTCCGCTTCGGCACGTTCACGCATCATTTTTTCGGCGCGTAATTTAGCCGCTTCGGCTTTATCGAGGGCTTTGATTTCAACATTTGGCAGAGTATTCGTTGTGGCACTGGCGGGCGCTAATTCTGCGACCAGATTTTGCAATTCGTGGTCAACGGGCGCACCGGGTTTTTGCTGCAACAAAGATTCCAACTCGGCAATATCATCGAGTAAATGTTCTTCGACGGCGGTCGTAACGACCGGTGCAACGGTTAGCGGTTTTGCGGCCAGGGCTTTCGCTTCGGGAAAACCGATGTGTAGCGTTTCATTGCTTTTGGCGACAGGCGGTTCGAGATCAGAGTCGTTGACTAATTCGTGTATGCGCGCAATTAAATTGCGACTCCAATAGTCCAAATGTTGTTGCTTATCGACGGCACCGTGTTCATTAAAAAAGATCGGAACACTGGAGCGATCCATTAAATCATCCAGCGCGTCGTTCCAATCGGCATCGGCCAGATCGAGCAGCCACACGTCGATGTCACGTGCGCTGATGTGCATTTCTTCAATGTCGCTCGGTGCGATGGCATGCAAAACCGACAAACCTTGTTCGGCCAACAAGCGCGTGAGTTTTTGACTGCTAGCGCCGCTGCCAATCACACCGATGCGCAAATTCCGTTTCACGGTTTGCTGTCCAGTAATTCCTGCATCGTACTGAGCAATTCGACGTCGTTAAACGGCTTACCCAAGTAACGATCGACACCGATTTCCTCGGCGCGCGTACGATGTTTATCGCCAGTACGCGACGTGATCATAATGATCGGAACGTGTTTCAAGCGTTCGTCGTGACGCACGATATTGGCCAATTCGAAACCATCCATGCGCGGCATTTCGATATCGAGCAACATGATGTCCGGTACCATGTCGTGCAATACGTTCACCGCATCGACACCGTCTTTGGCGGTTTGCACGCGATAACCTGAACGCTCCAATAAACGCCCAGTCACCTTGCGCACCGTAACCGAATCGTCGACCACCAAGGCCAATGGCAGTTCCGCTTCGACATGTGCTTCTTCGACTTCGGTCTGTACGGTGGCATCAGCACGACGCAATAACGCCGGCAGATCCAGAATCAACACCACGCGACCATCGCCCAAAATCGTCGCGCCGCTCAAACCGGAAATCGTCGACAACAACGATCCCACGGTTTTCACCACGACTTCGCGCGAGCCGAGCAATTCGTCGACGTGTAGCGCGACCGGTTGTTCGGTGCCGTGCAGCAATAAAATCGGCACCGGTTTGTACACACCTTCGAAACGCGGCGTGATGTTGTGATCGAGCAAGGTTCCTAAATAGCGCATCCGATACGGTTGTCCCGCGTATTCATAACGCAATTCACCGTTGTCGTAGTAGGTTTGCAATTCATACGGACTGATGCGAACGATACCTTCGATATTGGCGAGCGGAATCGCCAAAATGTCTTCGCCGATCTGCACCATCAACGCTTGATTGACCGATACGGTAAAGGGCAAACGCACGGTAAAGCGCGAACCTTTGCCGATTTCGGAATCAATGTCGATGCGACCACCCAAGGTTTTGATTTCGGATGCGACAACGTCCATACCGACGCCACGACCGGAGATCTGCGTCACCGTTTCGGCGGTCGAAAAACCGGCTTCGAAAATCAGCAACATCAATTCGTGGTCGGTTAACTTGGTGCTTTCGGTAATCAATCCGCGTTCGATCGCTTTGCGACGAATGGCTGCGGTATTAATACCGCCACCATCATCTTGGATCTCGATGATCACTTCGTTGCCTTCGCGCGTTAAACGGATGCGAATACGGCCAGTTTGCGGTTTGCCAGCAGCCGCGCGTTTTTCCGGACGCTCGATACCGTGGTCGATCGCGTTACGCATCATGTGTTCGATTGGCGCCACCATCCGTTCTAACACGGTGCGGTCCATTTCACCTTCAGCGAAAATCGAAATTTCGACGCCTTTACCGAGTTCGTCTCCGATCTGGCGCACCATGCGTTTCAATCGTGGCACCAAACTGGAGAACGGCACCATGCGTGAGCGAATTAACGAATCATGTAATTCGGAATTAACGCGGCCTTGTTGGAGCAACAAGGTTTCGGCGTCTGCCGCCAAGTTGTCGAGCGATTCTTTCAGGTTTAACAAGTCGCCCGCCGATTCGCCGAGTGCACGCGATAATTCTTGTTGCCGCGTATAGCGGTCAAATTCCAGTGGGTCAAAGTCGGCGTACGTTTCACCGACGACTTCGCGGCGTGCTTGCACTTGCGCTTCGGTTTCAGCTTCGAGTTGACGCAGCTGCTCGCGCAAACGAGCGACGGTTTGTTCCATTTCTTGCAAGTTATGACGCACGACCGTCATTTGCTGTTCGATACGGCCACGGAAAATCGAACTTTCTCCGGCGAGATTAACCAATCCTTCGAGTCGATCGGCAGGCACACGGATGTATTCGATTTGCGCGCTTTGCGGTTTGTCTTGTGGTTTATCCAGCGGTGATTCGCTGCGTTCTTTGGCCGCAAATGGCAACACATTGGTGGGCATCGGCGCTGTCGTGCTGCTCGCAGGAATGTCAGCAAGCGTCACGTTTTCAGACGCGCTTGGCGTTATCACCGGCGCGGCAACGTCCGTCATCACCGAAGCTGACGGCGGAGCGGCAACCGCTAAATCGGCATAAGGGTCATGGCCTTGCAATGCCAAATGCAATCGTTGCCAATACAATGACGGTTTGGTTTGGGTGCGTTTTTCGCGCACTTCGTTGACCAGATCGGCGAGGCGATCGCGACCTTCTTGCGCGACACGAATCAACGCGGGCGTGGCTTTGATGCGGCCATCGCTCATCGCTTCGAACAAGTTTTCGAATTCGTGCGATAAATTGCCCAGTTCACTTAAATCGGAGAGACGTGCGCCGCCTTTTAACGTGTGCAGATAACGCTGCAAACTCGCGATAGTCGCTTTGTCATCGGGCGCTGCGCTCCACCCTTCTAGCACTTCATCCAAGGCACTTAAGATATCGTCAGCTTCTTCCATGAAGATCTGCAAAATTTCTTCGCCGTCGGCGTCAATTTCCAGCGTTTGCGGATGGTCGTCGGGACTGTATACCGGTAACGAGGTGGGTAATGGCGCGATAACAAATTCTTGCGAACTAAAATCGTGATCAAAATCACGCGTCGGTGTTGAGACGCTTGCCGATGATATGTCGGCGACTTCTGGTGCGCTCCAGTTAGGCAGATTGATGTCACTGCTGTCACTAACCGATGCCAAGGTAAACGACGGCTCTTCGCTCACCACCAACGCGTCGTTTTCTTCCGGCAATGGCAGGCTGTCGTGCTCGACCAGCAACGCGGTTTCCGCCGCGAACGCTGGTTCTTCGACCAGCGGCATCTGCTCGACGACTTCGATTTCTTCGCCTGTGGTCTGCGGTGGCCATCGTAATAATTGCGCAATTAATTCGTCGGCTTGATGCACGTGTTGATCGGCAGCGAGGCGATCGAGCATATCGAATAACTGATCGTGTAATTGCACACCCAATGCAAATAAAGTTTCATCGGCTTGATGTTGTTGCGCACGTTCAAATAATTGCGCGCCATGATGCGCGAGGCTGGCAAAAGCCGGCACCATCGCGGCACTGGCCGCTTGTTGCAACAACACAAATAAGTCGGCGATCGGTGCGCTATTATTACTGGTCGGATCCAATTGCCAACTGCGTAGATTGAGATCGATATCCGAGAGCATATCCATGGCTTCAGACATGAATAACTGCAAGATTTCGGGATTGCGCGTCGCGTCGGCATGCTCGGCTTGATTAGCCAAGGCTTGCGCGCGTTCGGCGAGCGGCGGTAGTTCAGCAAAATCAAAATGACGTTCGGTTTCAAATCGACGCAAGGCTCGACGCACGGCGGCGCTCGATTCTTGTAGCAACGCCAACATATCGCCAGCCACCGATGCATCGTGTTGCTGAATGTCGCGCGCGTGTTTTTCCAGCGGCAACATCACATCACCGATGGCATCAAGATCGGCCATTTTCGCGCTGCCTTTGAGCGTGTGCAGTGCGCGAATTAAGTCATCGCTGATTTTTGGCGAGAACGGCGATAACGCGGCATCGGTCAAGTAGTGATCGATGGTGTCCAGATGCGCCCCGGCTTCTCCGGCAAAGATGTCGAGCAAGGTGCTGTCGCCGTCGTCATTGTCAGTTGTGGACGCGACACTGGCTGCCAATGACGCTTGTTTCGCGGCTTCATATTCAGCAGCCAATGCGGGCGATTCCTCGACCATGGGGTGCAATTCGTCGAGATTGGCATCCGGCAGAGCGAGATCGGCAAAATCTTCGGTGGCGGCAAATTCGCTGGTGGTCAAATCGCCAAAATCGGATTCATGTACCGACTCGGTCACCAACGGCTCGTCGGCGTTTTCGTTTAGCGAGGCCAAAAACGGATCATTTACCGCGACATCGACGGCGGCCAATAACGGGTCGACCGGAACCGCAGAGGACACCACCAGATCTTCGGCATAGCGATGCGCTTGTTCATGCATCGGCGTTTCAACCACCGGTGTGGATGTCTCCAATTCGAGCGACACCGACTCAAACGACAGGGGTTCCAATGACGGCGATTCAAGCGACGGTGATTCGTCGTTCAACTCAACTGACGGCGCTGGCGCAAGTTCAACGATTGCGACGGCCGGAGCCGTATCACTGGCGTCGAGTGGCAGCGGCACATCGTCGACGATGCGATCCAAGTCCGTTTCGGCAAACGACTGATGGCCGTCGGCATCGGTGAATACCGGTGCCGCTTCTAACACTGTTGGCGGGGCCGCTAGCGGCTCCAGCACCGGCGGCGGCACGGCATCAATGGTTTCGCCCTTGGCCAACGCTTCGGCACGCGCTATCAAACTTTCGGGCCGTATGCTCGGTTCTTGCTGGGCGGCGAAACACTCGCGCAAGTGTGGCATATGCACTTCGGCCGCTTCACGCACAGCATTTTGCACCGCAACCGATGGCGCTATGGTGTTATCCAACACGCGGTTGAGCATATTTTCGATGGACCACGCGGTTTCACCAAGCAGCTTGGCACCGACTAAACGGCCAGAACCTTTGAGGGTGTGAAATGCACGTCGGATAGTGGTTAGACTGTCGCGGTCGTCTTCTTTGGCCATCCACACCGGCAAACACTGCTTAATGGCTTCGATCTGTTCTTCGGCTTCTTCGATGAAGATCTCAATCACTTCATCATCGACCGTATCACTGGCCGGTCGCTGAATTGACGAGGCAAACGTCGGCGCGGCGGGCGCCGTACTGGTCAGCGGCGCGACCACCGTGGGCGGAGCAAGCGGTTCCGGCTCGGCATCGAGAATAACTTCACTTTCATTTGGTTTGATAACCGGCGCGATAGGCGACGGTCGCGCCGATGCCGTCGGCAACGGTTTGTCCATCTCTGCCAGCAAGGTTTGCGTCGGTTCACGCGCAGCGGATAACACCGACTCCAGCCCTAGACCACCGGCGTCTTGCATGGACTCAAGGAAATACTCGATCGAGGTCAACACGTCGGCGAGCGCGTCCAACAAATGCGTATCGGGTACCGCATTCACGGTGACGACGCGCTGCGCTAAAAACTGATGACAGACCTTCACCATATCGGCCGCTTCCGGCAGACCGATGATATGCAAACCGCCTTCCACTTCGACTAACTGCGTCGGCACGGTTTCGATCAAACGGTGATCCCACTGTGACGCCATGAAATCAATAATGGCGTCTTTGCACTTTTGCAAATTGCTACGGCATTCGTTGATGAGCGTCACACGTGCCGAATCGAATTGCGCTTCGGCGGCCACTTCATCTTCGTTTTGCGCTGCCACCGCTTCGGTATGGCTTTCTTCAGCTGCCATTTGCGCCGCGTTTTGCGCCACCGTCGCCAAGTTGGCTTCGACAAATAACAACGCACCGGCGATGTCCATCACGTGCATTTCGCTCGGACTTTCACCCGCATCGGCGACACGCTGCAAGGCATGGACTTGTTGCCGCACGGCATCGCGCGGTACCGCCAATCCCAACATCGCCAAGGTATCGGCGATCTGGCGCATGATCGGCATCAAGTTCATTAAATCTTGCGGATTTTTGTGTTTGCTGCGCACGTACAAATCGAGACCGTCTTTGACACCGGCCAGATCTTCATTCAACGCGTGTAACACGGTACGTATCGCGGTGGCATCGGTGCCGGTCATGCGCTGGCGTTCGGATTCAATTTCCGCTGCACTTGGCAACGCATCGCGCAGTTGATAAGCATCGCGCAACTCATCCAGCCGCGCCGTTTTATTTTCAGCGCAGGCGATGTAATAAAGTAAATTTTTTAATAATTCTGGTGGCGGTTCCTGCAATGCGGCGCTGTCGCCTTCGTCACCCATTTGCTTGATGTATTTATCAATCTGACTTAATAACGCGTGCACGGCGGCGTTTTTATAAATCGCGTTTTCGCCAATGGCTTCGACAAACCCCGCCCCTACCCACCACAACAGGCCGATCGGTTGATTCGCGTTAATGGCTTCGAAACGCTCGATCACTTTGAACAAGCGTGTCAGCGATTCGTTGACTTCCTGATTGCGAAAAACACCGAGCAAACCGCGTTGATAATGGTGACGTAATTTTTTAGCTTGATCACGAAATTCGGCATCATCTTTTGGCGCATCGGTCGGCGCGCTGCGCGTCGGCATTTTTACGCCTTGTAAATTCGGCGTAAAAATACTGGATTCGGACAGTAACGTTTCGCCACGTGACGAACGCAGATCATTAAGGAGTGGCAATAACACCACCGGCAGATCACGACGACCGGCTTGCACGCGCTCCAGATACGTGGGCAACTGCAAAATCGTACCCATCAAAATTTCTTGCGCTTTCGGTGGATTTTTTACCGCGCCACTGGCAATGGCTTCGGCCAGTGCTTCCATTTCTTCGGCAAACAATGCCGCGCCATAAAATTCCAACATCGTTAAGGTGCCGCGCACCTGATGCAAACAATTGGCACAAAATTGAATCTGATTGCTGTCGTCAGCATTTTCAGAAAAGGCTTCCAAGGCCTGACGCGCTTGATCCAGCGTTTTGTTGACTTCTTCACGCACCCATTTGAGGGCGAGTTGATCGTAGTTATCGGCCATACCTACTCCGCGTGCGTGTGCTGTCCACGATGGGTGAACGCAAGACAATGTTTATGTTGTAATCGGGTCAGTTGCGGATGTGAATAACGCAACACTTCACCCGGTCCTAGCACTACCATTCCACCTGGTTTTAAGTGCGCAACAATTTGATTCAGCATCAAACGGCGACGTTCGGGTTGGAAGTAAATCAACACATTCTGGCAATAAATAACATCAAACAGTTGCTTGGGCATGGTGGCCGCATCGAGCACATTGCCCTGCATAAAACAGGTGCGTTGGCGAAAATGCGGCTGTACCTGAAAATAATCATCGCCACACGCGGTAAAAAATTGTTCGCGTTGCGTATCGTTGATGCCGGTTAAGCGGCGCAAGTGATAAATGCCTTCGCGTGCCGTAGCCAATGCCGGATACGAAATATCGCTGCCGGTAACGCCAAAATAAAAATTACCGAATTCGTTTTGCAGATCGCTTAAGGTCATCACCAGCGAATACACTTCTTCGCCGGTTGAACAGCCCACACTCCAGAGCGTTAAATTGCGCTTGTTATCGTCTCGATTTTGCTGCAAAACATTGCGACAAAAACTGCGCACCAATTCAATGGATTCGGGATTGCGGAAAAATCGCGTGTCATGCACGGTGATTAAATCGACCAAACAAGCCCATTCAAACGCGGCGTGACTACCATCTTGAATGTAATCCATATAACTGTCGTAGTCGTCCAAGCTTAATTCGCGCATACGCATGGATAACGCCAGTAATAAAAAGGATTTACGCGCGATCGGCAGATGAACGCCGGTGCGTGCTTCGAGCAGGCTCTGCCAACGCACAAACGCCTGTTCATCCATATCCGGCGTTTGGCGCAAGCTTAAGGCTTCATTCATGGCTTAACGCCAACGTATGGCCGCGTTATTGCGGCAACTTGAAGCCGGAAACGGACGCTTTCAAACCGTCGGCCAATTCCACCAGCTTACCGATTTGTTGCGCCGTTAATTGCGTGCCTTGCAGCGTTTGGTTGGTGATCTCCTGAATGATGTGCATGGTGTTGGAGACGTGACCGGCGGATGCCGCTTGCTGACGCGCTGCATTCGAAATGGTTTGAATCAAATCCGATAAGTCGGCTGACACTTTTTCGATTTCTTCCAGAGCCACACCGGCGTCCTGCGCCAGTTTCGCCCCGCGCACCACTTCGGAGGTTGATGATTCCATCGAAATAACCGCTTCGTTGGTATCGGTTTGAATGGTTTTGACCAGTGCTTCGATTCGTTTAGTCGCGTTCGATGAACGTTCCGCCAAGCGTTGAACTTCGTCGGCAACGACCGCGAAACCACGACCCGATTCACCGGCCATCGCGGCCTGAATCGCCGCGTTGAGCGCCAGAATGTTGGTTTGGTCGGCGATGTCGTTAATCAAGCTAACGATGTCACCGATTTCCTGTGACGATTCACCCAGACGCTTAATCCGTTTTGAGGTTTCTTGGATTTGCTCACGAATCGTGTCCATACCGCGAATCGTGTTACGCACGACCTCGGCGCCGGCCTTCGCGATTTGCACAGATTTTTCGGCCATTTGCGCCGTTTCGATCGCGTTGTGTGACACCTGCTCGATCGACACCGCCATTTCGTTAATAGCGGCGGATGCTCCAGTAATTTCTTGCGCCTGATTGCGCGATGCTTGCGCCAGTTCGGTCGCCACTTGCCGCGTTTCGTCGGTGGCCGCCGACACTTGCGTCACCGCTTGGTTAATCGTGCCGACCAGGTTACGCAATTGGTCGATCGCGTAGTTCATGGAGTCGGCGATCGCGCCGGTGAAATCTTCGGTAACGGTAGCGTTAACGGTTAAATCACCTTCGGCCAAGTCGCCCATTTCGTTGAGCAGACGAATAATCGCTTCTTGGTTACGTTCGTTTTGATGACGTTCTTGATCCGAAGCGGATTCCGCTTTCACGATATCGAGTTTGGAATTCTTGCGCTGAAAACCGTACATGATAAGCAACAGTAAAATAATCACGCCCCCCAGCGCGCCGGTGACCAACTGATTACCGATAATTTTACTGCCACCACCACGGAACGAGTTCGACAACGCGCGGGTTAACTCCAACAACGATGTGGTTTGCGTAAAGATCTGGTTGGCCGCCGTGTGTACTTTGAACAGCTCTTCGGACGATTTCATAATGTAACCGACGTTATCTTTCACGCCGGTAAATACGTTAGCGATTTCTTGCAAGGCTTCACGCGCATCACGGTTGGTTACCTGACGCACACCCATCACCGGATCACCGTCCAACATACCGTTTAAGGTCTGGCCAAACACTTCCGTATCGTGACCGAAGTTTTCTGCTTGCAACGGCGCGTCTTCACCGCCTGCGAGTACACGTTGCACTGATTTCACAATACGCTCGCCGTACCACACTTGATTAGCGGCCATTCGCACCTGATCCGGCGAGGCATTGCCTTCCACCAGAATGTCACCCACTTTCTGATATTCGAATTGCAACTGCGGTACGTTTTGCGACAGATCCGCCGCCACACTGTGCAGGTCGAGCACGGTGTCTTTGGCTTTCAAAATGGTGTCGGTGTTGGCCGCTACTTGCTGCCACAAATCCGTGGTTTGTTTTAGTTCGTTTTTCAAAATCGCATCGGGCGCGCGATCAAGACCGATTTTCGAATCGCCGTTCACCAATGAATTAAACAACGCCTCAAACTGCGTTCGCGACTGGTCGAGCTGGGTAAACGCCGCCTCGTTTCCGCGCGCCGCTTCAGTGGCGTTTTTCGCTAACTGCTGCGACAACACGCGCAACTCTTCCGAGCGTGACACGCGGATAAGGTTTTGGTCACCAGCGCGGATGCCCAGATACGCATTCGCACCGGCCAAAATCATGACGATAACCAACAACCAGGCCAAGGTGCCAAGATTGGCTTTTTGTACATCCGGGCCGTAGTTTTTTAGAGGTGCATTCATGGTGATATCCCGACCGATTTTTATGGGTTTGCGTTCGCGTTATCCAGTACGGATAGCGTTACAGCGCAACCTGTTTAAAACTGCTATGCCGTGTTAACGCTTGCGGACTAAACACGGGCCAAACTTTGTCCTCACGCGAAAAAGCGCCAAGCACAAATGGACGCAAATACTCGTCCACCGCGACATCGCCGTCCACGCGTTGAGTGTGTTCAAAATGTTGCAAACCGATGACGTCGTCGACCACCACACCAATCGGCGTCGTGTCCTGATTGACCACCAACACGCGCTGTCGTTTGCTCGGTGCGCCACGACGTCCAAAAAATAAGGGTAGATCGGCAATTGGCACCAACATACCACGCACGTTGGCAACACCGCGCAACCACGTGCGCGAACCCGGCACTTTGGTCAGCATCGGCAAATGCATGATTTCGGATACTTCTGATAACGGTGCCACCATTTGCACACCGTTCAAGATAAATACGACACCGCTCCAGTAGTTATCCAGATCTTCCTGACGCGGCAACGGCGCACTGCCTGCTCGGCAGCGCGCCTCCATATCAGCTAATACGAGAAACGGATCAACCAAAGCATCGCTCATGGCTTAACCTTGATTGAGCAAAGTGCGTATGGTTTGCATCAACGCTTTTTCGTTAACCGGTTTGGTTAAATAATCTTTCGCGCCTTGCTTCATGCCCCACAAACGATCAGTGGCCTGATCTTTAGTGGTGACCAGAATGATGGGAATGTGTTGCGTTTCCGGATCTTTGGTGAGTTGACGGCAGGCTTGAAAACCATTGAGTTCGGGCATTACCACGTCCATGAGTACCAGATCCGGTTTGTGCTTCTTGCACGTTGCCACACCCATTGCGCCATTTTCTGCCGTGATGACCTGATGGCCATTTTTTTCCAGAATTTCGCGCAACAAATGCATTTCGGTGGGCGAATCATCAACGATCAGAACTTGTGCCATAACGGCCCCCATTTTTACCTAATTAAATAAATTAATGTGCCGTTGCCGCGCGAGCATCAACAACGTGTTTTTGAATGGCGTCGAGCAATTCATCGCGCGAAAACGGTTTGGTTAAATATTGATCGGAACCGACAATGCGCCCTTTTGCTTTATCAAACAAACCATCTTTCGATGACAACATAATGACCGGCGTATCCTTAA
>CAZYUS010000004.1:0-1175 GCA_964650615.1 uncultured Pseudomonadaceae bacterium | reverse complement strand
TTGATAACCATCGAGACGCGGCATCATGATATCAACGAAAATAATATCGGGTTTGTGATCGGCGATTTTGGCCAAGGCGTCAAAGCCATCGACGGCCGTGATCACTTCGCAGCCCACTTTTTTGAGTAAAGTCTCGGCCGTGCGACGTATCGTCTTGCTGTCGTCGATAACCATGGCCTTGAGGCCGCTGAAATCAACCTCCATCACTTGCTCTCCTGTTACCCGCAAACATCAGCCTGCGGTGGGTAAGGGGGTGTCCGGCCTGTCGTTTTATCACAGAGCCACCCGCTCGGCCAAGCGTAAAAGCGTCGCCGCGAGAACAACTTAGCGCGTTTTCTTAAAGCCGCACCGTAACAACGGTAGAATGCTGCCACGAACACAGCAAGGAAAGTTTAGTCATGACTGGCCAACTCGGCGTCGTAATGGACCCTATCGCCTCTATCAAGCCTTACAAAGACACCTCTTATGCGTTGTTGCTTGCCGCCCAGCGGCGCGGGTGGCGGTTGATGTATATCGAACAAGGCGACCTGTGGTTACGTGATGGCGAGGTCTGGGGCCAGATGACCGAGCTGACCTTGCACGATGGCACCGAACCCTTTTACGAACTGGGCCAGCAGCATGAGCAACCCCTGTCGCACCTCGCAGCGCTGTTGATGCGCAAGGACCCGCCATTTGACATGGAATATGTCTATAGCACGTATTTACTGGAATTGGCGCAGGCGCAAGGCTGCTGTGTCATCAATGACCCGCGCAGCATCCGCGATTGCAATGAAAAACTCTTCGCCGCGTGGTTTCCGACGTTAACGCCGCCGACGTTAGTCACGCGCCGCAAAACTCGCATCAAGGCCTTTGCGCAAGAACACGGCCGTATCGTGCTTAAACCGCTGGATGGCATGGGTGGCGCAGGCGTTTTTGTCACGGCGGCCGATGATGGCAATTTGTCCACCATCATCGAGATGTTGACGGCGATGGAAACGCAAATGGTGATGGCACAGCGTTACCTACCCGAAATAAAACACGGCGATAAGCGAATTTTGATGATCAACGGCCAACCCGCATCGCATTGTTTGGCACGCATTCCGGCACCGGGCGAGGCGCGCGGTAATCTCGCGGCCGGTGGCAGCGGCGTCGTGCAAGCGTTGAGCGAACGCGATCGCTATGTGGCGACGCAAGTC
>CAZYUS010000003.1:0-43580 GCA_964650615.1 uncultured Pseudomonadaceae bacterium | reverse complement strand
CTAAATCCAGCGCAGTGCCGTGATCGACCGAAGTACGAGTAAAAGGTAATCCTAAGGTGATATTCACACTGCGATGAAACCCCAAGGCTTTTAATACCGGCAATCCTTGATCATGGTACATCGCCAGATAGGCGTCATAACGCGATCGTTTGTCAGGGGTAAAGGCGGTGTCAGCGGATAACGGCCCATCAAGATCCCAACCTTGCGCGCGCAGCGCATGAACCACCGGAGCGATGATGTCGATCTCTTCGCGACCCAAATGCCCCGCTTCACCGGCGTGCGGATTTAATCCCAGCACCGCGATGCGCGGCGACGGGATGCCGAATTGTGTTGTGAGCGCGCGATGCAGCAGCGTTAGGGTGTGGCGTAATGACGCGCCAGAAATGGCTGTCGCGACGTGGTGCAGTGGTAAATGCGTGGTGGCGAGCGCCACGCGCAATTCATCGTTAGCGAGTAACATCAGCACCGGCGCATCGTTGGCCGCGTGGGCAAAATATTCGGTGTGACCGCTAAACGGCACACCGGCATCGTTGATCACACTTTTTTGCAGCGGATTGGTCACGATGGCGTCAACGTCGCCGCCTAAAGCCGCCTGCGCGGCGATGTCTAATTGTTGCAATACAAACGGCGCGTTAAGTACGTCAAGTTGTCCGGCTACGACGTCGGCATTTAATGGAATGGCGTGTAAAAAAAGTTCGCCGCACACGTGAGGCTCGCGCGCCGCTGCTTTGACATACGGTTTTATTTTAAGCGGTAAATGCAGGCGCGCGGCGGTGTGCTGCAACAAGGCCGCGTCGCCGAGTGCGATTAACTGCGCAGGCCACGGCGATTGCGCCAGCCGCACCAACAGTTCGGGGCCGATGCCGGCCGGCTCGCCCGTGGTCACTAAAATACGCGCGGTAGTGTGATTCATCATGGCCCGTGATTAACGTAAAACGGCGCTTGTGGCGCCGCTGTTTTTATTACCCTTTAGGTGGATTTCTTTTTGTCTTTCTCAATCAACTTAACGTAAGCCTGCTCGCGAATTTCGCGCAACCACGCTTCCACTTCTTCGTCGTATTTGCGGTCGTGCAAAATTTTATACGCCTGCTGTTTTTTCATTTCGTCGGTTTGATCATCATCACGCCGTTCGATCACTTGCAAAAAGTGCCAACCGAACTGCGACTTGAACGGTTCCGAGATCTCGCCAGGTTGCAAACTGTTCATCACATTTTCAAATTCTTTGACGAACATACCGGGGTTGGCCCAGCCCAGATCGCCCCCTAAATTACCTGAACCCGGATCGTCGGAATATTTTTTGGCAATTTGTGCAAAATCTTCGCCGCCGCGCACGCGTGCCAATAAATCACGCGCTTTTTTTAGCGCATCGGCGTCGGCCAAAATCGCGCTCGGTTTGATTAACACATGACGAGCATGGGTTTGATTGACGATCACGCTTTCGTTACCACGGCTATCGAACACTTTCAAAATATGCAAACCGGACGCCGAGCGCAGCGGTTCGGACACTTGCGCTACTTTCATGGTTTTGACGGCAGTGGCAAATAAGGTCGGTAATTGGGTTAATCCTTTCCAACCGAAATCACCGCCTTGCAACGCTTCTTGACCGGCGGAAACGGCGATTGCGGTGTCGGCAAAATCAGCCCCGCCGCGCAATTTGGTAACGATGTCAGCCGCTTTGTTCGACGCCTCTTGCACTTGCTCGGTGGAGGCCGATTCTGGGATCGCGATCAAGATATGGCCGAGGTGATATTCGGTGCGTTCAGCGCCTTCGGCATCAATGGCTTCCACCATGTTTTGCACTTCTTGATCGCTGATGAAAATACGACGACTGACTTGGCCCTGACGAATGCGGCTGGTCATCATATTGTTGCGGATGTCTTCGCGGAACAACGCGAAATTATTGCCTTCTTGTTCGACCCGTTGACGAAATTGCTCCAGCGTAACGCCGTTTTGTTGCGCGATCCGCTCCAGCACTTGGGTTAATTCGGTATCGCCGACGCGCACGCCGGCACGATCGGCCATTTGCAATTGAATCGAATCACTGATCAAGCGATCCAATACTTGTTGGCGCAGTACCGCTTCGTCGGGCAATTTGGCGTTACGGGCTTGCAGATCTTGTTTTACCGTACGCAGCCGCGCGTTCAATTCACTTTGTAACACCACATCGTCGTCCACGATGGCGACGGCTTCGTCGAGTACGGTTTCTTTGGCATGTACGCTCAAGGCGAGCAGACTGCTGCACAGCAGCGCCGAAACGACGGCAAGGGGAGATTTAATCATTGTGGAGTTAACCTGTCGGAAAAGCCTTCAATACGTTCGGTCAGCAGATCGCGCAATTTGGCGCTGCCTGCGGCCGCAAAACCCTTGAAGACGAATTGCACATACACACCGGTGTCATAGTCGTCACCGGAAAGCGGTACGCCGTCGCTGTCGAGCTTGGTGTTCAGATAGCGTCTGCCCGCCACTCGTAATGCCCAGCAACAGCTTTCGTATTCGACGCCGAACAAGGATTCGACTGTTCGGCCGGTGACCTTATCGTACGCATAATGGCCGACCGTTTGCCAGCGATCAGAGACCGGCCAATAGAACGAGAGTTCCGTTTGCTCGGTTTCAACGCCCAGTTGATCGCGATAGCGGTACTCGACATTGATGATCTCGCGTTCGCTGTGGGTGTAATTCAGCGAGAAGCTACCGCGCTGAATATCGCCGTTGCTGCTGTCGAGACCGGTGGTTTGGCGCACCTGCCAGTGTTCGCCCAAACGCGCGCTGCCTTCGGTGAACAAGGGCGAGCGGCCTTGCGGCTCGCTGTTTACGGTGTTCAAGCCGACGCGCGGTGTGTTGAGGTAGCGCGATTGCCCCAGTGAAAAGCGCAATAGCTCTTCGCCGCCATCGGCGCTTAAAAACCGTGTGCTAACGCCGACGCTCACTTGGCGCGCATCGCCTAAACGATCGGCACCAATAAATCGGTTATCGCGGAACAAGCCGTTGTAGCTGTCGGTGGGTTCGGTGGTGTCAAACAACGGGATCGCAGATTGATCGACAAAGGGTACGTGTAAGAAATACAAACGCGGTTCCAATGTTTGCACCACATCACGTTTGACCCAGCGCAGATCGCGCTCGAAAAATAAGCCGCTGTCGAGCGAATACACTGGCAATTCACGCGTCAACTCGCGGTCTTCTAACGCGCCTTCTTCGCGCAATTTATAGCGTGTGTAACGGTATTTTACTTGCGGTTTCAGATAGCCGGCCGACCAGTACATCGGCACGCTTATTTGTGGCGCGATATCGGTACGATCGGCGCGACGGACATCGGGCAGTTCGAAACGCGTCAGCGAGCCATTCAGCGCGAGGCCCAGATCGCCGAATTGACGCGGATAATCGCCGTTAAAGGTGATCTCGGGCTGCTTGCGGTAGGGCTCGAAATTTTCGGCCAATTGCAAGGCCTGCACCTGATAAAGCCGTGACACGATCTGCCAATGTTGATCGCGATAGCGCAGCAGACCGCTGCGCGGTACATAATTTTTATTCGCTAAATCGAGGCTGTGGCCTAAGTCGGAAAAATAAGCATCATCACTGACCGCAGCGGTATCGAGCAAGGCGTCCCAGTGGTCAGAAAAAACGTGTTGATGTTGCCAATGATAAGCCCAGCGATCCGGATCCGGCTCGAAGTCAGCCGCGCGATCGTGCGCTAAGTATTCACCGCTGAACTGGCTGTCACTGTTTTCTCCGGCGTAGCGAAATTCGCTGCCAAGTTGCGTGCCGCGTTTTTCGATCCAGCGCGGTGTCAGTGTGGCGTCGGCGTTGTCTGCGATATTGATGTAGTAGGGCAAGGCGATATCGGCACCGCCGTCGCGTGAATTCGTGAGGTTAGGCAATAACACACCGGAGCGTCGCCGTGCGTCGATGGGAAAGGTGGCATAAGGCAAATAAAACACCGGTACCCCGCCCAGATCGAGGCGCATATGGTAAGCCTCACCCCAGCCTTCTTCACGATCTAACTGTAATTGTGTGGCCGACAATAACCACGTCGGCTGCTCCGCCGGACACGAGCTAAAGGTCGCATCGCTCATGGTTAAAACGCCGTTGGCGTCGCTGGCGAATTGCTCGGCGCTACCGTGTACACCGCGATCTTGCAATTGATAGCGCACGTCATGAAGTTGGGCGGCGCTGGTGCTCATATCGGCGCGTAAGTCACGACCTCGCAACAGCAAACTGCGATCGGATAACTGGATATCGCCACGCGCTTGCAACTCACCGTTTTTTTCGTCGATTTGCGCGGCCTCGGCCGCCAACACGCGACTGCCTTGTTCGATGCGCACATGACCTTGCAACACCGTTTTGCCGCCGTCATCACGCTCGGTTTGATCGGCGCGGGCGTCGATATTGGCGGTGGACAAGTCGATCGATGCTTGCTGCGACGGTCGCTGCGGGTTCACCACCGGACACGCGCTGCTCGCGGTGTGGGTATCGCTGGTGTTGTCAGTTGCGGCGGCCGTCGGTGCCGACGTTATCGTTACGGCCAGCCAGCACGTCAATGTTGGGCGTAAACACGGGAAAAAACGGCGGAAAAAATTAGACATAGTAGGCCAGTGAGGTCATAACCTTGGCCGACAGTTTCATCGCCACCTTAACGCCCTGTGGCAACGCGCGCGCGCCGCTGGCTTGCGCCGCCTCGGCGTGCGCGATTTCGTCGGCTTTCATCTGCTGCACAATCGCGCGTGACGCGGCATCGTGAGCGGGTAATTGCGCTAAATGGCCATCGAGATGAGCTTCGACTTGGCGTTCGGTTTCGACCACGAAACCCAAATTCCACCCATCGCCAAGCAATCCGGCACTACCGCCTATCACCAAGGCACCACCAAACCACAACGGATTCAACATCGAAGTGCGCGCCTGCAACTGCTGCAATCGTTGCTGACACCAGCGCAAGTGGTCAGCTTCTTCCTGTGCGGCGTGCAACAACTGGCTGCGTGTTGCCTCGTCGCGTGCCACCAGCGCCTGTCCTAAATACAGCCCCTGCGCGCACACTTCGCCGACATGATTGACGCGCATCATGCCGATCACCTGACGGCGTTCATCGCCCGTAAGCGCGCCATCGGACGATGCTAAATCGGCGCCCGGATTGCGGCGGCCATGAACACGCTGGGCGAACAATCCGCGTAACAACGTTTCGGTCGCGAGGCAAACGTGATCGGCAACGGAATGGGGGGAACGGGACATTACAAACGGCTTGGTCCTAACAGGAGCGGCAGTATAGCGTAGGCCATCGGTCCACCGGCAGCGCTTCGCACAGGTACAATCCGCGCTCCCAAAAATTGCTGTTTTTTCTTATGCACCCACAATGCGCTCATACCGTGGTGATGGTTCGCCCACACGATTTTGCGTGGAACGAACAAACCGCTGCCGACAACGAATTTCAACATCAACCGGATAATAGTGCGGCAACGCGTGCGGCGGCGCTGGCTGAATTCGACAACGCCGTACAGGCGTTGCAGCGGGCCGGCGTTAACGTCTTGGTGTTGGAAAACGATCCGCATTTGCCGCCACAACCGGATGCCGTTTTTCCCAATAATTGGTTTTCGGTGTGGCCCGATGGCCGGATTTATCTGTATCCCATGCGCACCGCCAACCGTCGTCGTGAAGTGCGTCCTGACGCCTTGCGCGAGGTGCTGAAAACGCCTAAACCACATGCGGTTTTTCACACCATCGCGGCGGCTCCGGGTTTGGCGCTTGAAGGCACCGGCGCGTTGGTATTTGATCATCTGCAGAAAACCGTTTACGCCGCGCGCTCGGAACGCTGCGACAGTTTGCTGGCGCAACAACACGCGCGCGAATTGCATTATGAGTTAGTGATGTTTGATACGCGCAGCAGTGCGGGTCGTGCGTTTTATCACACCAACGTCATGCTCAGTATCGGCGAACGTTTTGCGGTGTTGTGTGGCGACGCGATCCACAATGTTTCTGAACGTGAAGCGGTGATGACGCGTTTACGCGCCAGCGGACGCGAACTTTTTATCATCGATCTAAACCAAGCCGAGCAGGCGTTTTGTGCCAACGTATTGCAGTTGGCGACGCGCGATAATGGTCGCGTGATCGTGCTATCGCAATCGGCTTACGATGGTTTTAATGCGGCGCAACGTGAGGCCTTGTCGGCGCAGGGCGAATTACTGCCGATCGCCATTGGCACCATCGAAAAAGTCGGCGGCGGTAGCGCCCGCTGCATGTTGGCGGAAGTGTTTTAATGCGCGTCATGATGTGTTTTTTTGGTGCGATCAGCGTGGCCTTAACGGCCTGCCAACCGGCACCGAACCATGCAACGGAAAACGACGAACAACCGCTTAGCGCGCCGTGGTTATTTTGGGAAGGCCAGTTACGCGTTCATGCCGTGCAATTTTGTGACGCACGGTGGCAGGTGCAAAGCGCCGATATCTGGCAACAGGGCAGCATTACTTTACCCTGCCAACCGTCATCATCGTTGCACGTAAGTAGCACGCTCGAAAATCGCCATTACGTTGAAACCGTGGCTAAGTGGTTGGCGTTACCATCGCGCTCTTTTACGCAATCGAAAGCGTTATTGCGTGAAACGGGTGTTATCAATGAGCGTAATGAATGGCAATGGGGTGAGGGGCGCGTCGTGCTGATGAACGGTGCGCTCGGCCGTGATGAACAGACGTTGGATGAATTATGGCATTGGCATCAATTAGACCGCCAAGCACAAACGCAGGGCGGAGCGGTGCAACTATTATTCAATCGCGATGATTTATCGGCCTTAGCTGGCGATGTGCAATTTAACGGCGCGATGGAACAGAGTTTGAAAAAATTGCGTTTAAGTGCGTCTGATGCGTTCGGTTTAAACAGCGAATGGGGGCGTTGGTTGCGGCAACAAAGCGTCGCGTTAAAGTACAACGATGTCTTACTCAGTCAAGTGATGTGGACAACAACATTAACGGCGACCTTTAGCGATGTCGAAAGTGTGGCGGCGACATTACGCAGTGGTTTACACACGCGCTTTCGTCTTTACACCGATGCTCATTTAGCGCAGTTGTTGCGACACGTCGATAGCGCTGAATCGCACACGTTAAGCGCAGCAGAATGGCGCACGGTGCAAGAGCAATGGCAGATCCGGCAATGGTTAACCAGCGCGCCGTTGGCGCTGGATGGTGTGACTGAAATCGGCGATAAGGCGTGGTTATGGCAGGACGGTCGCTTACAAACGGTGGCGGCGCGCACCGCGCCTTAAGTGCCGCACTCACGCGCGGTTAGCGGCGGTTTTTTGTTCGATAAAGGCGAGTAAACTGGCCACATCATAAAACAGTTCGGCGGAAATTTCGTCGTCGGCAATACGAATCGCAAACTGTTGTTCCATCGCCGATAACACGGTTAACACCGCCACCGAATCCAACTCGGGCAGTGCACCCAATAAACGCGATTCGCGCGTGAATTGCAGGCCCCGACCGCCCAGTTGTAAACGATCATCAAGCAAGGTTTTGAGTTCGTGCAGTAACACCATTGCGCTCTCCGCTGTCGGCGGCGCGCACAGTAATCAATCGCGCGCCTTACGGCAAGCGCTTACGAAGGACGTGGGTTTTACACTTGAATTTGATCGGCGCGATCACCATGTCGCGACGTCGCTTAACGAGGTTTTCACGATGCGGCAACTACTGGGATTGATATTAGGATTGGCAGCACTGGTTGCCGGATTCTTTTTTACTTGGATCATTGTGGCGGTATTCGTGGCCATTGCACTGCTGTTGGTCATCACGATGTTGCTGCGCCGTTTATGGTTCAAACTAACCGGACGCCAACCAGCGCCATTTTTTGTGTTTCGCCATCATCACCATCAAGCCGCTTATCATCCTTATCGCGAACCGCCGACCGCCGACGCGGGCCGTGTCATTGATGTCACCGCCGAAGCGGCTGACGACGATAAAAAATCATTACCTTGACGGTTTGGGTGACGACGATGAATAACGCTGAACAACAACGATTTGATCGCGAATTTGCTGAAGCGCGCCGCAAAAACGAACACGGTTACCGCGAGCAAGCGCTCAAACTGTATCCATGGATCTGCGCCAAATGCGCACGCGAATTTAACGGAAAAAATTTACGCGAACTGACGGTCCATCACAAAGATCATAATCACGATAACAATCCATCCGACGGCAGTAACTGGGAATTATTGTGTTTGTATTGCCATGATAACGAGCACGCGCGTTATGTCGATGCGCCAGCGGCCACGTCGGCGACTAGCGCAGCAATGAAGCGTGCTGGCGCAACGCATCATCCGTTTGCGCATCTCTCTGAATTGTTGAATAAAAAATAGTACGCGAAGACCTTAAATTGGATCTTCGCGTAAGGTTTTGGGAACGAGCTATCGCGCGATTATTTGGCGCTGTCGATATAAACTGCCCGCAAGGGCGGGAAGCCATTAAATTCGACGCTGCAATAACTGGTGGTGTAAGCGCCGGTGGTGGCGAAATACAATCGATCACCTTCGGTTAACGTTAGCGGTAATTTATATTTGTGGTTTTCATACAAGATATCAGCGCTATCGCACGTCGGGCCGGCCAAAATCACTTCTTCTTTTTGTCCATCGCGGTCATAAAAAATTGGGTACTTAATGGCTTCATCCAGCGTTTCGATGAGGCCGCCGAATTTTCCGATGTCGGTATAGATCCAGCGATTCAGCGCGTGCGGTGATTTGCGTGAGATGAGCACAATTTCGCTGGCGAGCAAACCGGCGTCGGCGATAATGGAACGTCCCGGTTCCAGAATAATGCGCGGTAATTGCGCGCCGAAATCGTCGTGCAAGAATTCGTGTATGGCACTAGCATACGTCGCCAGTTCGTGAGTGCGACTGATGTAGTTCGCCGGAAATCCGCCGCCCATATTAATCATCTGTAGTTGAATGCCACGTTCGTTCAATCGTTCGAACACGCTGCGCACCGTTGCCAGTGCGGCGTCCCATGCGCCGATGTCGCGTTGCTGCGAACCGACATGAAACGATAAGCCATACGCGTGCAATCCTAGTTCGTTGGCCAGTGTCATTAACTCCACGGCCATGCTGGGTTCGCAGCCGAATTTGCGCGATAGGGGCCAGTCGGCGGTATCGCCTTGCTCGGTTAATACGCGCGCGTAAATGTGCGCGCCGGGTGCCTCTTGCGCGATCATGCGTAAATCGTTTTCGGAATCGGTGGCAAATAAACGCACACCACGGCGATAAAATTCGCGCACGTGTTGGCGTTTTTTAATGGTGTTGCCAAAGCTGATGCGTTCGGGCGCAACGCCGTGCGCCATCACTTTGTCGAGTTCGTAAATCGACGCGATATCAAAATGACTACCGAGATCGCGCAGCAAGGTGATCACTTCATCGGCGGGATTGGCTTTTACCGCGTAAAAAATATCGGCGTGTGCAAACGCGTGCTGCAGCGCGCAATATTTCTGCCGAATAATATCGAGATCGATGGCCACACAAGGAGTGTCTTGTTGTTGCAAAGCATCGCGCAAACCGGCCCAAGAACGGGCCGGATAATAATCTAACGGGGACATGAGTCGTCCTTATTGTGCGGGGGTTAAAAAAATAAAACTAAATGAAAAAAAAGTGAATTATGACGAGTAATACGCGGCGTTTTCTTTGATATAACCTTCGGTGAAATCGCAGCCGTAAGCGGTCGCACCGTGCTTGCCCAATCCAATATCGACCGCGATGTCGATTTCATTTTGCTGCAACAAGGCGCGCACCTGTTGTTCGTCAAAATCGTGGCGAGTGCCATCGGCAAATAATAACTCGCCATTTATGCTGACGCGTAATCGATCGGGTTCACTGTGACAATCAAAACATTTTCCGATCGCCATTAAAATGCGGCCAATATTGGGATCGGCACCGTACGCCATGGTTTTGATTAGAGGAGAATTGATAATGCTTTTGGCGAACACGCGCGCTTCGTACTCGTTAATCGCACCGCTGATGTGTGCGGTCAATAATTTGCTTGCCCCTTCACCGTCGCGCGCCAACATTTTGGTCATGGCAATGCAGGCGGCGTTGAGCGCGGTTTGAAATTCGAAAGCGTCGACCGAGGTCACGGTGGCGCTGGCCATGATGACGCAAGAATCAGAGGTCGAGGTATCGGCATCGACTGACAACATATTAAAACTGTTGTGTACGGCTACCCGCAGCATCCGATCGAGTTCGCTGGCGCTAAACGACGCGTCGGTAAATATGTAAACCAGCATGGTCGCCATATTGGGTTCGATCATGCCGGAGCCTTTGGCCACGATGGTCAGTGTGGCGTCCCCCACTGAACACGATAACGCTTTGGCGTAGGTGTCGGTGGTCATGATGCCGCGTGCGCCAACCAGCGGATCGGCGACCAGATGTGCGGCAATGCCATGTAAACCGGTTTCGATTTTTTCGATCGGCAGCGGCTTGCCGATAACGCCGGTGGACGACATCAGCACGTGCTCGGGCGCACAGCCTAACTCGGCGGCAAGTGCCACGCCCATGCGCCGCGCATGGGCAACACCGGCCGCGCCGGTGCCGACATTGCTGACTTTGCTGTTGACCACGATGCCGCGTAAGCAGCCGTGCTTGATGATGTCGCGACCAACGATGATGGGCGCGCCGGGAAACCGGTTTTGGGTAAAAACGGCCGCCGCCGCGCACGGCGTGTCGGCGACAAACACCGACAGATCCGGGGCCTGCGGTTTGAGGCCGCAATTCACCGAGGCGCAACGAAAGCCGGGTGGGAAAACGGGCGGGGTATGAAACATGGCGCGCCTTCAAGTGGGAGGCTGGAAGGCGCGCATTGTAGGAGTTGAGTTTTTGTTATGCAATCATCTGCATAAGTATGCTTGATGGGTCTATTGCAGTTCCGGCGCTTCGGTCCAATCGTTAGGCAGGTGGAACACAAATAATTCGGTGTGACCCAGTGCGCCGCCCCAGTTACTGCCGACATAGATGCGGTTGCCGAACAGATTAATCGCCGCCGGTGCTTCGTCACGATAATCGCCGTCGTACTTGTTGTAGTTCGGACCGACGCGCCAGACGATGGGGTTTTGGCCTTTGGGTTTGGTTTGCACCATAAACAACTGGTTTTGGCCCCATTCTACGTTTTTGCTGGCGTAGGTATTCACAAAGGCCCAGCCTTTGCGCGACAAGGGCATCTTGCCAAAGTGGAAATTCGAGCCCCAACCCGGATCGGCGTAATACATAAATTGAACGGTGTTTCCGAGACCGGCATCGGTACCGTTGATATAGGTTGCGGTTAAATTATCATCCGAGTTCTGGCAGACAAACATATCTCGTCCGTCGCTACCGAAAGCCCAACCCGAATGGTTATATTCATTGCACACTTTAACGGGCTCGGTCACCGCCCATTTGAAATCATTGGGCCATAAATGCGGGCCGCCAAACCACGTAGATTCATATCCTGGCGTTCCGGTGTACGACCATCCGTAGTGCAAAATAACGCCTTGGCCTGACGGTGACATTTCGACCATATTAGGACGAATGAAGGTACTCGCACCTTTTAACCCATCTAAATTACTGCCCGCCAAATCGGCCGGTTTCAGCGTATGAGTCGTGTCAGTGGAAATTTGATAGTGAACAAAGGCGACCACACCGTTGGCGCTGTTTGTGGCCATAAAAGCCCAGTGATCACTGTCGTTCGAACTGTCGCCTTCGACATCGTTATAAACCTTGGTGATACCGGAAATCAGGGTCGCGAAATTTTTTACCAGCGAGCGTGTCGCGTTTTGATTGGTGACATCGTCAATTTTGTATAACGAGGTGCCGTCGACGTAATACACGCGATTGGGATGATTGCCGGAGTAATCCCAACGGACTTCCTGATTTTCACCGATCTTCGTGCTGCCATTTTTGGTGATCGCAGTGACGACATTGCCGGTGCTGCGTTCAATGACCCAGCAGCTATTGGAGTCATCACCAAACGCCAGCACGTATTTGCCATCGGAATTTTCAGGAGAATAACGGGAGTAAACGATATAGGCGTTATTGGCGCCGCTCATTTCCGCCACGTTGGTAACGCGCGTAATGGTGACACCGGTATTGGGATCGGTGCGTGATTCTCCCTTGGCCGGAACCGAACCATAAACGGGTACTAAAAGGTCGCGTGATTTGTTGTAAAGCGAGGTATAGCCACTGCTGATGGTGACGGTAATAGTGGCGGTGACGGCGGCATTAATGCCGTCGCTGGCGCTCACTTGCAAGGCATCGCTGCCAGCACTGGGATTGTTATAAATGATTTGGTTATTAGCCGCTCCGGCGCGGAAAAAAGTAGAGCCGGTGACGGTGTAGGTGACGTTATCGCCATCGCCGTCAGTGCTAGGTCCTAAGGTAATCGGTGTGTCTTGCGCAACGATCGCTTCGACTGAAAAATTGCTTAACGCGGGCGGGCTGTTAGTCGCGGCCACCGTGACGCTAATGGTCGCGCTGTCGCTGCCGCCTCGGCCATCGCTGGCGTTTACCGTAAATGATTCGTTACCGGCGCTGCTGCGTTTATAAATCACTTGATTGGCGGCCGCTCCGGCGCGCGTATTGCTGGTGCCGGAAATGGTGTACGTCACGGTATCGCCGTCAACATCGGTTAACGGCCCTAAGGTGATCGGCAGATCGGTGTTAACGTTGACGCTCAAATTCTGGTTCTCCACCACCGGTGGATTATTGCTACCGGCCGCCGACACGGTGACCGTAATGGTGGCCGAAGCGCTGCCGCCTTTGCCGTCGCTGGCATTGACCGAAAACGATTCGCTGCCGGTTGTGCTGCGTTTATAAATCACTTGATTGGCGGCCGCTCCGGCGCGCGTATTGCTGGTGCCGGAAATGGTGTACGTCACGGTATCGCCGTCGACATCCGTTAATGATCCCAAGGTGATCGCCAAATCGACATCAACATTGACGCTTAAGTTTTGATCGCTGATTGTTGGCGCGTGATTGGTGGGGGGATTGGGATTAGCGATTTCCTTGTTTGAACTACCGCCACTGCACGCCGCTAACAAGGCGCTTAACGCCAACATCATAAAAAAACGTTTCATCGCATTTTCCCTTTTCAACAACAGGCGATCGTGCGCCCGTGAGCAACATCAGGCGTAACTGCCGAAAATTCACCGACTCAAGTGTGGGTGAATTGTAGAACACGCGTTGTGCATTGCAGCACAAATAGAGGAATCGTTGCTATCGCTACTATCGAAATAACCTTAAGCGCTATCGCTTCTCACCGTTATGAGGGAGATTCGCCTTGGCGCGTTGAAAGTCAGCGTATATGCTGCCGACGCTACATCGGCAGGCCTGCAATGGGTTTGCGCCAGAGGTACTTTAGGATGGCTCAACAGGAGCAGGGCATGAAGCCGGCGAACACTTTTTTTACCGTTATCGCACTTATCTTTTTTATCACCAATAATGTCGTATACGGCGACCAAAGCGAGCGCCCCTTCGTTTATCACCAAAGTCGCGATATTTTGCAATCGTTAAAAGACTCGCCACCGCCCAAGCGTGGCGAAACGCGAGTCGATCCAGATACCAATGTGCGCATTACGCGCTTGAGCGATGTATCGGATTTATCGCGCACTAGCGATGCGCTAATTGTGTATTCGCGTTATTCACCCGAAAACAGCAGCGGCCAATACGTGTTGATCTTTGGCTCCGATTCACATTCGAGTTGGGTGCTCGATCGCAACAGTGGGAAAGTGCTGCGAGAATTGCGCGATGCGCGTGATCAACGCATCGGCGAAGAACACGAAGTGCGGTGGGATTACTCCGGCAAACACCCGCATCGCGTTTATTTTCGCGTCGGTTTGGCCTTTTTCATGATTGATGATGTCAGTCGCAACAGCGATGCAACCCTCATCAAAGATTTTCAACCATTGTTTAAACGCGCCGATCGTGTTTATAACGATGTCGAAGGTGATAGTTCGAATGACAGTGATCATTGGGCGTTTATGGCGTCATATTATGATCGTGGCCAATATCGCGTTGAAGGCTTTGTTCATTACCACGTGTCGAGCGGACAAACGCACGTGTTGCGCCCCGCCGATCTCGCCGATACGCCGCTGGCGCATTATCGCAACGAACATTATTTCGAGCGTCCGAATATGGTCGAAGTGTCACCGCTTGCTACCGGAGTGGTGTTGCATTATGGGCGTAGTTATCCCGAAGAGCGTTACCACGAACGGCCACGCGATGTCGGCACGTGGTTCGATGGCCCGCATTTATGGCCACTGGATTTTAACGTCAAGAAAAGTACGCCGATAAAAATTGCCGACGATGAAACACATTCAGGTTGGGTTTTTGATAACGCCGGGGTCGAGTATTTTGTCAGTCAAAACAGTCGCACCGATTGGTTTGATGCAGTGGCCTTAAGCGGTTCGCGCAAGGGCATCGCCAACAAACGCGAATTTGCACGCCACGCTGACTTTGGTTGGTCCAACGGATTTCACTTCGGCAAAATGCCGCCCGCAACACCGGGCTGGGCGCTGGTCAGTACCTATTCACACGAAAACGATAAAAATCATCACCGTGATTGGGGGGCCGATCAACTGGTGATGGTGAAACTCGATAGCCTCGCCGTGCGACCGTCGATCTGGCGTCTGGGAGCGAGCAATAATCGTTATGCAGGGGATTATCGTGATGAAGCACCAGCGGCCATCAATTTATTTGGTAATCGGGTTTATCTTGCCAGTAATTGGTTTGGCAAACTTGGTCATCGTGAAGTATTCGTTTACGAATTACCGGATCAATGGTGGCCGACGTTGCGCTGATGGTGCGAGCCGTTATGATTCAATCGCGCGCGGCGCTAGCTGCTTTCGATTAACGCTATTCGGGGTGTTTTTTGCTTAATAAGTTGCTTCGTCATGGCAGTCTTTATGGATTAGCCAATCTCATTATCGCCTTGGCCGGTTTGATCTCGTTTCCGATTTTTACCCAGCGATTGGCCGTTGAAGAATACGCGGCTATGTCGATGTTTACGATCACCACCAGTCTGATCGTGTCGTTAAATAAATTGGGTTTGCAACACAGTACCATACGCTTTCATAGTGAATTATCACCCGCCGATCTGGTGTCGAATATTTTGTGTCTGGTGGTGATGTATTCGACCGTCACTACCGCACTGTTTTTTGTTGCCGCATCATTCTTACGTGGCGAAGTTGCTACGGTTTTATTCAGCTTTCCGGCGCTTTTTTTTGTCATTGCCTCAGCTTTTGTTGGCGCGATCTATTCGGTGCTTCTTAATTTTCTCATTGCCCGTCAATACAGTGGCATCGTTGCGACGTTGAATATTGTTGTGCGTTTCCTTGCCATCACGGCCACCGTATGCACGGTGTTATTTATTTTAACGTCATCGTTAGGCGTTGTGATCGCGCAATTTATGGCAGATGTGTGTGCCGCCTTTGTGGTGTTGCTCGTGTGTTGGCGTAAAAAAATATTTTCCGGTTTTTCGATTCGTCAGTTGCGCTGGGAAAAAGCCAAACCGTTGTTGTTGTTCGGCGTCCCGATGTATGGCTACGAAATGGCGCACGCTTTGCACAACTATATTGACCGTTATATTTTAATGGTCGTCGTTCCCGAACGAGAGTTAGGCATCTATTCCGTTGTTTATAATTTGGCGACGATTATCGGTGCGGTGTTGGTTGGTGGCGTGGTCACCGCGTTAGTACCGATGTATTTGCGTGTCTGGCAGCAACAAGGCCGTGACGCCACCGAAGCGTTGTTGCGCCGCGCCAATGATCTTTTATTATTAACAGCCCCAGCCATCGTTGCTGGTTTATACGCGGTTGGTGAACCTTTGCTGACGGTATTAACCACCCCCACTTATGCGGCGTATTATTATTTGCTACCACTGATCGCCGTAGGAACGATGTTATTCTCCGCGATGGGGTTGTTTGCCGCCGGCATGCAAATTAAAAAAGACGCGTTAAAAATGTTTCGTTTCGTGGTCGAAGGTTTGGCGGTCAATTTTGCCTTGAATATGATCTTCATTCCGCGCGCCGGTATTTTAGCGGCGGCCATTATCACCGTAGTGAGCTATAGCTGGATCGCGTGGCGTTACGCGCGCGAAAGCCAACAAACATTGTGCATTCCGTTCAATCGCGCGCTGGCGTTGCGAGCCGGTCTGTACGCTGGTGTCATGGTAGCGGCGCTGATGCACATTCACGTGAGCAATCCTTGGTGGCTTGTGCTATCACGTTTACTGGCAGGCGTATTGATTTTTGTGGTGTGTGTGTTAGTGGGCGAGCCGGATGTGCGGCGTTGGTTATCGTCATTTTTAAGCCGACGTTCGCGCGGAACACGCGATTAAGTCGCCATTGCCAATGATGTTGGCGATGCGCGATCAGGAGCTTTAGATGAAGGCCTATGTGGTCTATATCATTTTGTGGATAGTGGTGGCGTATGGCTTGTTCAAACGTGCGCCAGCGGCGTTGTTTTTGTTTGCGGTTTTCATTGCATTTCCACAATTCTGGTATCCGTCGCAAGTGCTGCCGTTGGGATCATTAACGCTGACCTTACTCGCGGTGAGCGCGTATGTGGGGGGCGTAAAACAACGGCCGCTAAATGATTGGCGCGCGCCCAGCAGTGGCCTCATCTGGACCATGATCATTAGTGCGTATCTATCGTTTTGGTTAATGTCGTTCCGGTTCAATTTATCGTTACCTGTCAGTGGCAGTAATCCGATGTTTAATCAGTGGAAGAATTACACCCTGATGCTGTTGTTATATTTCATCAGTTTTATTGTTATTCGCACGGAACAAGATATTCGTCGTATGGTGACGCTATTTTTTGTTGTTTTGTTATTGATGTCATGGCGTGAAATGGTGAATTTTGCGGCCGGTTCGTCTTTTTCTTACGATAAGCGTTCGGTAGGACCGTTTTTTTGGGTTGGATTAGGGGCCAATCATTTCGCGGCCTTTATTGCGCATTTTTCGGTGGTGGCGGTCGGGTTGTTGGCACTGGATAAAGACAAGTGGCGACGCCGACTGTATCTCGCGACGTTTTTATTTTCGCTCTATCCCTTATTCTACTCGTACTCTCGTGGCGCTTATGTCGCCGTGTTGTTCGCCGTGGTGATAATCGCAATGGTGCGTTATCGCATTCTGATCCCGATCTTGATCATTTTCATGATGACCTGGACCATGATCCTGCCATCCTCGGTTGTTGATCGCGTGCAAATGACCGAAAGCCCTTCCGGTGTGGTCGAAGAATCGGCGGCGCTGCGTTTTGTAGTGTGGGAGTTAGCTAAAAAAGTATTCGCCGAAAATCCGATTATCGGTGTCGGTTATCAAGGTTTTTACTTTGTCAGCGATGGTCTGTCGCTGCGCAATCCGCACAATTATTTTTTACAAACGGCGGCCGAGCAAGGGGTTGTCGGCGTGATGATTCTAATCTCGTTTCTTATCGGTGCGGCGTGGGCGGGATGGCGCTTATACAAACAAGGCAGCACGCCGTTTTATCAGGGTTTGGGATTGGGCTTTGTGGCGTGCATCGGCGCGGTATCGATCACTAATATTTTCGGCGATCGATTTTCGCAATTATCGGTTGGCAGTTATTTGTTTATGTTGTTCGGTATGGTCGATCGTGCTTGGGTGTTAAGCCAACACGCGGCAACTGAGGCCACGCAAAACGTAATAGCGGAAAATAGTGATAACGAAACGCTTGCAGCCAGCGCGGAAAGTGAGCGTTTGAATCATTGACGGTCGTGATTTTCGGAGCGAGTCTAGTTTGAATTCGCCCGCGCATCACACCAAAGAACAATGTTGATAATTCGTTATTCAAACCAACGAGTTGTTACCTAACGCGGCGTAATTCTGGCGTAACCGTTTACCGATAATGTGCCAGTCGTACACTTCATCGGCGCAACGGCGTGCTTGTTGCTCGATGGATTGTCGCAAGGCCGGATCGCGCAAAACGCGCGATACGGTATTGGCAAAGTCGTCGGCATTATCGGCAAATAAAATATTACGCTCGTGAGTCAGTCCGACGCCTTCGGCACCTTTGCGTGTGCTGACCATGCATTTTCCGAGCGCCAAACCTTCCACCACCTTTAAACGCGTGCCGCTGCCAACGTGCAACGGCACAATCATGGCGGCTGCTTTTTGCACATAGGGAACAAAATCGGGAACAAAGCCTAAGCGATTAACGTGCTTTGTGAGCGCCGGCGGAATATCAATCGCGGGTTCAGGATTACCAATGAGATCGACGCAAACATCCGGATGGCGTTGCACGAGTAAGGGCAGCACTTCATGTACAAACCATTGCATCCCAAGGCGATTCGGATACCAATTCATGCCGCCCAAAAACACCACGCGCGATTGGTCGATGTTAGTGTTATTGGGTTGCAATCGTTGCGCATCGACACCGTTAGGAATGGTGCTGATGTTACGCGCTCCCCATTGCTGCAATCGTTTGCCGTCATCGTCGGAGCAGGCCAACACGAGATCGGCTTTTTGTACCATCGCCTGTTCAAAACGCTGCAAGTAACGCCATTCACGACGATAAATAAATTGCTGCGCAAGACCGTTCACCGTAGCGATTTTTTGTTCGATTAAGTCAGACTCGACATTATGTTCATTCAACCCCCACGGTGTAGCGCCGATGATATCGTTGGACAGTTCTGCTAACGGCAATAAATCGAAATGGATTAATTGCGGTTTGTGTTGTTGTTGTACGGCGACAAACGCGCGTCGCAACGATGGCGTGACGTATTTGGCCACCACTAAGGGTTGCCGTAGTACGAAACCGCGCAGCGCAGCGCTCGCATTGCCTAGCAACGAATGTGGAATGGCGACGCCAGTAATCGAGCGGCAGACCTGGCCCAAGGCGTTGTGATGATCGATGGTTTCACCGGGACGCAATAGACTCAATAAATGCACATCAAATTGCTGCGCTAATTGCGACAACACACCGAAGCTGCGTAATTGATGCCCTTCCGTACAAGGAAAAGGTAAACGCGCCGAGACAAAGAGTAAGGATGGTTTCAACACAACACCTGATGGCTAATGGCGATTAAGCGGGTTGACCAGAACGGTCGTAAACATGGCGACCGAAGGAGACCCCCACGGTGTCATTAAACGATTTTTGGCCATGTTGTAGCGTTTGATGCGAAGCGAATTGTCGTTCGAGTAATTGGGGCCTTCGATCGTTGTCGCTGCCGCGACATAATGCAGCTTTTTCAAGATTATTTCACTATTAGGCGAAATGTCTTCGGCGCGGCCATTGGGGTACGCAAACGTAATTGGCGAGTAGCCCAAATGGTGTTCAAACAGTTGTTGGCATAACTGCATCTCATGAATAAATTCTTCATCATTCACGCGTGATGTAATGATGTGATTATGCGTGTGACTGCCAAAACTGACGCCATGGCGATGAAGCTCAATGACATTAGGCCACGATAAAAACTGTTTACTCTCGTTGTGGTCCGCGAGCGGAAGTTGCTGCGCAACTGCGTGCATGACAGCCTCGATCCGATCTGGTCGTAACGATTTAACGATGATATTGAGTTCATACAACGCCTCTTGACGTTGCTCAGGATCATGGAGCGAATAATGTGGCAGATTAAACGAACGTAAATCCAGGACATCGCCGGTAGAACGCATTAAACGATTTTGCAGATCGACGGCCCAAAATGCGCGATCGGAATCAATAAACGCGGTGGCCAAAAAAACGGTAACGGGATGACGATCAAAAAGCGCCGGGATCAATAAATTATCGACATAACCATCGTCAAAACTAAACGAAAACGCCAATGAACCATGGGGACGTTCATTTACGGGAATGATGCTGCCATAAGCCGTAGTCCAGCGCACAATAGCGCGCGCGAATTCAGGTGGTAATGACATGGAAAGCTGATCGTAATCGTCGGACAGGCGATGAAACATCAACGCATAATGCGCTTTAGAACGACGTAATCGCCAGCCATTAAATCCGGAGTAATGCAAACACAAGGCAAGCGTGTATTTCAGCCAGTGCTTAAGAAGCATCATTGCCGCACCCCCGCTTTTCGCGTGTGGTCATCGCGCGTGGCATCGGAAGTGGTGGCCGA
This sequence comes from uncultured Pseudomonadaceae bacterium, assembly GCA_964650615.1. Classification (GTDB taxonomy): domain Bacteria; phylum Pseudomonadota; class Gammaproteobacteria; order Enterobacterales; family Permianibacteraceae; genus Permianibacter. The sequence continues at coordinate 23,529 of CAZYUS010000003.1, read as the reverse complement.
CGATGCCTGATAAATCGCATTAAAATGTTCGGCTTGTTGTTGTACTGAATGCTGCGCTTCGATGAGTTGCCGACCGCGCGCACCCATGGCGATCCGGCGTTCATGATCGTGAAATAATTGCTGCAGTGCAGCAGCCATCGAAGCAACCGTGGCATCGACAATAATGCCGCATTGTGTCGGCTGCAAGAGTTGTGGAATTTGGCCGACGCCCGTGCTGACCACTGGCACCGCGTAACTCAAACTCTCTAACAAGGTCATGGGCAGACCTTCCGTGCAAGATGAAATCAGCGTTACATCGGCGTGGCGATAAAACGGTTCGGTTGAAGTCTGAAATCCATGGAAAAAAACGCGCTCCGCGATGCCCAGTTGTTGTGCTAATGCGTGTAAAGAAGGTGCCAATGGACCATCGCCGACGATATGCAATTCAAGCGAAACGTGTGAGGCTAATTGTTGTATCGCTTGAAATGCTAAGGCGTGATTTTTTTCGGCGCTTAGGCGGGCCACCATTAATATCGAAAAGTTGTGGGGCGAGCGAGGTTCGATATTTTCCAGTGACGGTAGACGAGTGCCGTTCAACACCAAATCAACCGCTGGAAATGGCCAGCGACGATTTTGCAACGAGGCTTTCTGTTTCGCACTGACCACAATAATGCGATTCATCGCACGCATAAAAAGGGATTCGATGCGTGCATAGCAACGCTCTGCGCGCGTGTTTCCCAATGCACCATGCAGTTGGTGGAGGCGCGTAATGGACAAACCGATGCTGGCGACATACGCGTGTATCAACGATTTGTAATCGTGACTGTGAACGTGCGTGATCTGATGTTCGATCAAATAGCGTCGGATCTGTTTTACGCTGTGCCAGTCGAATCGTCCGCGAGGACGCAGGCGCAACACAGAAAGATGAGACTCTGCTGCGCGCTGGGCTAATAATCCGCTTTGTTCGTGAGCGCTTTCCAGTGTCAGCAAATGCACGTTGACGTGCGTTTGCAAAACCGGCAGCACATTCAGCAAGACCTGTTCGGCACCGTAACAACCAATGGTTGAACGAATATGTAAAACGTTTGCCGTCATCCGCGTCGTGACCTTAATTGACAATACAGATCTTGCAATCGCGTCACCATGCTATTGATGCTGAATTCGTTTACTGCTTTGCGTCGCGCCTGTTGTCCGTAGCGGGGAATTAAATCGGGTTCGTCGTGCAGCCGTTGTAACGCCGCGTAAAGCGAATCGACATTTTCACTGTCGACCAACAAGCCATTGATATCATGGCTGACAATTTCGGGATTACCGCCGACACGTGTAGCAACGATAGGTAAACCGCTAGCGGCGGCTTCAATCAACGCGTTAGACAGTCCTTCGCTGTGCGATGCTGAAACGACGACGTCCAACGTGCTTAACCAAAGCGGAATATTTTTTTGTTGGCCGACGAAATAAACGCATTGGGCGATGCGTAATTGCAGCGCTTGCGCTTTCAACGATTCGCTTAATTCTCCGTCGCCGATGATCACCAATCCCCATGTCGATGGCGTCTTGTTGTGTAAACGAGCAAAAGCACTGAGTAATTCGGTATGGCCCTTTACCGCGCTTAACGAACCGACGATACCGATCAAACGTAATGATTCGGGTAAACCGAGTTGTTGCCGGTGCGCGAGTTTGGTGGCGTTATCGACCGGGCGATAGTGATCCAAATCGACACCGTTCGGGATCACGATAGCCTTTTCGTGGCGCACGCCATATTCGTTGACCATTAAATCGCGAATGCTGGTCGAGGGCGCGGTAACGCGATCAAAACGATGTGTGACCAAACGCATTAAACGTTTCAAATTTGGTGACAGCTTAAACCCCAGATCACGTTTGCTGCTAACGGTGGCCACCGCGATGCCGGGTAAGCGCGTGAGGACAAAATTCAGCGCGTCGGCTTTTTCATGATAGGACACGACAATGTCGATTTTCTCGCGCCGTATCACGCGATACAACTCGGCAATCAAGCGTACGAACGTCCAGCTGTAAAGTCGTTGTAATGGTCGGCTGTGCAATATCACGCGTGGGTTTGCCGGCAACGGGCCGTCACCGAGCATGGGATTACCGCTGGGGATCATTTGAATAACGGTGACGTCGAATCGCTCGTCAACATGACTCAAAAAATTCAGTAAATGCCGTTCGCTGCCACCCGGCAACCCGACATAGGTGTCGGTGATAATTAATAAACGGCAAGATTGCGATGACGCTATTTTTTCCATGCGACCGAATGCTCAGTAAAAAAATAATGATAACAACCAAGAACGTTATACCAGTTCAATGCGATAAACGCCGACAACAGACGCAGAGGTTTACCGCGCGTAAGAAATGACCAGCGCAGCGACAGTGGATAAAGTGCAACGACGGCGATTAACAACGCGCAATACCATAACGCCCACGACTGACCGTGTAACGCGAGCGCCAGCGCAAAAACAAAGTGGGCAAGCGCAACAAACGGCGCGGTTAGCCGCAGTATTTTATGGCTCAAGAATTGCCACCAGATCGGATGCCCGAATGGCAAGCACCACCGCCAGTTTCGCATCAGCACTTGGTAGTTGCCGCGAATGGTGCGGATTTTTCGTTGTTTTTCACGCGCAGGATCAGCCGAGGGAACATCCCACGCGATCGCACGTTCATCAAATAACACGCGATACCCTTGCGCGGCACAGTGCATCGGGATCAACACATCATCGAGCAAGGTGTCGTCTGGAATGGGGCGAAAGCAGGTGCGACGTAACATATAAATGGCACCGGTGGCGCCGGCAACACTGGCGATTTTCGCCTCGGCTTTGCGTATGGCTTTTTCATAACGCCAATAGCCGTCGATACCTTGCGAAAAGCCGTTTTGATGTTGACGAAGCATCAATTCACCGCTGACCGCACCGATCGACGGTTCGGCGAACCATTCGCTGAGATAACGCGTCGCGTGGTCTTCAATGTGTTGCCGCGCATCGAGAAAAAAAATCAGTTCGCTATCAATAGCGGATAACGCCAAATTAAGACCGGCTGGTTTACCGCTGCGTTGTGCCATCTTCAAATAACGCAATCGAGGCGTGTTGAATGAGGCAATTATTTCTGCCGTTTTGTCGTTGCTGGCGTCGTCGACCACGAGGACCTGCAATTTCTCGGCAGGATAATGTTGGCTCAATATGTTTTGGATTTTTTGCGCCACAACGGCTTGTTCATTGTGGACGACAAACACTGCCGTAATGCTAGGACAGTGTTGATTCGCCATCGGAATTAATTCAATACGTCGTGCCAACTGTCGCAATAAAAAAGGATAGCCGACAAAAATGTAGACGATGATAAGGGCGCTCACTAATAAACCGATAAGCATGATGGTTAACTCATAATGCGGTTGCGCAGGCGGTCGTAGCGACTGTCGCCCAATAATTTTTTGGCGCAACCGGTAATGAAATACTTGGTTTTCAATTTTCGCAACAGCGGGCTGTTTTCTTGCATCACTTGTAACAGCGCTTCAACGCTCATGGTGTGCATTACCGGAACACGCGGGATTAAAAAATCATCAAGCGAACGCCACTTTCCGGGGGCTGAACACGCGATCGCGCGATACCCGATAGCGCGCGCCGTGGTCACGCAGCGCGAGTCATAACGACCGCCCGGAGGGGCCAGTAAACTCACGCGTGCATCAATTTCAGCTTCGATGCGGTGTTTGCTTTCGTGTAATTGTCGATGTAATTCGATGTCGTCGCATTCTGATAAAAAGCGATGGTCGAGTCCGTGCGATTGAATACTATGTCCAGCATTTTTTAATTCGCGGATCTGTGACCAGTTCATATAGTACGCGCTGCCAATATGCGCCGGATTGATAAAAAAATCGGCGCGACACTGATGCTCGGATAGCCATAATCCAGTGCGGTAATTGCTGATATGGCCGTCATCAAAGGTGAGAATCGGACGCGACAATGGTGGCTGTTCGAGCGAATGTTCAATGCTGTCGAAGCCGCCGGTACGCTTCACCATTTGTTCGAAATTGGATTGCGTGCAGGCGTAAGGACGATCGGCCCAATCATCTGGGGTTAATTCACCGACAGCGTGAAACATTAAAACGGTTGTGTTGAACATCATGCCTGCAAAGCCTGTTTGATGGTTGCAAAATCGCGTGATAAACGTTGATGACTATTCGCAATCGGAAGATTAAAAAAGCATTGTTTTATTGGTTAAACCGATCACCGTTGTAAACGCGATTGACGTTCAGCACTGCGACCGTTGAAGTGCAACAAAAGATTGATACTGTTCATGGTGGGCAAATCGTCATGAGCGGTGCGTTTGACATTGAATTCATAAGACCAGCGCCCCAGCAGCGGCACTTCCATCCCTAGGGTTGCGGCGCGCCAATTAGCGCGAATGGAGTCTTTGGAATATTCGTACTCGGTCAACACGGTACACGACATACAGCGCGGTGACTCAAGCCGGTAGCTGTAAAAAGCGATGCCACTTTTTTGATAAAACGGCTCAGATGTGGTCGTTGATGTCGGCGCGTTTTCATCTTGTCGCACGTCGATAAATTCGATCTGGGCTTTATTTCGTCCATAGTCAAAGTGATAACTGAACGAACGATTGATCACATAAGTTCCGGTGACCAGCGGCGCATCAATGTCAGGCGCAATATCGGTTTGGTTGCGCAAGCGACGATTGGTGTAATCGAGGATGAACGTGCTGGATTGATTAAAGTGATAGGTTAGGCTGAGGTCATAAACCGGTATGGTTTCATCGGCGTAAAGAGACCAACCACGTCGAATTGCGTAATCGAGATCGTAATAATCGCCTTGAATTTGTATTCCCGCTTCACGCTCGCATTCGTTCGGGAACAGATCGTCTTCAAAGCGCGTGCAGTTGCGGTTAAATCCGATATCCAATTGCGTGCGTCCGGTAAGACGTTTACCAAGACTCAAGCCGCTGGATACCGTTTTACTGAAACGATCATTAATGAGATCGCGAGCAAAAAACGCACTTGCGCGAACATTGATGTCGGGCCGCAGCCAACGCTCATAAGTTGGACCGGTGCCAACGCCCCAGCTGGTGGTGGGTTCGGTTGTGCCATCGGTGGACAAGCGTCGCACCCGTGCGTCGGTGGTCCAGTGAATGAAGGGATTACTGAAATCGAGTCGATGATTCATCGACGTCACATAATATGAACGCTCAAATTCATAATAGTGGCCGGTGATGGGAGTTGGGCGATCCGTGTTGCTGTTGCGCTCGGCGTGAAAACTCCAGTCGAATTGCTGACGAAAAAATTCGCTGTTCAGCAAATAATCGGCACGAAGTCCGGCACCAAATTCTTCGTTATCGGCACTGACGCCGACCGAGGCGCTGCCGTTGCCATTGATATTAGCGTGACACAAAGCCGAAAAAAAAAAGCCCAACAATCCACGCAGGCAAAAAGACGTTTTTTGCATTACTCAACGTACTCGTTATAAACCACGCCGGCTAACTTTTCCTTATCAACCAGTTTGCTCAACGTTGTGAGCATGGCTTGATCCACTTTGCCAAAAGGCAGTACCACAATGACTTGATCGCATACGTCGAGCAATACACCAGCGTCGGAAGAACTGAGCAGCGGTGGTCCGTCGAGAATAATGTGGCGATCGTGATAACGTTCTTTTAGTTTAAGTAAACACGAACGAAATTTCGGATGGGTGAAATGTTCGCTCGATAAGGTGTGCAATTTCCCCAGCGGTAAACAGCGTAATCGTTTGACGCCGACCGGATGAATAATGTCTTCGATTTGCACATCATCACGTTCCAAATAATCGGTCAGTCCCACTTGCTCGTGTAAATCGAACGTCTTACCCACATTCGGGCGCTCGGTATTGCAGTCCACTAACAGAGCCGTTCGTGTCGATTCGAACGCGATTACCGATGCCAGGTTGCGGGCAAAAAAACTGGTGCCAGCTTGTGGAATAAACGAGGTAACCAACACGATATTGCCGCGCTGTTTTTTGAGTAAAGCGGTACGGATATCACGGAACTTATGCACCAAACCGTTTTGCGCCGACGCTTGGTGGATAATTTTGCGTTCTTCCAATTGCACGATGCTTAAGCTGCGCGGTTCTTCCATGCGACGAATATCTGCACCATCAATTCCAATTTGGCCGCGATCAAATTCCACCACGGTTTTGGTGGGCGAGGCGGTGGAAGGCGTCGTCGTGTTATCACGTTGCTCCGCTTTGTTCATGGCAACTTCAATCATGTCCATCACATCACCTCTATTGGAACCGGGATAAGCCGGCAACGATGTAAATCGAAATCACCAACATTACCGCCGCCGATACTTTCCACATCCATTGCTGTTGCATTTTGCGCTCGGTACCGTTCACATAGGTGGGCATCGAACCCAAGACCGGCATCGACGTCATTTCGCGTAACACGTTGGGTGAACGAATGCGACCATCAACCATCATCAGCGCAAAAACAATGGCCACGGGAACCAACAATGACGCGATAACACCGGCCACAACAAAGTGAATGAAGCGAACACCGACCGGACGAATAGGGAGTGTTGCAGCTTCCTGAATTTTTAGCGTCAGACCTTGATTGGCTTGATCAATATTCATCGACACGCGCGCGCTTTCACGCTGGCGTAACAGTTTTTGATAAATATCGCGGTTCACTTCGTAATCGCGGGTCAACTGCGCGAGATTCGCTTGGTATTCGTTGATTAACCGCGCACGTTGTTTTTCTTTTTCGAGCAAGTTTTCGGTTTCTTTCAAGCGCGCTTGCAGCACCATGTCCTGTGCTGTGTATTTGGAGTACAAACTGCGCAGCTCGACCGATAAGGCATTATTGCCACTGACGCGGGTGACCGTGCGACGATTGCGCACCGATTCTTTTTGTTTTTCAAGACCATCAATCTGATCTTGCAAAATGACGATATCCGGATAGGTGTCATGATACGTCATGCGCAGTTTATCCAGCTCACCTTGTAGTACCGTGATACGGTTGTCGATGCTGGATTCTTCGGCCAACTGTGATGATGACGACGTGACACCGGATAATTGATCGGTGATATTTTGCAGCTGGCTTTTGTTTTCGCGCTGTTCCAAATTGGTTTGTTCGATACGACGCTGCAATTCGATAATACGCTCGCTAACGGTGCGTTCGCTATCTGGCGATGAATCTAAATTCGCCGAACGAAATTGTTTTAACGCTTCTTCGGAATTGCGCAATTTCTGATGGTACTCTTCCGCTTGCTGCGAAATAAAATCGAAAGCGGATTCGCTCTCTTTTTTCTTGGTTGCGATACTGCCGCTAATGTAAATTTCAGTGAAAAAACCCGCCAAACGTTTCGCGCGTTCTGGCGTATCGGCGCTGTAATCAAACTGGATTAAGTCTTTGCCCTGCCCGAATACCGTCAATTTGGTCAGCACTTTTTCCCAGAAGCGATCTTTTTCCGCTTCGTTCATGCCCACCACTTCGTTTTCTAACAAGTTCAGCAATTTTTGCTTGGACGCCTGACTCTGAATCGTTTGGCGTGCGTGTTCGGTATAACTTTCAACCGCCGTGGCAACGGCCGTACCTTCCATCAAGGGTTTCAAGATATTTTGGTTGTCGATGCGAACTTTGGCTGACGACACGTACACTTTGGGCCAAAACCAGCCGGCCGTTAATATGGCCAACGCGACAATGATAAACAGCGTGATCACAAGACGACGGCGATACCACAGTTCGGGTAAGAGGGCCGCCAACATTTCGGCCGGATTGGTTTGCGCGCTATTCATGTTTTAGAACACTCGTTCCGGAACGGTAATGATGTCACCGGGTTGCAAGGGATAATTCGTGTCAAGTTTGCCAGCGGTGAGGATCTGATCGAGCAGCACATCGTAGCGATCGGTTTTTTCGTTGGTTTTGCGATATAACGCGGCGCGATCGGGTGCGGCAAATAAATTGGTGCCGCCCGCTTCCAGCACTGCATCCAACACCGTCATGCCTTGACGGAAAGGCAGCGACACCGGTTTTTGCACGGCACCCGTGACGCGAACGCGCGATAAAAACTCGTGGCTACGCAGTTCCGTTAGGATCACGGTGACTTGCGGTTCGCGGATAAACACCGACAATTTTTCGCGTATGGTGGTGGCGACTTCCATCGGTGTTTTGCCACCGGCGACGATATCACCAATTAACGGTACCGAGATCTTGCCATCGGGACGCACTGGGACATCCACTGACAGAGCGGGGTTTTGCCATACGTTGATGCTAAGTGAGTCGTCGGCACCGATGCGATAGGTCGGTACAGCGGCGTAGTAGGTTTCTGTGACAGCGGCCACGGAGACATTTTGTGGTTTAACCGGGGACGCGCAACCATTGATCCACCAAAGGCACAAAATAACGACAATCGCGCGCAAAAGATCCTTCATCCGAATTCTCCCTGTGAAGCACCTTGACGTGCTTCATTACAGTGCATTCAACGCGATAATGATGTCGGGCATTTTACATCGCATTGAACAAGACGTGACAACGATACAGACGCTCAAAAACCGGCTTTCTTGGCCGGATGGCAGCGAATGGTTGGCGCGAATTGTACCGGCTTCGAAGGTGAGAACAAGCGCGGCAAGGAGCAATCTTTGTGCGACATTGACTATTGTTGATGCGCGAATTAACTGAGCAGGACGCGCGCGGTCAGGACGTTTTAATTGCGATTGCTCATGGCGTACCACATCAAACCTAACCATTCGTGGATCGCGGCTTTGCTGGACCAATGCGCAGCGAACGCTGGCAGCACATTGAATTGCCACTGCTCCTTCGTATTCAGCGGACAGACCGTTATATTCAGATGGTTGGCGGCACGTTGCGCGCGCGGCATATGCCAGAACGAGGTCACCAATATGACCGGCCGCTGACGCAGTTGCGGGCGCAGTTGTTGCAGGTTTTCATAGGTGGTGGACGATGGCGGACCAATGGAGAGGTGCTTGGCATCGACATGATGCTGCAACAAATAGCGCTGCAACACATCGGCTTCTTTCCACCATTGTCCCGGGTCGCTACCGGGGATCAGCACGCGATCGTTGGCGTGCAGTTGCGCAAGCGCGGTGTCGGCCCGATCTTTGGACCAATCGGACAGCACCACGACGTTCGGGGTGGTCCACCAATCCAATCCGCCTGGCAAGATCACGAAATCCCGTGGCGCAGTCGTGGGCGCACAATCAGGCGGTGGAGCCAGTTGCACCCAAGTCAAACTATGCAGCCACGCGCTGGCCCCCAATGGCGTGATGCTGAGATACCAAAACACCAAACCCGTGGCAGCAAGCGTTTGGGTCAACCGCCACCGTTTCCAACGCGCCACCACCACAACGAGGACGCACACCAGCAGCCATGTGATGGGCATTTGCAAAAAATCTTTGAAGGTCAACATCAGGTCGGATTCAAGATCTAGCGAGCGCCTTTGCCAAAAACCACGATCTCGACCGTTTGGATCAAAATAAAAATATCCATGACGATGTTGTGATTCTTCACGTAATACATATCAAAGCGTAGTTTTTCGCGCGCATCTTTTTCGGTTGCGCCATAGGGATATTTTAATTGCGCCCAACCGGCAAGACCGGGTTTAACGGTATGACGTTGGCTGTAATACGGAATGCGTTTTGACAATCCTTCAACAAATTCGGGACGTTCGGGACGCGGCCCTACTAAGCGCATATCACCTTTTAGAATATTGATAATTTGTGGCAGCTCATCAATGCGGGTTTGGCGAATGAAATGACCGACGCGCGTGATACGATTGTCATTCTGTTTGGCCCACACCGCTTGACCATTGGCTTCGGCGTCGACGCGCATACTGCGGAATTTCAATAATTCGAAGGTGCGACCGCCGAGTCCGACACGTTTCTGGCGATAAAAAACCGGCGCCTTGAAATTTGATTCGGCGGCGATGAGAAATGCGGTGACCGACATCAGCGGTAACATCAACAATAAAATGATCAAACTCGACACCACATCGAAGCTGCGCTGTAAAAAAAGATGCATGGTGTTGTGATGAAATCCGGATGAAAAAATAACCCAATCCGGACTTAACATATCGAGGCTGATTTTATCCTGCTCGCGCTCTAAAAACGTCGCCGGTGTGATCACCAGAATGCCGGCCAAGCGGCAACTGATCAATTCCTCCATCGGCAGGCGGTTGCGGCGATCATCGAGCGCCACCACGATCTCTTCAATTTCGTGCGTCAGGGCAAAATCCAGTAAGCGGGAATTGAGCGCGACCACGCGATTGCTGCGCACGACGGTGTCTTCACCTTCGACCGGAATATAGGCCACGATCTCGTAACTCAAGCCGACATCCATGCCGCCCATTTCGCTGGCCAACATGGCAGCGCGACGACCGCTACCGAACACCAGCACGCGCCGTTTTAGTACGCGGCTATCGACGGTGCGCACAAAAATTTCGCGCACCACCACGCTAAAAAATAAAGACAAATTTACCGCGATCGCCGAGACGCCGCGTCCCATATACAGTTTGGGAAAAAAATAATACAAGGTGATAAGCGCGAACGAGCCCAACAACAATGCGACCGCCGTGCGCAATAAATTATTCGAAAAGTTATGTTCTTTATTGTATTGCGAGCTTTGATACTGCCCCATCGCGATCATGGCGACGATCATCACCACGGTGAATATGGTCGCTAACGCGTGCACGTTGCCAAAATAAGCGCCGACATCCTCATCGTTATAATCGCGCCAATAAAAACGAATATAGACGGCACAAAATACCGAAAAATAGAACAGCAATGCCTCGATCAAACTCAAAACGAGATACGGTATGCGCAGATAATTATGGAAAAGGCGTATCGAAGCCACGCGTCATCCTTGACTTAGGTGAGAGAAAAAAACGATGGATATCATATCACGCTGACTCGTTACGAAGCGGCGCAGAACCGACACCACGTAAGCGGTTGCGCAGCGGGCGGACGGATTCTTTGAATGCACGCCAATGCTCAACTAACCAGCGCAACACCACGCCGAACGCGTGACGACGATAACCGGTGAGGTTATACACCGCATGGCGCGTTGGGTGCCAACGCGAACACCACTCTGGACACGTGGTTAAGCTTAAGTGGTTGATCGACGGGTTTGGCAAAAAGTGTTCGAAGATGCTTAACACCAACTGACTGCCGACGGCGCAATCGCCATGATGTTCGGCGAAGGTAATGGATTGCAAATACACGGTGTCGTTAAACGTGAAACCGATCGCCGCCGCCAATATTTCATCTGCGCTTTTCAGCGTGAACACTTGCGCTTCGTTGCGATCGGCAAACGCTTGCATCATGTCGAGATAAAAGGCAATGGTGTGCGCGGTGCCGGCGATACAGCTGTCGGCGTTTTTGCCGCGCCAACCCGCTTGTTCCAGCGCAAAAAAATCGCTCAGATTTGAGCGCAACGACACCGGCGTGCTGACACTGAACTCGACCGTCGTGACTTTTTCTTGCAAGCGTTTGCGTAACCGCAGCAAGTTTTTGTGCAATTTTGGCGAAATAATTTTATTGATTTCGCGCGTGTCATCCCAGCTAAACCACGCGCAATCACCCGCATATTCCAAACTGGCGTGAGTTTGGCGGGCCATCACTAAACGCAGGGCGAGACGTTGCCACGGCAACGGCCACTTTTCCGCTGCTGCCAACAAACTCTCCAGCAAGGATTCGAGGTGCATTTCGTGTTGTGCCGGTAAGGCGTACAGGGCGGCGTGCGAACTAAACGGTGTCGATAATTCTTGCCAACGAAAACCGAATTTGTTTCGTGTCGTTGGCATCAACGGCAGTGCGGCGACCACGTTGTTAGCGTGTCGCGCCACCGCAATATAAAGCGGCCGATCGCGAAACAAATGCTTTGCCAGTCCATCAATAAATTCGAAACGATTGGCCGCCGGCAAGCTGGGATCCATGGCCACTAACGCACGCAGCGCCGCCTGCGCATCGTTGCGTTGTTGGCGAAAATCCAGCAAGGTCCATTGAAACGACATCGCAACCGTCCTGTGTTTAAATACTGCGTTGACCATTAAAAAAACGATAAACGCGCGGGGTGAAGCGTTGCATGAACTTGGCACTGGCGAGCACCACGGCGACGGTGAGTAACGGTGTAACGCCGAGCAAGGCCATTAGCTTTAATTCGCCGCCCGCCAATCCGATTTTGCCAACGATTTGTTTGATGATAATCACCGGTGGAAAATGCGCGCAATGCAGAAAAAAAGCATAACCCGAATGGCGCACCAACCATTGATAAGTGGCGGGCAACCACACGCGGATCTTCATCATTAGCGCCAGAATGGCATAGGCACCGGAGATGCGAACCAGCAGTTCATAAGCGGTTTCCAATGGCATCTTTCCATCGAAGTAAACCGGTAACACGACGCGCCCCATCACCAGCAATAAAAACAAACCGAGTACCCACATTCCAGCGGGCATATCGGTTTTTGGCTGCCATGATTTTTGCGCAAGTAACACGCCCAACGAGAAAAACGCCAACACTTTTAATTGGAAAAACACCGGTGGTTTGATGCCCGCCAACCACGCAGCCGCAATCGCAATAAAATAAACAGCCGGTACGCGTTTAACGAGCCAGTACACCGCCGGTGACACGGCAATCGATAACACTAAATCGTGAACGAACCAGAATTGAATGGCGAACGGCTCTTCGGTAACACCAATCGTGCCGTTTAAAAAAGTAAGCCAGTTAAAATTGTTAAAGCCGTAATCGTAATAGGTAAATTGTCCGCTGGCTTGTCCAATTCGGTACAACACAAATGCCAGCAATAGCCACAATGAGGTCCATAAAAATGCTGGCAATACAATGGTCAATGCACGCTTGCGCAAAGCGGGAAATAATTTTGGCGCACCGTTAAAGCACAACAAATACCCCGATATGGCGCTTAAAATTGGTACCGAGCTTAAGAATACGTACAACAAAAAACTGTTGAGCGCTGACGCGCCGATGTACTCGGCGTTATGGATGCCACTATTGGGATCTAACGTCGAATCAGGGTACGGACCAAAGTGCACAAACACGAGGCCGATGATCAGGAAAATTCGCAACGCGCGAATCAGTTCGCTGGTGCTTTCTTGCATGGTTATATTCTTTACCGGTTAATGATTTTTGAGCGACGTAAAATTTTCGTAAACACGAGCGTGATGGTTACACGGACAAAAAAATAATCGCGCGGTAATTTAGGAAATAATGATGTGCATAATGTCGAGCGTCCTTTAATATGACCGGAGTCATGTATCCCTTGTTGTTGTCGAGCCGCGATTGGCTTTGCCGCGACGAGGCGGGCGAGCCGCTTCTATCGGGACGGCGATCTTAGAGACATCAGGGCGGCAGATGAAGGGACGGCTACTGCTTTTCCTGTGCGTTAAGTCTCACAAATTCCATAAGGTATGCCCTATAAGGGCGCGCCCATTGGTAGCAAACAAGGATGATGCGAAGATGACAGTGACCAAAAAATGGCGGACGTTGACGCGTTTATGGCGACAGGGTGGTGGTGCGGCGATTGTTCGCGCGCTGCTGCGCAAGTTGTTTCCCTACGGTAATCGTGTTGCGGACTATAACCGGCACCTGATCGTGTGCAGGGATCGCGGCAGCGATAGCGCCGCGTGCGCGTCGGTGCATCAACTTTCAGAGTCAGAATTCGATGTTTTAACCGGTGAAAACGGCCAATCGTCGGCCTCGGTCGCTGCCGCCGTTAGGCGACAAGAACAGTGTTGGGCGGCGTTTGAACAAGGCGAGCTGGCGGCGTACGTTTGGATCGGGCCGCGAATGGGCTCGTTAGCCTCGGACACCGGTTTTGAGATACCCCATTCGGTTCAATCGTCGACCTATTGGTGGCGAGATGTTTTTGTCGTACCGGCGCGACGCGGCCAGCGTTATCCGCAGCGCTTGCTGCACACGTGGTTAAGGTCACTGGCAGCGACTGAAATGCCTGTCGTGTGGGCCGAAATTGACGTCAACAACACGGTGTCGCTGCGTGTCCATCAGCACTTGGGGTTCGAGGTGATGGGCGAATTGATGGCGTTTTGCGTCCTTGGCTTGCGTGTTTACCGTTATCGTCGCCCTCACTCGGTGCAATGGACGTGGCGATTTAGCACTCGCAGCTTTTATCAATGATGAAAATGGTTGGGCTTATTTCGGCGCAAACACGGTGGAATTAAACCAAACCCTCTGGATTTAGCCGTCTAAACCTGCCAAAGTCAGCCCCCGTCATTCCGTAATGTCATATCGCCATGTCCGAACGCCAAACACTGCCCAAAGATCGCATCCGTTTTCTGTTGTTGGAAGGGATACACCCGCGCGCCGTTGATTATTTGAAAGCCGATGGCTACACCAATATCGCCTATTTCGAAAAATCGCTACCTCCGGAACAGCTAGAGGTCGAGTTGGCGCAGGCGCATTTTGTCGGTTTGCGCTCCAATACCCAGTTAACCGCCGCGTTGCTGGACAAGGCTGTGAAATTGAACGCCGTCGGCTGTTTTTGTATTGGTACCAATCAAGTCGATTTGAATCATGCTCAGAAGTTGGGTATTCCGGTGTTTAACGCGCCATTTGCCAACACCCGTTCGGTGGCCGAATTGGTGCTCGCCGAAATGATTTTATTATTGCGTCGTGTACCGGAAAAAAGCGCGCAATGTCACGCCGGTGGCTGGGCAAAAAGTGCCGACGGTTGTTTTGAAGCGCGTGGTAAAACTCTTGGCATCATCGGTTACGGACATATCGGCACGCAACTCGGCATCTTGGCCGAAATGATTGGCATGAAAGTGCGTTATTTCGATATCGAAAATAAATTGGCCTTGGGCAACGCGCAACCAGCAAGCACGATGGATGAGTTGTTAGCGTGTGCCGATGTGATCACCTTGCACGTACCGGAAACGGCGCAAACAAAAAATATGATTACCGCCGAGCAGTTAAAAAAGATGAAGCCGGGCAGCATCTTGATCAACGCCTCGCGCGGCACCGTGATCGATATCGACGCACTGTATCAGGTGCTGAAATCACAACATTTGGCGGGGGCGGCGATTGATGTTTTTCCCAAAGAACCGAAATCCAATAAAGAAGAATTCATGTCGCCACTGCGTGAATTCGACAACGTTATTTTGACACCGCATATCGGTGGCTCGACGCAGGAAGCGCAAGCCGCTATCGGCATGGAAGTGATCGAAAAATTGGTCAAATACAGCAACAACGGTTCGACGTTATCGGCGGTAAATTTCCCTGAAGTGAGTTTGCCGCAACACATCGGCAAGCACCGTTTGTTGCACATTCACCGCAACGAGCCCGGTATTTTGAAGCAAGTGAACAGCGTGTTTTCGGATAATAATGTGAACATTTCGGCGCAGTATCTGCAAACGAATGGCGACATCGGTTACGTCGTAACCGATATTGATTCCGAAAGCAGTGATGTGGCATTTGAAAAATTGAAAACGATTAAAGGCACAATTCGGGCGCGTTTGTTGTACTGATGGTGAGGCGCTGGGTTGCGGCAAAAAAAAACGGAAACCGAGCGGTTTCCGTTTTTTTTGTTGTGATGACGCTAAAATTTCGGAATGCGAATGGTGCTAATCATCAAACTACCCGAAATCGCAAACATCAGGCTCAGCGGGTGAAATTGCCAGCCACCGATAAGCGTCATACCAAACCATAATTGTTCACCGAGTGCGCCTTGCCAGGTGGCGATGGCCATCACCACGACCAGCAACAACGATGTCGGAATCGGCGTGCCTTCGAAATATTTCACTTTGTCGCCATCACCGGTTAATTTTTCGGCGGTGACGTTATAGCGCGCCAAACGTGACACGCCGCACGCGACAAAATACAACAAGATAACGCGATCCCATAATCCTTGCATACCCGACGCATAAGCAATGACGGCCGGTGCCACGCCGAATGAGATCACGTCGGACAAGGAATCGAGTTCACGCCCCAACACCGACGATTCGTGACGCCAACGCGCCACCTTGCCATCCAGCACATCGAAAATAAACGCCAGCGGGATCAGGGCGCAGGCGAGCAATAAATGCCAGCGATCTTCTGGGCTTTGCAAATACGACATCGCGGCAAATAGCGCGCCCATGCCGCAAAAGGAATTGGCGATGGTGATCCAATCCGCCAGATGAAAATCGCGGATCATGGAAAAACGGCGAGGTGCGGTCATGAGTAATACGCCACGTTGAAACGAGCGGGCATTGTGCCAAAGGCGAGACAAGGCCGTAAATGGTGATGTGTTTTCACTCGCGTTTACCAAGCTTCTTGAAGGCGCTGACATCGCGCATGGCTTGCAACAGAGCGCTCTGTTTTTGTTGCATGACGGACGCCTCATCGGTCACTGGAGCGTCGTTTGCGGTACTGACCGTTTGCTGGGCAAATCCTTTGGCGGTCATCGGGATGGCAATTTTTACGTCACGATCAAAATACGCAACGCGTTCCCAATCGGCGAGCAAGGTGTAGTGACGTTGTGGTGGCTGTGTCAAATCAAAACCGAGGGCGTAATCGCTGGTCGGATTGCGCACACCGAGCCGTGGCATGATGGTTGCGGTAACGTCCATATGGGCGGAAAAACGATCGTCAACCGTGGCGGCTTGTCCCGGCAACCACATGACCAACGGAACGTGAATTTGTTCGTTGACGAATTCGGAATTATGTCCCCAGCGTCCTTGTTCCATAAATTCTTCACCGTGATCGCCGGTAAAAATCACGATGGTGTTGTCGAGCATTTGTTGACGTTCGAGATAATGCCACAACGGTGTTAACGTTTCGTCGAGCGCATGAACGGCGTTGATGTAACGGTTCTTGATACCGACGATATCGCGTCGTAACGAATCGACGTCGGCGCGCGCGTAGTTAAAATCGGCCAGATAATCTTTTTCGATGGCGGTTTGTTCATCAAAATAATAACGCGCGTGTGGTGACTCGAAAAAATTGAAGGCGAAAATCGGCTTGCTCGGATCGCGAGCGTCGAGTGCGTCGATCAATCGTTTGATATTGCGTCGATCACGTTCGTGGCCATCGCCTTGATCGTCGACGTGCATATTCTCACGCGGTACGCGCACAAAAAGCGTGCGTTCAAATTCGGGATAGGTAAACGATTGTGCGGTGGATAAATGCAGTTGGTAGTTTTGCGCCAGCACCACATCCATGACCGCCGCGCCGCGTTCATCATCCAAAAACGAAAACCAATAACTGCCGGGCAGTCCGGTGAATAACGAAAACATACCAAAACGCGTGCCGTTGCCACCGCTGAAGTGGTGGGTAAAACGTTGGCCTTTTTTGGCAAATTCCCACGTTGTCGGCATGATCTTTTCATTCAACATATCGGCACGTAACGATTCCGACACCAACCAAATAATGTTGTAAGGCTGGGCCGGTGTATGAATCTCTAATGGTTTTAACGGGTACTGCAACTGTCCTTCTTGCTTGACCGACAGTTGCCGCTGTTGCGGCACTAACAGACCCCATTTTTTTCCCACCGTGCGTAAGCGCGTGGCCTGATACAGCGGAATCGTTTGCGCCACGCTCAAGGTCTGGCCGCGTGCGCGCAGATCGGCGAAACCAAACATCAAACGTTCGGCTATGGTTGCCACGACAAGCAATCCGATCACGAGACTGAAGCGTTTTAGCGGCATGAATCGGATCACGGCATCACGTTGGCATAACCGCCATAACAACCATTGACCGGCGAGCACAATGGCGATGATCAGGGCGAATCCGATTTGTGTGGCGGCATCACCGCCCAGTGAATCAATGCCGCCCGGTGTTAGCAGTAAGTTGATCACAAAACCATTAATGTGAAAACCATACATCGACAAAATTCGTGCATCGGCATACAAAAAAATCAGGATCAAGGCGCTAGAAACAACCGCGACTGTAGCGGCACTTTTGTTGAGCTTGGCATAACGCGCCAACAACCACGCTAAGGTCATAAACGGCAGCAAATAAAACGCGGCATAACTAGCATAAGCCAACACCGTAAACACGCTGTTATACGCATCAATCCATGCCATCTCGGGCAGGAGCAATGACATCATGGCGATGGTCAATAGCCATGACAAAAGTGCGAAGCGACGTAAGTGAGCAAGGATCATCGTGCGTAAACCTGTCGGAAGAAAAAACAGGCCGCAAACGCGGCCTGTGCAAAAAAAGGTAATACAAAAAGCTTAAGTATTAATTAATTTTAGCGGCTAATTCACCACTGCTATAACGTTTGGTCATTGCTTCCAATCCTAATACTTTGATCTTAGAGGCGTGGCCGGCGCAATTAAATTGTTCGTAGCGATCGTGACAAATTTGCCCCATCGCTTTGGTCGATTCGGCGAGGAATTTGCGTGGATCGAATTCTTTCGGATTTTTCGTCAGGAACTGGCGGATGGCACCGGTAGCGGCCAAGCGCAGATCGGTGTCGATATTCACTTTGCGCACACCGTGTTTGATGGCTTCTTGAATTTCGGCCACCGGCACGCCGTAGGTTTCGCCTAAATTACCGCCATTGTCGTTGATGATTTTCAGCCATTCTTGCGGCACCGACGACGAACCGTGCATGACCAAATGGGTGTTCGGAATACGGGCGTGAATTTCTTTTACGCGCGCGATGGCCAGCGTATCGCCTGTGGGTGGGCGGCTGAATTTATACGCGCCATGTGATGTTCCAATCGCGATCGCGAGTGCATCGACTTGCGTGTCGCGCACGAAACGCGCGGCTTCTTCTGGATCGGTTAATAATTGCGAATGATCGAGTTTGCCTTCGGCACCGTGACCGTCTTCTTCACCCATCATGCCGGTTTCGAGCGAACCCAAACAACCGATCTCGCCTTCAACCGAAACGCCGCAGGCGTGCGAAAAATCCACCGTCGTTTTGGTCACGCGGACGTTGTAATCGTAATCGGTTGGGGTTTTACCGTCTTCACCGAGTGAACCGTCCATCATCACCGAGGAAAAGCCGAGTTGAATTGAACGTTGGCACACGCCCGGAGACACGCCGTGATCTTGATGCATACATACCGGAATATGCGGAAACTCTTCGATGGCCGCCAAAATTAAATGACGCAGAAATGCCGAGCCGGCATATTTGCGCGCACCCGCCGAGGCTTGAATAATCACCGGTGAGTCGGTTTTGTCGGCCGCTTCCATCACTGCGCGCATTTGTTCTAAGTTGTTGACGTTAAACGCCGGCACACCGTAACCGTATTCCGCCGCGTGATCCAATAACTGACGCAATGTGATTAAAGCCATGTCGATCTCCTTATAAATTCGATTCGCTTGTGTAGGGGCAATTCACGAATTGCCCTTGTGTTGGATTCGGGTGTTGAGCAATTCGTGAATTGCTCCTACGCATTTATTTCGCGCGTTCAACCAAAATGGCAATCGCCGGTAATTCCTTTCCTTCCAAAAATTCGAGGAATGCACCGCCACCGGTAGAAATATACGACACGTGTTCGGTAATGCCGTATTTATCCACGGCCGCTAAGGTGTCGCCGCCACCGGCTAATGAAAACGCATCGCTGTGTGCGATCGCGAGTGACAACGCTTTGGTGCCTTCACCGAATTGATCAAATTCGAACACGCCCACGGGACCGTTCCACACGATGGTTTGTGCACGCTGCACATAGCTGGCAAAACGTTTTTGCGTTTCTGGGCCGACGTCGAAAATCATGTCATCGGCAGCCACCTCGGTTACGGCTTTAATGACAGCGGGTTCATTCGCATCGAATTTTTTGCCGACCACGACGTCAACGGGCAATGGAATTTCCGCGCCGCGAGCCATCGCGTCTTTCATTAACGTTTTTGCTTGTTCAACCAAGTCGGCTTCATAAAGTGATTTGCCAATCGGTAAACCGGCGGCTGCCAAGAAGGTGTTGGCAATGCCACCGCCGACAATCAGTTGATCGACTTTTTGCGCGAGTGATTCGAGAATGGTTAATTTGGTCGACACTTTTGAACCGCCGACGATGGCGACTAAAGGACGTTTGGGGGCCGATAGCGCTTTGGTTAATGCGTCGATTTCAGCGGCCATTAACGGACCCGCGCAGGCGATTTTGGCGAATTTGGCGACGCCGTGAGTGGACGCTTCGGCGCGATGAGCCGTGCCGAACGCATCACCTACGTAGACATCACATAACGCGGCGTAGCGCTGTGCTAACTCGTCGCTGTTTTTCTTTTCGCCTTTATTGCAACGCACGTTTTCCAGAAAAACCACTTCGCCATCGTTAACGTCAACACCTGTTAAGTAGTCGCTGACCAAACGCACGGGGGCGGTTAAGCGCGAGCGATACCACTCCACGATCGGCGCTAATGAATCTTCCGGTTTTAATACGCCTTCTTCCGGACGCCCCAGATGCGACATCACCATGACCTTGGCACCTGCCGCGATCGCCATTTGAATCGTCGGTAATGACGCTTCCAAGCGTACCGCCGAAGTGATTTTTCCGTCGCTTAACGGTGTGTTTAAATCTTCACGGATCAACACCCGTTTGCCACGCAAATCGAGATCCGACATTTTAATGACGTTCATGGTTTTTCCTTGCAATGAAACCCAAAAAACTAAACAGAGGAGCATCTAGGTGCGACACGCCGTAGGAGCGACTTTCGTCGCGAACGATGCCGATTCGCGGCTAAAGCCGCTCCTACTCAAGTATGGCAAGACATTCAGGTGGCCTAAATTTCTGCTCCCTTATTTCGTTTCACCTTTTACTTCGCGTTCATCATCGCCAACGCGGTGTCGATCATCCGCACCGAGAAACCCCATTCGTTGTCGTACCACGATAAGACTTTAATCAAGCGACCGTTCACTTTGGTTTGGGTTGCGTCAAACACCGACGAGTGCGGGTTGTGATTAAAATCGCTCGATACCAACGGCAATTCGTTATAACCCAATACGCCTTTCATCGCGCCCTCGGCGGCGGCTTTCATCAGCGCATTGATTTCGTCTTTGGTGGTGTCACGTTTGGCGACAAACGACAGATCAACGACGGAAACATTTTGCGTCGGCACGCGTACGGCAAAACCGTCGAGTTTGCCATTTAATTCGGGGATCACTAAACCGACCGCTTTTGCGGCACCGGTTTTGGTCGGGATCATATTTTGCGCGGCGGTGCGGGCGCGACGCAGATCTTTGTGATGTCCATCAAGCACACGCTGATCGTTGGTGAAGGCGTGTATGGTGGTCATTAAACCGTTTTCGATGCCGATGTGATCGTTCAATACTTTGGCGATCGGTGCCAAGCAATTCGTGGTGCAAGACGCATTCGACACCACCACCATATCACGGGTTAAAACGTTGTGATTAACGCCGTAAACGACGGTGGCATCAACGTCTTTTTCACCGGGGGCCGAAATCAACACTTTTTTGGCACCGCCTTTTAAATGCGCTAAGGCTTTTTCTTTGGAAACAAATTTTCCGGTGCATTCCAACACGATATCGACGCCGGCTTCGTGCCACGGAATATTGGCCGGATCGCGATCAGCGAACACGCGCACCTTATCGCCGTTGATGATGATGTGCTTATCATCGTGCGTGACCGTGCCATCAAAACGGCCATGTGTGGTGTCGTACTGGGTGAAAAAGGCTTCGTCTGCGATGGGGTGCGACGTGTTCACTGCCGTCACCACCACTTCGTCACGACGGTTGTATTCGTAAATGGCGCGTAACACTTGTTTGCCGATACGACCGTAACCGTTGATACCGATTCTTACTGCCATAGTTTCCTACTCCGAATGTGCACTAAATAAAAAAGGTACTGCTTAAAAACAGCAATGTCTTTGCACTGCTTTATTGTTTGCATCGTCTTTGCGATGTGCGTTGGTGTTAACGTAGGAGCGCGCGCTCCTACTCACGTTAATTACATCGTTTTTGCGGTGTTCACGATGTTGTCGACCGTGAAACCGAATTGCGCAAATAATTGGTCGGCCGGTGCCGATTCGCCGAATGTTGACATCGCAATTACGCGACCATCGAGTCCGGTGTATTTAAACCAGAAATCACCGTGACCGGCTTCGATCGCGATGCGACGACGCGTACTGGTCGGCAATACGGATTCTTTATAGTCGTTACTTTGCGCGTCAAAAACAGTGCTGCACGGCATCGACACGACGCGCACTTTCTTACCGTGTTCGCGTAACTGTTGTGCGGCCAATTGGGCCAAATTCACTTCGGAACCGGTGGCGATTAAAATCAGATCGGGTGTGCCGGTGCTGTCGGATAACACATAGGCACCGCGCGCGATGTCGTTTATTTGCGCGGTGTCACGTATTTGATGCGGTAAATTTTGGCGTGAAAAAATCAAACTGGAGGGGCCGTCTTTTTTCTTCAGTGCTTCGATCCACGCGACGGCCGATTCGACCGCATCGCAGGGACGCCACACGCTCATATTCGGCGTACCGCGCAGATTATTGATTTGCTCGATCGGTTGATGCGTGGGGCCGTCTTCACCGAGGCCAATGGAGTCGTGGGTGTACACAAAAATGCTGCGTTGTTTCATTAACGCGGCCATGCGCACAGCATTGCGTGCGTATTCCATAAAAATTAAAAAGGTGCCGCCATAAGGGATGAATCCACCGTGCAAGGCGAGGCCGTTCATGATCGCGCTCATGCCGAATTCGCGCACACCGTAATGCAGATAGTTGCCGCTGGCATCGTGTGCGCTAACGGCTTTAGCGCCTTTCCAGACGGTTAAATTGGAGCCGCCTAAATCGGCCGAACCGCCGACTAATTCGGGCAGGTTTGGTGCCAGTGCGTTGAGTGCATTTTCCGACGCTTTACGCGAGGCGATAGTGGCGGCCTTGCCGTTGACATCGGCAATAAACGCGGCGGCGATGTCGTTAAAATTACTGGGCAGCTCACCGCGTAAACGGCGGTTGAATTCCTGCGCTAGTTCGCGGTGTTGCGCGGTGTAAGCGTGGAACTGTTGCTGCCACGCTTGCTCGTGTGCGGTGCCACGTGGTTTGCCGTCCCACGCGGCGTAAATGGCCGCCGGGATCTCGAACGGGGCGTGTGGCCATTGCAGCTTTTCGCGCGCACCGGCGATTTCGACATCGCCCAACGGCGCGCCATGGCATTCTTCTTTGCCGGCTTTAGTGGGGGCGCCAAAACCAATAATGGTTTTGCAGCAGATTAAGGTCGGGCGCTCGGTTTCGGCGCGTGCGGTTTCGATGGCTTGTTTGATCTCGTCGGCGTCATGGCCATCGACATTGGGGATCACTTGCCAGCCGTAACTTTCAAACCGGCGCACGCTGTCGTCGGTAAACCAGCCGTGCACTTCACCGTCGATCGAAATGCCGTTGTCATCGTAAAAACAAATCAGTTTGCCAAGGCCCAGCGTACCCGCCAGCGAACAGGCTTCATGCGAAATGCCTTCCATCAGGCAGCCATCGCCCAAGAACACGTAGGTGTAATGGTCGACAATGGCTAAACCGTCGCGATTGAACTGCGCGGCCAGCATTTTTTCGGCCAGCGCCATGCCCACGGCGTTAGCCAGCCCCTGTCCCAGTGGCCCCGGGGGGGTTTCGACGCCCGGTGTA
>CAZYUS010000002.1:27453-48249 GCA_964650615.1 uncultured Pseudomonadaceae bacterium | reverse complement strand
GGTCGGACGGTTTAGATCGGGAAACACATCCAGCGCTAAACGTTGACCATAAAAAACGCCGCCCACTAACAACAATAGCGCCGCAATTAAGACCAATAATCGCTGCCGCAAACTGAATTGAACGATGGTATTAAACATGGCGGTTACCGTAATTGCGCGAGCAACGCCGCGCCCTCGGTGACGAGGCGTTCACCGGCTTTGACCCCGGATAACAGCAACACATTACCGTTGCCTAGCGGTTGCACATGAACGGTTTGCAAACGGAAAATTTCGGCGCTGCGTTTGACGAGCACTGCTTTGCTGCCATCGTCGGCGCGCACGATCGCGCTGGCTAATGTGGTGACACCGTTTTGTTGCTGATCGGTTTCGATTAACACTTGTCCGCTATCACCGACGGCAAAATTCTGACTGTCTTTTAAACGAAACCAAAGTGGGCGTTGTTGATCGCGTAATTCACCGGCTTGACCTATCCACTCCAGCGCGACGCGACGTTGTCCGCTCACTAAGGTTGCTTGCGGTTGCTTCATCACTTGAAAATCACTGGGCGCTAACGCCAGCACAGTTAATGAACCGGATAACAGCGTGACAAGCTCGCTGCCGGCGTTTACGGGTTGGCCGTTAACGACATGAACTTGACTGAGCACGCCATCATTCGGCGCGCGAATAACGTGTGCTTGTGTGGTGGCGTGGTGCAAGGTGTCGCGCTCGGCGCGCAGCCCATCAAGTTCGGCTTTGGCTTGTTCCAATTCTTTTTGCGACAGCGTTTCGGTCAATGTTTTGATGCGTTCCCAGCGCGCTTGTGCGGCGGTTAGTTGCACATTCAATCGCGCCAGTTGTGCGTCGAGTTGGATTTGTTCGGTGGCGGATAATTGCGCCTGCAAGGTCATTAACACTTGGCCTTTTTTTACCGTTTGGCCCGGTGTCGGCCAGCGGTTTTTATACGTGGCGACGCGTCCTTGAAACGGTGCGGGAACGACGCTGCGTTGCTCGCCATCGTATTGCACTTGGGCGGGTAATTTGGCGTTAAACGGTGATGCGGAAAACTCGGCGAACTGGGTGCGCACGGCGAGTAATCGCTGCACCGTTTTCGGCACAAACAAGCTGCCGTCGGCCAGACGAGTTGCTTTTTCGTCGGCGTTAACTAATTTACTTTGCAACGGTTGTTCTTCGCCGTGTGTGTCGTCACCGTGGGCGCGCACTGGCGTCGCGATCGTCATTCCAGCGGCGACAAACAACAGCGTGAGCGCGCGGCTTGTGCGCGCGAAAAACCCGATCAGTAATGCGGCGATGGCAACTGCGAGATGAGTGAGCCACGATGGCCAATGCGTTTCATGATCCGGTTCTGTCGCTCGTGGCAACGTCCACGTGGTTTCCAGTAAATCGGTGTACGCCTCACTTTGCACGCCGACGAGTAAGGCGACGCGATGATCATCCGGCACGGCCAAAATGCCGGTGCGATACACGCCTTCATTGACGCGCACGGCATCCACCGATTGTTGCTGCCATTGCACCGTCACGGTGGCGTTATCAATCGGTTGATTGCTGCGCCAATCATCGACAAATAATTCGAGACGTTGCTCGTTAAACACGGCCACGATTTCGATTTGTTCGCTGGTCAATTCGATGCGCGGTGATGCACCGTTCACGCGTGTTGCCGTGGCTGGCGCGGCGTCGTGTTCGTGATCGTCATCGCCGTGGGCCTGCACGCCGACGCTCAATAAAATGAAAAACAGAAAACCGCAACCTTTCATGGTAAAACTCCGAAGGCCACAAACCAATCGGCTTGTGCATTGATGTGATCTTTTTGCGCTTGCCAATAATCCAGCTGTCCTTGGGTTTGACGTTGGTCGGCGCGCAAGCGTTCGTTAAAGTCGATTTCGCCCTGACGCCATGCGCGATCGATGGCCTCAAGCTGTTGTTGTAGCCACTGCTGCGCGCTCTGTAATTGTTCTACACGTTGCCGCGTCGAATCGCGGCGCAAGGCGGCACGTTGTTGTTGCAAGGGCAAATTTTGTTGCAGCCATTGCCAAACCGTTTGTGTTTGTTGCAACGCCAATTGACTGGCGAGCTGTTCTTGTCGTCGCGTGGCGTTGCTACCGAGCGGCACACTGATGCCAATGCCATTCATGCTTTCGCGTTCACCAGCGGGTTCATCTCGTTGTTGTTTATAAATCAACGACCACTCGATATCGCGTGACCACGCGCGTGACCAATCGTGATCGGCGCGCGCACGTTGTTGCTCCAGTGCGGCCATTTTCAATAACGGATGGATGTCATCGGCGTTTCCCTCTTGCGGCAGAGTGACGCGCTCGACATCAATAATCTGCCCCAGCATTTCTTGTAATTGCAGTTGTCCTTCTTGGTAACGCAAATCGGCTTGCAGACTTTCATTTTGCGTTGTCGAAAGTTCAAGACGCATTTGCGTTAATTCGATGGCGGCCGATTCACCGGCGCTGACGCGTCGCTCAATGTCGCGCAATAAGGCGGTGGTGGTGTCGCGCCGTTGCTGCCAGATCGCCCGTATTTTATTGTCGATTTGGTTGTCACCGAGCAAACGATATAAGTGTGCACTGGCGTTAATGTGCGCCCACTGCAAGGCCGCCTGCGCGCGCTCGGCGTCGGCTTTATTGCGCGTTTGTAGATCATCGCTGGTGAACAGTGCTGGCAGTGTTAATTGCCACTCTTGTTCGAATACGGCAGTTGCGTCTTTGCGTTGCAAATGGCTGATATTTAATCGCGCGCCCTCATTTAACCAGCGACGCGTATCGGTGCCGATAGATTGCGTTAAGCGTGCCGCGTTGTCGGCGGTTTGCACGCTGATTTCACGCTGCCAATACACGCTGCGTAAGTGTGTAAAGGTGTCGGCTTGTGCGCTGCAAAAAACCATCAACAGCGACAACACTATGGCAGGCATCATAAAAACTCCAATCAAAAGCCATCATCAGTGGCTGACAAAACAAAAAAAAAGATCAATCAGAAGGCGGCCAACGAATCGCGACGAGGTCACGGAAGCGTTGCCTTACAGAGCGGCGGATTGTAGACGGATCTCGCCTGTGGCGTTACGCCAGCGGTGGGCGAATTAAGGCGGTTGCACGTGCAATCGCGCGCACGTGATCGCGCGCAATGGTGGGGGCCGAGGCCAGGCGTTCGATGTGAATGCACACGTTGCTACTTAAGGTGCTGCCAACGTGTACGCCGCAATCGCCGCAATGTTGGCAATCACCGAGTTGGCTGGATTGAACGTCGTGATGTTCCATTTGGCTGTGCATTTCATGCGCGTGATCCATGCTGCCGGTCGTGGCGTTCAGGCACACGGCAGCATGGATAGGTGAGTCATCCCCGATACGGGGGATGAGCAAGCACAACAGTAGAAAAGCGATGAGTACGCGCATGAGTTCAGTCTAGCCAAGGAGTGCGCTGGTTCTCAAGTGTCATGCCGCCTTAACACTGTAACGGCCGTTTTTTATAAAAATCAGCGATGGCTTGAAAGGCCTCGTCGGCCGTTTCGATATAATGAAATAACTGCGTGTCATCAGGGCTGATGACGCCAGCATCGACCAGCGCGTCGATGTTGACGATTTTGCGCCAATACTCTTTTCCGCACAGCAAAATGGGTAGGCATGACACGCGCCCAGTTTGGCGCAACGTCAGCGTTTCGAAAATTTCATCCAGCGTGCCAAAGCCCCCCGGAAACGCCACGATGGCGCGAGCGCGCATTAAAAAATGCATTTTGCGAATGGCGAAATAATGAAATTGAAAACTTAAATGTGGTGACACATACGGATTGGGATGTTGTTCGGTGGGCAGCACGATATTCAAACCAATATTGGGCGCTCCGGCGTCGAAGGCACCGCGATTGGCCGCTTCCATAATGCCGGGGCCGCCGCCGGTAATGATGGTCGAAGCAAAACCAAACGCTTTTTCGCCGTCTTTAACCACGCGATTGGCAAAGCGTCGCGCCTCGTTATAGTAAACCGCCAATTTTTCAAGATTGTGCGCGCTTTTCAGCAACTGTTTGAGGGTCGCGTTATCGGGGTCGAGTTTGCTTTGTTGTTTTAACAGCGCGACTTTTTCTTTGGCTTGCGCCGCTTCGTCAATGCGCGCGCTGCCAAACACGACAATGGTGTGATCGATATTGGCGTTATCGAGCAAGCCGTCAAATTTCAACCATTCCAGTTGCAAGCGCACCGCGCGCGTTTCATCGGCCAATAAAAAATCTTCATCAGCAAACGCCAAACGATACGTGGGCGATCGTGTTTGGGCCGAATCACTGGTGCGACGCGAGGCCGGAACGGTTTCTTTTGATGAGGGAAATAAATGCGGACGTTTCGGTTTACCATTGCTCATGTTGACACGATTTATTCAGAAGTCGTGTTTTCATTGTCGTCTGCTTTTTCGTTTTTGTCGACCTCACAGCGCGTGAGTGGCGGTGGCGGTAAAAATTGCAGTGGAAGCGGCGGCGTGCGCGTCACATAAACGCGATCGCCTAATGCGATTGACGCCGGATGCAGATCCAGTGGCCATGCGTCGGCGTGATCGCGATCGGTGGTTTTAATGCGTAAGTGGCCGATGCTGCGTTGTGGCTCATCACGATGCCACAGCGTCACCGTGTCACCGGCGTTGACATCGGGTTGCGTTAATGACAGTTGCAGTCGTTCACCGCGTCGCGCGATCACTTCGCCGACGATCGTGTCGGCGCTGTATCGTTGATAAATTTGTTCGACAAGATAATTGATACTGGCGTGTACGGTTTGTCCAATGGCGGTGGACGAATAGGTTTGCCAGAACGCGTCGTCGCCGCCGTTGCCACTTAACCATTGCGCGCCACTTAATCGTTGGCACGGTGCCAGTAGCGCACGCACGTTCCACACATCGACTTGCGCGTGGCGACGATGAGTGACGATCATTTGTAATTGCACGTGGGCGTCGGGCGTGGCGATGTCTTCCATGCGCCGCGCGATGGTGGCGTGGATATTGGCGAGTCGCGGCGAACCGCGCACGGTGTTCACTCGTTGATAATGGGTTTGATAATCGCGCACGATGAATCGCACATCAAAAGGCGCGTCGGTATCGGGGCGAAAGCGATGGCTGGAAAATAATTGCGTCGCAATTAATAAATCGAAACTACGCAGCGGTACGCCGCCGGTCAAGATGCGATCGACGCTGCTGCGGGCATCACTTAATTCGTCATCATCGCGTGCGGTACTGGCATTCTGTGTCGCTCTCAGCGCCAGCGCGACCGGTGCCGACGCCGAGCCTTGAAACAACACATTGTTATACCGCCAGATCTGTTCCGGTGTTAACTCGACATCGACGGTGTCGGCGCGCAGTGACGGGACCAACAACGAAAATAAAAGCAGACAAAAACGGAGCATGGCAATCACCATGATGGCGACAAGCGATGTGGTGTTTATCGGTAAGAAAAGCAAAAAATGAAGGGTAGAAATAGGAAATGGAGTTGGCTCGGCAATTTATTGCCAGTCTTGCACACCGTAACGATTAAGCAAACGCGTTAATTCGCCGCTGGCGCGCATTTTCGCGACGGTTTGACTTAAGGCGTCAGCGCGCGCGCGTGATTGCGGATCGCGCGGCGAAAACGCAATGTGAAACGGTAACCGACTGATTTCACCCGCGACGATGAACGGCGGTGGTTTTTGCTGCCGCATCCGATATTGAATAACCATCAAATCTTCGATGTACACATTGATGCGACCGCGTGTGAGCTTGTTAACGTTTTGCTCGATCGCGGTTTCGCCCGCAATGATTTGCAGATGGGTGTCATTTTTAACGTGCGTGGCGATATAACGATCGAGTTCATCACCATACGAATAACCATCAATCAAACCGATTTGACGATTCGCAAGCGATGCCACACCGTTGTAACGCCAGTGATCATCGCGTTTTATCCACGCGACATTGATATTCATACCGGCCGGTAACGCCGGAAAAATAAAATCGGACGGGTCGTTTACCGGCGTGCCTACCAAGGCCTGACATTGACCTTCGCGCGTAAACTGGATGGCGCGTTCCCACGGCATCACCTTGTAGATCACGTGTTCCTGTCGCGATTGCGCCGAGCGTTGTAATAACTCGATCATATATCCGAGGTCGGGGCGGTCGGCGGCGCAATTAAAGGGACAGTATTCATCGGCACACGCCACCAGCGTCGCCGCTTCGGCGCGCGCTACTAGCAGCCAGCTAAGGAGCAGAAAAAGCCCTGAAAAACGCATCGGGAATGATCCAAAATAACGCCGCAAAAAAAGCACACAAAGGTCTTTTCGGTTGCTTTCAAGGGTGGCAGCGCCGACGCAGAAAATCAAATCGGTGAAGGGCGCAGCGCGCGCTGCAGCGGCCACGTTTGCAAGGTGCGATAGTACACACCCTCGCGGCCATGATGCGATTGCATCAAACAAAACTCGCGATGGTGGCTTGCCAATGACAGCGTTTGTGTGGCGGCGGGAATGGGGGCGATCGCGGCGCGTGCCAGCGTGACGTGCGGCGTAAATGGCGGACTTTTTTTACCCGCCCTGAGCGCATTTTTGGCGCGCTCACAAGCACCGTGCAAAGCCGTTAAGGCAGCGGGTGTGGTATGCGGTTGCACAAACAATACCTGCGGCTTACTGAAATAACCCAGCTCGCCAAACGTCAGCTCGAATGGGTCGAGGCGCGCGAACGGATAAGCAAGTAATTGTTCCAGTGTGCGATCGGTTACTTCACCCAAAAAACTTAACGTCAAATGCATATTCGCCATCGCCACCCAACGTCCTTCGCGCACGGCGAGGTGTTGTCGCCACGTGCTTAATTGGTGGCAAAAACGGGCGTCAAAACACAGCGCGAAAAACACGCGATGAAAATGACCGTGTGATGCTCGCATAGGCAGTGGACTCTGGTTGCCGCATAATTGCGCACCATTTTACGAGCTTGGTTTGATCTTGCTACCGATTGATTCGATATTGCCGTCATTTATTGCCGCCCTGCGCGCGCACGCTAACGTGGTGTTATCGGCCGCGCCCGGCGCCGGCAAAACCACGCGCATTCCGCTGGCCATTTTGCAACAAGACGTGGTGAAACAAAAAATCGTGATGTTGGAGCCGCGTCGTTTGGCGGCCATGCGAGCGGCGCAATTTATGGCGGCGCAGTTGGGCGAGCCGGTCGGACAAACGGTGGGCTATCGCATACGCGGCGACAGCAAAGTGAGCGCGGCCACACGCATCGAAGTCGTCACCGAAGGAATTTTGACGCGACAACTGCAACAAGATGCCGAATTGCGCGGTGTTGATTGTTTGATTTTCGATGAATTTCACGAACGTTCTTTGCACGCGGATTTAGGTTTGGCACTCTGTTTTGATGTGCAGCAAAATTTGCGCGACGATTTAAAAATCGTGGTGATGTCGGCGACATTAGATGGCGCAGCGGTAGCGCAACGCTTGCGTGACGCGCCGGTGGTTGTTAGCGAAGGTCGCCAATTTCCGATCACCACGCATTACGTCGGCAAACCGTCGCATCGTTTAGAACACGCCATCGTCACCACCGTTGCGCGCGCCGTGCGTGAATACGACGGCGATGTGTTGGTTTTTTTACCGGGACAAGGTGAGATCCGTCGTGCCGAATCGGCGTTACAAGCGGCCGATCTCGATGGCGTGATTCATACCTTATTCGGCGAAGCGAACGCGGCGGCGCAGCACGCGGCCTTACAACCGGATCCGCAACGACGACGCAAAATTATTTTGGCGACCAATATCGCCGAAACGTCACTCACCATTGATGGCGTTGCCATCGTCATCGACAGCGGTTTGGCCAAAGTGGCGCGCTTCGATCCACGTCGTGGCATGAGCGCTTTGGTGACCACATTTATTTCGCAAGCCAGCGCCGACCAACGTCGCGGACGCGCTGGTCGTCAAACGGCGGGTGCGTGTTATCGTTTGTGGTCGGAATCGCAGCAGCACGCACTGGCAAAATTTTCCGCCGCTGAAATTACGCAAAGTGATTTGATGCCCTTGGCGCTTGAATTAGCGCAGTGGGGCAGTGATGAAGCAACGTTATTATTTCTCGATCCACCACCACCGTCGTTGCTGGCGCAAGCGCGCGAAGTGTTACGCGAATTAGGCGCACTGGATCGCCAGCACAAAATTACCGCACACGGCAAAGCGATGGCGAGTTTGCCGGTGCATCCACGTTACGCGCATATGCTTTTACGGGCGCAAAGCGCTGGGTTTGCGGCCACTGCCTGCGATGTCGCCGCGTTATTGGAAGAGCGCGATTTATTGCGCGGCCATGACAACGATGCGGACTTGCACAGTCGTTGGCAAGCACTGCATTACGGCGGCGCGCACGATCGCGCAGCGCGTGAACGAGCGCGCGCACAAGCGCAACGCTTGCGTCAGTTAATGAACGAAAAAAACGCCGCCGCCGATGAATCGAAACTGGGGCTTTGTGTGGCCTTGGCGTATCCCGAACGCGTGGCAAAACGGCGCGATAAAAACGGCGATCGTTGGCAGCTAACGAGCGGCATCGGTGCACAATTAGCGTTGCCCAGCGTACTCGCCAATAATGAATGGCTGGCGATTGCTGATGTCGATGGCGAAGGACAAAACGCGCGCATTTTTTTGGCCGCTGATGTTGCGTTGTGCGATCTGCAACGCGAATTACCGCACCTTATCGAGCACGGCAAAGAAGTGCAGTGGTCGGCGCGCGAACAAATGGTGATCGCGCGCGAGGTCACCCGCTTTGGTGCCATTGTCATTAGCGAAAAAGCCCTGCCCGCCGAGGGAGAGAAGGTATTGCAAGCGTTATGCGAGGGCATCGCGCAAATGGGCTTGTCGGTGTTGCCGTGGACACGCGAGAGCGAGCAGTGGTTACAACGCGTGCGCTTTATTCAACAACACGCGTTATTGACCTTGCCAAGAAATTATCGCGACGACGCGTTGCAAGAAAAGGTACACGAATGGTTAGGTCCGTTTTTAACGGGCATCACACGGCGTTCGCAATTCGCCGCGCTGCCGTTGTTGCAAGCACTACAAAGTGGTTTGGATTATCGTTTATTGCAACACATTGATGCGTTGGCTCCAACCCACATTCGGGTACCGAGTGGCTCGTTGATAGCGCTGGATTACCGCGCCGATCACGTCGTGTTGGCGGTGCGTTTGCAAGAAATGTTTGGCTTAGAACAAACGCCGCGTATTGCCAATGGGCAGGTGCCAGTGCTGATCCATTTGCTGTCGCCAGCGCAACGTCCGCTCGCAATCACGCAAGATCTGGCCAATTTCTGGCGTCAGGTCTATCCCGATGTGCGTAAAGATTTGCGTGGCCAGTATGCCAAACATTATTGGCCGGAAAATCCGCTCGACGCCGAACCGACACGGCGCAGCAAAGCGGCCGACGATCGCGCGCGCAAAAACCGTTAATCCTTATTCGTTGCATAGTGTGGGTGCAAAAAAGTGCTAAATTGATCGCAAGGCGACAGGCGTCTTGTGCGCGCGAATGCAACGGGAAACGAACGTGTCATTACGCAACAAATTATTTTGTCTTTTTTTAAGCGTCAGCACGATCATCTTATTGCTGATTTACGGGGTCAATCGCAGTCAATTTGAACGCGGATTCGATGAAGTCAAACGGCAACACGAACGCCGTTACACGCGTATGCTCACCGAGCGAGCCGAAGCATTATACGGTGTCGATCGCTCTTGGCTTAATGTACAAAGCGATCCGCAACGGTGGCCGCGTTGGATGGAGCGTCCACCGCGACACCATGACGAACATGAACATCGGGAACGTCACGCAGAACACGATGACGAAGACGTACCACCGCCACGGCGGCCGGGTTTTATTCCGCCGGATGATGATCATCTGCCCGCTGTGCCGGCATGGTTGCTCGATGATGGGCAAAACATTATCGCTGGCGCACTGCCATACCCTGCGCTAAAGCAATTAACGCTAAAACCGTTGTACGATCAACGGCGCCAATTAATCGGCTATTTGGGATTGCGCCAGCGTGAACCGGCGTTATTGGATATCGACAATAATTTTGAACAAACCATGCTCAAACATTTGGCGATTAATGTGTTGTTTGCGGTGTTTGGTTCGATGTTGCTGTCGTATGGACTGGCGTATTGGTTGGTGCGGCGTTTGGCGTTATTGCGCGCTGGCGCGCAGATCTTGCGTGACGGTGATTACGATTATCGCCTTGATGCACGCAGTAAAGACGAGATCGATGATCTGGCGCGCGATTTTAATGCGCTGGCCGAGCATTTGGCGCAATCGCAAAAACAGCGGCAACAAGGCTTTGCCGAATTCGCCCATGAACTGCGCACGCCGATCGCAGTGTTGCGCGCCGAGATCGAAGCGATGCAATCGGGCATCCGGCCACTGTCGACGGATGCGTTGCACTCATTGGCCAGCGAAGTGCAACAACTGATGCGATTGGTGGACGATCTCAATATGTTGCAGCGCGCTGAAGTGGCGAAATTGCAATTACATATCGAGTCCTGTGATCTGGTGACCTTAATCAACGCCGTGGCCACAGTTCATGGCGAAAAATTCCGCGCCCACGATTTGCAATGGACGCTGCTTGCACCGTCGTCGTTGGTGGTCGATGTTGATCGTGGTCGAATGCGGCAAGTGCTACACAATTTATTTGAAAATGCCGTGCGTTATTGCGTTCACGGTGCGCGTGTGCAGTTAACCGTGGAGCAACATCCGCGTTATTGGCGTTGGCGTTGGGAAGACAGTGGACCGGGAGTCAGCAGCAACGATTTACCGCATTTATTTGATCGGTATTTTCGCGCCCACGCGCGCCTCGCCAATGAGGGCAGTGGGTTAGGGTTGGCGATCGTGCGCGCACTGGTGCTGGCGCACGGCGGCTCGATCGTGGCGATGGCGTCACCATTGGGCGGTTTGGCGATAATTATCGAGATCCCTTACGATGCCGCACATTCTGATCGTTGAAGACGAAACCAAATTAGCCTCGGTGGTGGCCGATTATGTACACCACGACGGCATGAGTTGCGATGTGATCCATGACGGTGCCGAGGTGCTGGCCGCGATCAAAGCGCGCACGCCGGATCTGATCTTGCTCGATCTGCAATTACCGCACGTCGATGGTTTGACACTGTGCAAGCAATTACGCCAGACGAGTCACATTCCGATCATTATGATGACCGCGCGCGTCGAAGAAATTGATCGGCTGCTGGGGTTAGAATTGGGTGCCGATGATTACGTGTGCAAACCGTTTAGTCCGCGCGAATTAGTGGCGCGGGTGAAAGCCGTGTTGCGTCGTAGCAGCGCCGCCTGCGCATCACATTCGTCGTTACCCTTGCACTTAGCGCCCGAGCAACTGCGCGTTAGTTTGGGCGCACGCTATGTCGATTTAAGCGCCGTCGAATTTGCGTTGCTATACGCCTTGCATGAAAAAGCGCCGGGGATCTTGTCGCGCAGTCAGCTGATGGATCGTATCTATGTCGATAACCACGTGGTCAGCGATCGCACCATCGACAGCCACATCAAAAAATTGCGTAAACGCCTGCTGGAGTTAACCGAAAAAGACGTCATCGAATCGGTGTACGGCGTCGGTTATCGTTACATTTTGTAAACGGCGAACGGCTTCCTTTTTTGCTCCCTAATTGCTGCGATTTTGTGTGCCATGATGCAATCGTCATTCACACAACCGGAGCAATTCATGAAACGTCCCTTATCTGTCGTTATGACCGCCGTGCTGTGCTTTGCCAGCGCCGTCGCCGTTAAAACCGTTGCTGCGTCGTCGCAACCGCCGACGCCTCCGATGCCTCCGATGCACGGCGAAGAAATAGATTGTGCGCAGCCGCCCATGCTCGAACACCTGAAACGGTCGCTGAAATTGACCGCCGAGCAAGAAAGCAAAATGGCCACCGCCGCCAAACAGCATTGCGAAACCATGAAAGCGTCGTCGCAAAAAATGCGCGAAAGCGTGAAAGGTATTTTGACCGCCGAACAACAAGCGCAGCTGGAAAAAATGCACGAGGATCGCGGCCGTCGCCACCGTCGCGATCGCGATGATCATGACCGCGATGACGATGAGCATGAGCATCATCATGGCGACAAGCACTAAGCGTAAAGTGAGCGAACGGCGATTAAAATTAGCCGTCTAACAGTCTACAACTTAGCCCTTCTATTTAGCGGTATTCAGGATTGCATTAGCGTTGTCACTGGCGCATAGTTTGTCAGCCGTCAAGTGACGGTCACACCCTCGGGAGCGTCGAGATTTTACAGACCGATAGGTTCGTTAATTTCGCGCGTTGACCGAGGGTTTTTTATTGCGCCAAGGAAACCGCCATGAATGCCGTGAACTATAAAAACATCACCATCAATGGTTGTCAGTATTACGGTAAACACATGATGCTGACGCTGGAGCGCTGCAACGATAATGTGTTGTCGCTCGATAGCATGAAAACGTTTCTCAAAGAGTTGGCCGATCGCAGGTTGGCATTTCAGCGGTGCAACTGATCACCACGTCGGCGCTCACGGTGCACACCAATGACGCAGCGCGCGATATGTATCTCGATGTCTTCAGTTGCAAATGGTTTGATGAAGCGACGGTGTTCGAAGTGGTCAATCGTTATTTCGCGCCGCACATCACCACGCATCAAATTGTTATTCGCAAATAGCGTTAAACCACTCACGATGAAAAGGAAACTGCGATGTCGCTCGATCGTCCCTCATCCTATCGTCAACTGTCGTTTACCGAAATCGCCCCAGCACTGGCGTCGCGACGTTTCTACCACGCCTTGTGTCCGCCGTTTCCGTTTGAACCGACTCGTGATCGCGTCGAGGTGGTCGGGACCAATGGCAAAGGCGAAGGTCTACGCGCCGTGATCGCATTCGCTGGCGGCGCGATTGTGTTTCGTTTTTATGGCGCCACCGTCGTTGAGCAAACACTGTATACCTTGCAGCGCGCGCCCGGCGAATACGTGGCCGACCCGCTGGTGATGGGCAAAGTGCTGCATTCCTGTGAACCCAATATGCGCTGCGATATGACGAGCTTAACGTTTTTTGCTTGTCGCGCCATCCGTGCTGGTGAATTTCTCACCATGGATTACGAAAGCACCGAAGACGAATTGTTTCGAGCATTTTATTGTCAGTGTGGTGCGCCGCATTGTCGTGGCTGGATACGCGGACGAAAATTTCGGTAACGCTACGTTTCGATAATTAATTTCATCGGTGTGTAATACACGCCATCGAAACATTGTTTTAAATCGGTGCAAACAAATCCGGCGCGCTGATAAAACGCCAAGGCGTAGGTAGATGAGTTTACCGTGATGCGTTGTGGGCGCGAATGCAAACGTATTGACGCCAATGCGTAATGCAATAAAGCGGTGCCGATACCGCGATGATGCCACTGCTGGTCAACAAATAAATGCACAATATGATCGGGCGCGCGCACGCCGACAAAGCCGGTGAGTTGCTGTTGCCACCACGCGCCTGCGTAGTAACCTCCGGCATTAACGATGCTGCGCAATTTATCTTCATTCTCGTTGGCCAGAAAACGCGTGGCGGCATCCGGTTCAAATTCGGGCGTGATAAATTGCTGTGCAGAATGCCGTAATAAATCCGCGCACGCGGCGAGTGATTTATCATCGACCGGCAGAATCGTTAACATGGTGGCCGTGCTCCTTCGATTTCAACTTTTTGGCGAGAAACCTAACAATGCAGCGATACCGAGTGTGGATCTTATGGTTTTTCATCGCCACCGCGCAGGCGCAGTGGCAAGTACAGCCCAGCGGCAGCGACGCCGAATTACGTGGCTTAAGTATGGTTGACGCCAAAACCGTGTGGGCCAGTGGCGCGCACAGCACGATTTTGCGCAGCCGCGATGGAACGTCGTGGCAGCGGCTGCCGTTCGCGCACGGTGATTTCGATTTTCGCGACATCGAAGCGTTTGATCCGCATCACGCGATAGTGATGAGTGCGGGACGGGGCGCGGCGTCGAGCTTATGGCGCACGCGCGATGGCGGGGCGCAGTGGCAAAACGTGTTCACCAATCGCGACGAAAAAGGTTTTTGGGATGCGATCGATTTTTGGGATCAGCAAAACGGATTCATTTTTGGCGATCCGGTGTCCGGTCGTTTTCAATTATGGTTAACCCGCGACGGTGGTCAAACGTGGCAATTATCGCCTGCCGAGGGCATGCCGGTGGCGCTGCAAGACGAAGGCGCGTTTGCGGCCAGCGGCAGTTGCGCGGTCGCGGCCAGCGGTGGCCGTGTCGCGTTTGTTACCGGCGGAGCCGCGCGGGCGCGCGCGTTCGTGTCGCACGATTACGGCGCGCATTTTACGGTGGCGGATCTGCCGTTTATCGTGACGGCACCGTCACAAGGCGCGTTTTCGGTGGCGTGGTGGAATGCGCAAACCTTAATCGCCGTGGGTGGTGATTATAAGCAGCCGAATTATCGCGGCATCAACGCGGCCATCAGTCGTGATGGCGGCAAAACCTGGCAAGCGTTTTCATCGCTACCGGAGGGATTTTTTTCGGCGATCGCGATTGATAACCAGCAGATTGTAGTGAGCGGATTAGGTGGAACGGCGAGGGGCTATTTAAATGCAGCGCTGACACTTTTCGATCGCATGCCGCTTAATGCGGTGGCGCATCAGCAAGGCGTTATTTTCGCGGTCGGGCCGAACGGTCGTGTGGTCAATGTTGCGTTACCGTAGATCGACATGAAGCGTTAGTTAAGCGATGCGAAATGCATAACAGCATCGCTTACATTAGCGCATTGTTTACGACGCTGGATGGCGCGATACCGGGCAATGTGGGTTGAAACAACGATAACGGTTGTGCCAGCGGTTCGCCAACGTAATAGCCTTGCACTTCTTCACAACCGACGCGGCGCAAGAATTCATATTGCGCTTCGGTTTCGACGCCCTCGGCGACCACCACCATATCGAGATTGTGAGCCAGTTCGATGATCGCCACCGCGATCGCACCGGCGCTGTCTTCTACACCAATATCTTTAACAAAATCGCGCGCGATTTTAATCGTGTCGAATTTGTGTTTCTTTAAATAACTGAAGGTCGAATAGCCGGTGCCGAAATCGTCGAGCGCCAATTTAATGCCGAGTTTGCGCAGCTGCGCGAGGTTGTTTTGCAGCACCGGTTCGGCACTTAACAAAATACTTTCGGTGATTTCGATTTCCAGTAAAGGAGCGGGAAAGTGACTGGCGGTTAAAATGGATTGCACGCGCGCGGCCAACGCCGGTTGTTGTAATTGCCGTACCGATAAGTTCACCGAAATGCGCGCCGGTAATTGCTGCGCGTGCCATTGCGCCGCTTTGCTGCAGGCCGTTTGCAACACCCAATCGCCGATCGCATTGATGACGCCGATATTTTCGGCCACCGCGATAAATTCATCCGGTGACACCGCGCCCAACGTGGATGATCGCCAGCGCACCAAGGCTTCGTAACCGCTGATCTGGCCGTGTCGAATGGTAGTGCGTGGCTGAAAAAATAATTCCAGCTCGTTTTTTTCCAACGCACGCCGCAACGCCGACTCAACATTGAAACGCCGGAGCGAGTGCTGCTGCATATCGTGATCGTAAAAACGGAAGGTGGCGCGTCCGTCGTCTTTGGCGCGATATAAGGCCATGTCGGCGCAGCGTAACAAGGTGGTGGCGTCATCGCCGTGTTGCGGATAAAGGCTGATCCCGATGCTGGGCGAAACACTCAAATCGCCGCCGTCCAGTTCCAACGGTTCGCGAAATTTCGCCAGAATTTTTAGCGCGATATGATTGAGTGCATTTTCGTCATTAAAGCGCGGCACTAAAATCGCAAACTCGTCACCGCCAAAACGCGCCACGAGCGTGTGCTCATCAACGCTTTGACGCAAATGTGACGCGACGCGCTGCAATAATAAATCGCCGTAAGCGTGTCCTTTGCTGTCGTTAACGTGCTTAAAGTGATCGATGTCGAGAAAAAACAGCGCCATCGCGTGATGATGAAGACGAGCCTCGTTCAAGGCGAGTTGCAGTTTTTCGTTGAATTGATTGCGATTAGGTAAACCGGTTAATTGATCGTAGTTGGCGAGGTAACGCAATTCGTTTTCAGCGCGGCGGCGCGCGGTAATGTCTGTGAGTACGGCGATCACATACGAGGTTTGCGTGTCGTTATCGTGGGTGGCACATAAGTCCAGTTGCGTGAGTAATTCTTGTCCGTCGAAACGTTTGTGCCACACTTCACTGCGAAAACGTCCCGTTGCCATCACCGTTTCACGCATCGACTGATAAAAATTGGCATCGTGTTCGGACGAATTCAATAACGCGATATCCGCACCGACGATGTCATTAACGGCGTAACCAAAACTGAGTTCAAACGCGCGATTGACGCGCACTACGCGAAATTGCCAATCTAAAATCAACACACTTTCTTGCATGGTGTCGAATACGTTGGCGGCGATGCGCAGTTCTTGTTCGGCGCGGCGGCGCGCCGAAATATCTTTGGTGGTACCGGCCAAACGTAAGTCGTGATGACCGTTGCGATGCGGTAATAAACGACCGCGATCCAAGACCCAGCACCATGAGCCATCACGGCGACGCAAACGGTATTCCACTTCAAAAAACTCGCTGTCGCCGCGTAAGTGCCGACCAATCGCGCTTAAAAAAATTTGCCGATCATAGTGATGAATCAGTTCGAAGATAGCTCCGGCGGTGGCCGGCATTTCGCCGCTCTGGTAGCCGAGGATCTCGCCGATGCCCAATCGCATCACTTGGC
The DNA here is from genome assembly GCA_964650615.1 of uncultured Pseudomonadaceae bacterium. Classification (GTDB taxonomy): domain Bacteria; phylum Pseudomonadota; class Gammaproteobacteria; order Enterobacterales; family Permianibacteraceae; genus Permianibacter. The sequence goes on along the minus strand of CAZYUS010000002.1, from coordinate 31,518 downwards.
CGCTGCGCAGATCCCAATCCCATAAGCCGTCGCCAGAACCCCACAACGCCGAATGCAGATGTTCGCGCGTGGTTTCCAGTGCATCGAGTTGTTTTTCACGAGCGACGCGGCGCCGGTATTCCCAATAAAAAGCGCACACCAAAAACAGCAGGGTAAAACCGGCAAACCATAACGATTGGGTCGCACTGGCGGTCAGTGCGTCGGCGTTTTCGCGCAATGTTGGCAACACAACGTCGTCCCCTTAAAGGTCAATACGGCGGTTTTTGTGCGCCGACACGAAGGAAAGTTATGCATCACTTTCGATGACGAGTGATTTTGTTGACTATATCGGTGTCGCGAGCCTGTCGCAACGTGCTGCAGTGCAGCACATGACGCATTCGCGTGCTTGGGTTAAGCTTGAAGACGTTCTTCGTGTAGGCAGGTTCTGACGGTTTGTCCGTCTAACTTGACCACGAAAAGTAAAGCGGGCGCGCCACGCCCGCAAGGCGGCGTTAATTGCCGACGAGACGACAATAATGAAAACACCGATACGGCCTTTATTGATCGCGCTAACGATTTATTGCGTTGGCGTGTTGTTGCTGGCACTCGTGGTTTATCGCATCGAACGCGATCAACAGTTGCGCGACGCCGACAGCAAATTACGTTTGGCGGCGCGGGCGGTGCCGCAAATGTTGGCAACTGATTTTCACGATCGCGCATTAAATGCTCACAGCATTTCGGCGGTTGAAGATCACGTGAATATGCGCGAGTTAAGTCGTCATGCCAAAATTGGTGGCTTTGCCTATTTGTACACCTATATTGTTGTTGATGATGAAGTGCGTTTCACGTCGTCAAGCTACGACGATGACGATGTGGCGCAAGGTATCGTGTCGAAATATTGGACGGATTATGGCGAAGGGCCGTTGGCGTATTGGCAGGCGTGGCGTGATGAAAAAATCACCTACGTGACCAACACCGATCGTTGGGGAACGTTTCGCACGGTGTTGATACCCATGCGTTCGCCGTCGGGGCAACGCTTTGTCGCGGGTGCCGACTACAGCATCGACTACATCGAAGCCGCTTTGTGGCAGCGCGCGGTTTTTGTCGCGGTGTTGGGCGGCTTGATGCTGTTGTTGGCGTTGCCGTTGGTGTTTGCTTACCGCCGCACCGCCACGCAAATGAACCAACAGTTGCAGCAACTTAATCACGCATTAAATGAAGACATTGATCATGCGCGCCGTGTCGAAGATGAATTGCGCGCGGTGACGCAAGCGGCCACCAACGCCAACGCTGCCAAGAGCCAATTTCTGGCCAATATGACGCACGAATTGCGCACGCCGTTAAATGGCGTGCTCGGCATGACCGAATTGTTGTTGAACACCGAACTGAATGCGCTGCAACGCGAATACGCCGAAATGACGCAACACAGCGGTGAAGTATTGCTGGATACGATCAATCAAATTCTTGATTTTGCCGCCGTTGAAAGTGGTCATCTCGCGATCCGATCCGAATCTACGGCCATGTTGCATCTGGTGGATGAGTTGTCGCGCTTATTTGCGCCAATGTTGAATCAACCGCCATTGGATTTGCTCATTCACCTTGATGAGACGGTGCCGCCTTTGTTGTGGTTGGATCACAATCGTGTGCGTCAGATCTTGATTAACTTGATCGGTAACGCACTCAAATTTACGCACAGCGGCGGTGTCGAAGTCAGTTTGAGTTGGCGCGATAATGTGTTAAATGGTCGCGTCATGGATACCGGCGTCGGCATCGCGCGCGATCAACAAGCGCGCATCTTCGAAGCGTTTCAACAAGCCGATAATTCTACCACGCGAAAATACGGTGGCACCGGATTGGGATTGCCCCTAGCGCGAGCGTTAAGCCGTGCCATGCAAGGTGATTTGTGGCTGGAGCGCGCCAGTGCAGCGGGATCGGTTTTTTGTTTTCGTGTACACGCGCCGATGATGACTCCGACGGAAACGGATGACCGAAAAATAACGTTCACTGGTGCGGTGGTGATCATCAGCGAATTTGCCGCGAATGCGGCGTGGTTGACGCAACAATTCGAACGTGCCGGTGCGCGTTGTTTGGTCGTTGCGGATGGGAACGAAGCGATCGCGTCGCGAACGCAAGCGCAGTTGGTGGTGGTGGATGCCAATGTGGACGAAAAGATCGCGGCGACAATTGTCGATGATGCGTTGCACGGTGCATCGCCGTGTCCGGTGTTGTGGTTATGCCGTTTGTCGCAAAAAGCCCCCGAACACGTAATAGCGTTGCATAAACCCTTAACCGTTAGCGCCTTGCATCATGCGCTGCGTCAATTGCCGCAACCGGATGTTTATCAGACTCCGTTGCCTGCGGTATCGGTGGCGACGGAAAGCGTGACACCGGCGTTATCGTTTAGTAATCGCAAACCGATATTGGTGGTGGAAGATAATCCCGTCAATCGCGTGGCAATTTTGCATATGCTGACCAGTTTAGGTTATCAAGGCGATGCCGTGAGTTCGGGTGCTGAAGCGTTAAAACAATTAAGCGAACAACTGTATCGCGTGGTGTTAATGGATGTGCAAATGGCCGAGATGGACGGGCTCGAAACCACGCGCCGGATCGTGCGTGCGCTCGGCACGCAAGCACCGCGCATTATTGCGGTGTCCGCTCATGTGTTTCCCGATGATGTGCGTTTGGCTCGCGATGCCGGCATGATCGATTTTGTCGGCAAACCGATCCGTCGTGATGAATTGCAACGCGTGCTGAAATTGCATCTGGAATAAAAACTGAAAACCGCCGCGCGCTAAATCGTCATGCATCGCGATCATCGGGTGAGATTTTCCGATACGCTAGGAGCGCCTTTAATTAGCTATTGCGCGTTTCGCCCAAGCTGACGAGTAACGGCGGCAGCAGTTGCAATAAGGTGAGCCCGAGTAAGGTGAATTCGGCATCGCGTTCTGACAACTGATCTTCAGCATGTTGCGATGACAACTCGCCTTTCAATCGTTCCGATAATTGCAAACGTGTTAAACGCGCATCCATGTTCAACATAAAACTCAAACTGTCGCGAAACGTCAGCGCAAGTTTAGTGATCTCGCGTCCGGCCATTAAATGTTGCCGTACTTCGTCACTGGCCAGTTCCAAGCCTTTGCACCGCACCACCGCTTCTTCATCTTTTATTTCGCATTCACCGCCGAGTTCAAATTGCGTCGGCATGTCGCTGTGACCGTTTAACCAATTCGTCATCCACGATTCGATTGGTGCGGAAAATGCCGGACGTTGTACCGGCAAACTGCCCAAGGCTAAACGCAAGGCGTTAAGCAACATTTCGGCGCGTTTCAAACTCGACGTGCCGACCAATATCAACCCGGCTTCAGGCGCGACGATGGCCAGCACATCATCGGTTTTGGTGAATGCTTTGGGCAGCAGCGAAAAAAACAAATCGTCTTTGATGCGCTGCTGTTCTTTGCGACCGATCTTGCGGGCTTCGGCCTGTTCGCGCTTGGTAATTTCGGCTTGCAGTTGTTCATTGACAACACCGGCTGGCAATAACCGTTTTTGCTCGCGCAACCGCAGCAAATACAGGCCATTGGCACCGTGTACAAAAGCGCTGGTGTCGTCATGCAGCGCCGGAACCCAACCGACGCGTTGTGGCTCGGTGGCACCGCAGGGGGTGAATGGGTGTTCGCGCAGAGCCGCCGCGACGGTTTCGATCGCGGGCAGCGATCCGACGGGCAGACGGTAGAGACAAATATTGCGCAACATGACCAGTTCCGGGCGATATAAAGGGCCGCGCATTATGTCGATCCGGTGGGCTGACAGCTAGGTTATTAGGTGTTATCATGGTATCTATGTACCACGGTAGGAGATTAAAATGATCGACGAACGCTACATCATTGAACGGGTGCAAACTGGCGTGCGACTAGAAAAACGCTTACTCAAAGTGCTGAAGGCATTGGCGGAATACCACGACATTAGCCTTGGTGATTTGCTCGAAGGCATTGTGCTGCACGCCTTTGACGGCAAAAACGCGTTTGGGGCCGAATCATTGGCTAAGATCGCCCAGCTTAAAACCATTTACGGTCTTGATTTGGATGC
>CAZYUS010000002.1:0-27443 GCA_964650615.1 uncultured Pseudomonadaceae bacterium | reverse complement strand
ATTGCACGAACGCTAAAAAAAAACGCCAAGATGAATCGTTACTCATGAAACCCAATGTACGTGGCATCGCGTTTATGCTCGCCGCGATCGCGGCCTTGTCGGTGATGGATGCGGCCTTAAAAGCCCTTGTCGCCCATTATTCGCCGATCCAAACCGCGTGTTTGCGCGGCCTGTCGTCGTTGCCGTTTATTGTGATTTATGTGTGGCGTAACGGCGGTTTCGCGCCGCTTTGGCAATCGCGATTTTCATTGCATCTCGTGCGTGCGGTGCTTGGTGTGGCGATGTTATCGGCGTTTATTTATTCGGTCAGCGTGATGTCGCTGGCCGACGCTTACGCGGTGTTTTTTATCGGACCGTTATTGATCACGGCGTTGTCGGTTCCGGTGTTAAAAGAAAAAGTGACCGGGGCGCAGTGGCTGGCCATTTTTACCGGTTTAATCGGCGTGTTGTTGATGTTGCGTCCCAGTGGCCATGATCTGATTTCGTTGGGCGCGTTAGCGTCGTTTGCGGCGGCGATCATGTACGCGATTGCGGCGATTTTAATGCGCGTGCTAGGGCGCACCGAAAGCACGACCTGCATGACGTTCTGGTTTGTAGTGTTGGTCAGTGGGTTGTCGTTGGCCTTGTCGTGGTCACACTGGCAACCGGTGTGGTGGTCGGATTGGCCGTGGTTTTTAACCGTTGGAGTGTGTGGCGCATTAGGGCAGTACTGGATCACTGAAGCGTTTCGCAGCGCACCGCCGTCGGTGATCGCACCGTTTGAATACACCGCTATGTTATGGGGATTGGGATTGGACTTCGCGATCTGGCAAGCCATGCCGTCGCTGATGACCATCATCGGTGCCAGCGTCGTTATCGGCAGCGGTTTGTTTTTGTTGCGCCGCGAAGCCCAATCGGCGGTGTAGATCGGTGTTGCCCATTGTTGTCCAGTGCGTCACGTTATCGAGATGGCCGCGACGCGCGCGCGCGAAATCCACCATAATCAAGGTCGTGATAGAAACCGTCTATGGTGACAACCATGAATTTGCGCGATTGGGAATATTTTGTCGCCGTGGCCGAGCACAAACATTTCGGCAAAGCGGCGCAGGCCTGTCATGTGTCGCAACCAACCTTGAGCGCACAACTCAAAAAACTCGAACAGTATCTCGGGGTAGAGCTTGTCGAACGCGATAATCGCCGCGTTTGGTTGACGCCGGTCGGTCAAGAAATGGCGGTGCGGGCGCGACGTTTGCTTAACGAAGCTGAAGGGCTAAAACAGTTGGCGCGCAGTCAATTCAACCCGCTCGCCGGTGATATTCGATTGGGCGCGTTCCCAACGCTGGCACCGTATTTTTTTCCGCTGGTATTAGCCAAAGTGAAAAAAAATCTCGCTGAATTGCGCGTGTATTTGGTTGAAGAAAAAACGCAAACGTTGCTTGCTCAGTTACAGCGTGGCGAAATCGACGCCGCGTTGTTGGCGCTGCCCGTTGGTAGCGACGCAGTAGATGCGATACCGGTGTTTCGTGAAGCGTTTTGGTTAGCCGTGCCATCGTCGCATTCGCTGGCCAAACGTAAACACGTTGATCTGGCGGATCTGCAAGGACAGCCATTGATGTTGCTGGAAGAAGGCCACTGCTTGCGCGAGCAAGCGTTATCGCTGTGCAGCATGGCCGGTGCTGGCGAAGAGTCGGCGTTTCGCGCCAGCAGTTTGGAGACGTTGCGACAAATGGTGGTAGGTGGCTTAGGCGTAACGTTAATGCCGGAATTGGCCTCGCACGTCGAGCAACCCGGTATTCGTTATGTGCCATTTGCAACACCTCCTGAGCGTGAAATTGCATTGGTGTTTCGTCGCAGCGATTGGCGTTTACCGTTGTGGCAAAAATTGGCGCAGGTTTTAAAGCGTTCGATAACCACCGCCAAAGACGGTACTGGCGTGAAAAAAGCGCCGTCAGCCTCTACACTTGGTCGCATCGCCTCGTAAAAAAAAGAACCCTCTCGTGGCAACGGCCGGTCGTATCTTAATCGTTGATGACAACAGCACTAATCTCGCGGTGTTGGGCGAAATACTTGAACGTCACGGTTTCGATATTTTGGTCGCCAACAGTGGCGAAATGGCCATTGATGTTGCCGTTCAACAAGTGCCTGATGTGGTGCTGCTGGATGTGATGATGCCGGGCGGCATGAACGGTTTTGATACCTGCCGCGCCCTGCGTGAACACGCCACGCTACGCAGTGTGCCGGTTTTGTTTTTATCCGCCGACAGCGCGGTGCAAGCCAAGGTCGATGGCTTTCAAGCCGGCGGCGTTGATTACGTCAGCAAACCGTTTCAAACCGATGAGTTGTTAGCGCGATTGCGCACGCACATCGAATTGCATCGTTTACGTTCGCATTTACAGCTCGAAGTCGAGCGTCAAACCAGCGAAGTGAAACGCTTGTTTGTGCAGTTAGAAGATTCCTATGAACAAGCATTGCAACTGTTGTCGTTGGCCGGTGAGTTTCGTGATCGCGACACCGGCAATCACACGCGCCGCATTGGTCAGTACGCACGGATGTTGGCGCTCGCGAGCGGACAAGATGACTTGTTTTGCCATCAAATCGAATTAGCGGCGCCGTTGCATGATGTTGGCAAGATCGCGATACCCGATGCGATTTTATTAAAACAAGGGCCGCTCACGGCCGCCGAATGGAACACCATGAAAACGCACGCCGAGATCGGCGCGCAGTTATTGCACCGTTATCACCAACCGTTGTTCGATATGGCGGCCGATATTGCCGCCTGTCACCACGAACGTTTTGATGGCAGTGGTTACCCACAAGGGTTGCACAGCGATGCGATCCCGTTGGCGGCGCGCATCACGACATTGGTGGACACCTACGACGCGTTGCGTTCAAAGCGTCCGTACAAAGGTGAATACAGTCATCAATCGGCGATGCAGGTGTTGCAACAAGGGGATGGGCGCACGCAGCCGCAACATTTCGACCCGGTTTTGCTGCGTTGTTTGATCGCCAATCAGCACGAAATGGCCTTGATATTCGATAGCGATGGCAAGCGACAAGAGAAACCGTCATGAGCGCAAAAACCAAATCATTACACTCATTGAAGTGGCAACTGTTTATTCGTGTTGCGGCGCTTATGTTGGTGCTGATCCCGTTGTTTGGTTTTGTGCGCAACGAAATGGCGCAACGCGAAGCCGAGGAAGAATTCAACGCGCGCATCGAAGGCGCGGCGCAAGTGCTGGCGGTGTCGCTACGCGAACCGCTATGGGATCTGGATGAAACGCAAATCGAAGAATCGGTGCGTTCGTTGTCGATGATTAAAGATCTGCTGGCGGTGCGTATTGTCGAAACCGGTCCGAGTCAATACGAGCGTTTATTTACACGCGATGCCAATGGACAATTGGCGCAATTATCGGTGACGACGGCTGCGCAGATCGATGCCTCGGTGCGATTTCCGCTCGTGGTGTCGTGGAAAGATTCCGATTTGGCGACCGGCGAATTGTATTTCACCGATGTCATGTTGGTGGCGCGTCAACGCGAACAACTGCTGTTTTTATTCGGTCAGTTAGCCCTGTTCGGTGTGCTGGTGCTGGGTATGTTGTATTACCTCGTGCAGCACAATGTCGGTGAGCCTTTGCATCGTTTGCGCGAAGCGATGAGCGAATCGGACAGTGGTGCGCTTGCTAATGTGATTCACGCTTTGCCGCAAAATGAATTGCGTTTATTAGCCGATCGTTATGGCCATGTGTTGACGGATTTGCGTGAGCACCAACAGCATTTAACCGAAATGGTGCTGTCACGTACACGCGCCTTGTCTGAATCTAACGAGCAACTCGAAAGTGAAGTGCAGCGGCGCGCGAAAATCGAACAAGAATTAATTCAAGCGCGTGAAGTCGCCGAGCAAGCCTCGGAAGCCAAAACGTTTTTTCTGGCGCACATGAGCCATGAATTGCGCACCCCGCTTAACGGCATCATCGGCTACACCCAGTTATTGCAGCAAAGCCGCGCGATCGGCAAAGAAGAAGCCGATTACATCAACAGCATTCACACCTGTGCCAATCACTTACTGGAATTAATCAATCGCGTATTGGATTTGTCCAAAATCGAACACGGTGGCATGGAGCGCGTCGATCAACCCTTCGATTTGCCGCGTTTGTTGCAGGATGTGATCGCGGTCGTGCGTCCTCGTTGCGACGGCAAAGGGGTGGCATTGCTTGCCGATTGGTCATCGACGTTGCCGCAATCGGTGCTGGGTGATGCGGCCAAATTAAAACAGATCTTGATCAACTTATTGGGTAATGCGGCGAAATTTACCGATCAAGGCAGCGTGTCATTAAAAGTAAAAGCGCTATCCGAAGATCAAATCGAATTTATTGTGGAAGATACCGGCGTCGGTATTCCCGCACGCGATATCGAACGTATCTTCGAACCGTTCCAGCAAGCCGGTGGGGCCGCGCAACAATTAAAAGAAGGTGGTACCGGTTTGGGCTTGTCGATCGCGCGTCGTTTTGTCGAATTATTCGGTGGCCAGTTAGCCTTAACGTCGACCGTCGGTGTCGGCAGTCGCTTTCATTTTGTGTTGATTTTGCCGGTCGCCGCTGAAATTGCACGCAGTGGTGACAACCGCTCACCGAGTGGTATTCGGGGTGATTGGCGAACGCAATTATTAATTGTCGATGATGTCGAACATAACCGTGATATTTTGGCGCGTATGCTGCGGCAATTGGGTTTTTATGTTGATACGGTAAACGGTGGCGAAGAATCGCTGGCGGCGATTAAATTGAAACGTCCCGATCTGGTGTTTATGGATATCCGTATGCCGGGTATGGATGGCATTACCGCCGCACGTCAGATCCGCGAAAGCGATGCCGAATTACCGATATTGGCGTTTACCGCCAGTGTTTTTGATCCCCATCTGGATGCCGATATCCGCCGTTGGTTCAACGGGTTAGCACTCAAGCCGATCAATCTGGCGGATATTTGCCAACAATTAAGTAAGCTGCTGCATATCGAATTCGATTTTGTCGAATCGCATCAGGCCGTGGATACGCAACGCGACGGTCACGCCAAAGCCAAGGCACAATTAAAAGGTTTGAACGAAGTCGATTTAACGCAGTTGCGAAATTGGCTGGCCAGTGGTTCGATTACCCGCATTCGCGATTATGCCGCGCAGTTAAAAGGTCAAAGCGGATTTGGCGAATTGGCGGAACAATTACAAGTGTTAGCACGCACATATGACATCGAAGGCTTAAGGCGCCTGATAAATGGCTAAAACAAGCGCAGTTTTTATGATTAAAATATGCCTCGTTCATTGGCATAAAAAAGTGAGAATAACGATGCGTATGGTGACATGGGTGTTGGCGGCCTTGCTGTTAACCGCATGCCAACCCAAAGTGGATAATTCGACAACCGAAGCGTTGGTCGACAGTCTCAACGACATGGTCGCGGCGCTGGATGCTAACCAACGTCAGCAATTACGTGATGCCTTGGTGGTGATTGCGTTGTCGGAAACCGGTTATTTGGGCGAGCCGCCGGCCGATGCGGTGGCGGTGGCGCAAGATCCCACGCTGGGACCGGCCTTGACCCGCGCACTGGATGGCGAAGATTTCGCCAAATTACTGGAGCGGGCGGGCGCGTTAAGCGAACTCAAAGAACAGCGCACCATTGAGGCAGGTGAAAAAGCCAAACGCGAGGTGTTGGCGCGTATTCAACAAGCCAAAGCCGAGCTGGAACACGTGGTCGGTATTTCGATTCGTGACGCGCAGTACAGCTGGACGCGCGGCGATTATATGCCGCAGGCCATTGTCGAATTTGAGGTGATTAACGAGTCGGGACAGACGCTCAACGGCATTCGTTTGCGTTGCGATCTGTTTACTCCGGAACGGTCACAGCCGTGGGCGCATGAAGTGTTAACGCACGATTTGATACGTCCTTTAACCGATCAAACCTCGGCGAAATATCGCTTGGTGCCAAATCAATATTCGGCGTGGGGAACGCGCGCGCTGCAAAAACGGCGCGACACGCGATTAACCATGACGGTCATCAATGTGAAAGTCGCTGACACGTGGCTTGTGTCGGCAGATCTCGAACAGTTAGATCGTGAATTGCAAGCGTACGATGGCGCGATTGAAAAAGCGCAAAAAAACCTCAACGATATCCGTATCGCCCGCACGCAAAAATAACGTCGGCACAAAAAAATAAGGCGCATGCGGACAAACATGCGCCTTACGCTTTTCAGCACTGAACCCTCACGTGACAGCACTTACTCGGCCTTCCTACTGTGTACGCTAACGCGACTGAAAGCGTCGCATTATGCACAGCAATAGTTCGTACTATTTCCGTTTAATGCTCACCAATCACCGACAATCGCGCTGATCACGATGCCAGCCGCCACCGCGTCAAAAAAACCGTCGTAATGACAGCCATGGTGATGATGACGACCGCCATAAAAGTACACGGTGTCGTAATAATGTTCGTAATAACTGTCGCTGACGTAATAGCCACGACGATAGCCCCAATCATCGACGTAATAAATGACGCGGCGCGGATGTGAGTAGCGATGATGATCAACGATGACACGATGCGGATAAGGATCGTAATCGCGATAGTGGCGATGGTTGTCGCGGTAGTCTTCGTGCCGTTCACGACGGCGGTAGTCATCGCGTGAATCGCCTCGTTCGCTGCGATCGTAAAAGCCTTGACTGCGATTGTCGTCACGTTGGCCGTAATGATCGCGACGTTCGTTGTTATCGCGGTGAAACGTGTGTTGGGATGCGCCGCGATCGTCGCTGTAATGGCTGCGGCGTTCGTCGTTATCGCGCGCCTCTGCCGCAAAGGGCAGCACGGTGGCGGCTAATAAGCCGACGCTGAATGTCAGTATCCGAGGGCTAATCATGGTATCGCTCCTGACCAAGATGGCGCTCAGTGTGGGGGCGTGCAACTGAATTCAGGCTGAATAAAAAAGCGTCCGAAAACGAACGCTTTAGTCAGATGCGATACGGCCGCCGCACGCCTAAACGTGCCGATGAACGGTCGTTTATTTCCAATCCTTTAATCCGTATTTATCCAAGATGCTTTTCAGTTTTCCACTGGCACGCATTTTCTTGACGCCATCGCCCAGTAACTTGGCGTATTCCTTTGAACTCGGTTTGGCTGGACTGCAGGCGATATACATCGGTGTCGGTTCGCCGAACAAACCCGCTGCTTCGATCTGCCCGCTTAGGTTCATTTCTTTGAGTTTGGCCTCGGCAACATAAACCGACTCCAGCGTGGCGGTGATGCGTCCGGCTTGTAGCTTTTTAAGGTTCTGCTCCAGCGCGTTATCGGCATTGATGACTTGAACATTGCTGTTGGCTCCGGCCGATTCGAGGAACTTATCGAACTCCTCGCCATAGGCGTAACCCCCGATCACGCCTAAGCTTATGGATTTGAGGGCGTTGATATCGCCGGTGTATTTCCACGCATTGCCTTTTTTGACGTAAAACGCCTGCACGTCGCGGCCCAACTCTTCATCGGGATACACAAAATCGGGCGCGTCTTCTTTGTAAGCGCCGATGGCGCAATCGAATTTACCCGCCCGCACTTCGGTGACGGCCCGTTCCCACGGCATATTTTGATAATTGATCGTGTGGCCACCGGCGGCCAGCGCCTCTTTGGCCACCTCTACCATGTAGCCGGGATTGGCCGAACCGGGTACGCCATTCATGGGATACCAGAGGTCGGCGCGCAAACTGACTTCGGCCGCCATCGCCATGGTCGACACGCTCAAGCCGACCAGCGATAACACCGCGAGACGAGAGATCTTCATCATTATTTTCCAAAGACGTCGAACAAGATCGTAAGAATAGTTCAGTGGGCAAAATCGGTGATCAAAACTATGATGGACCGCGCCCTCATCAAAAGAATAAGCACAGGAGTCAGGCCATGACTAACGCCTTCGCGCCAGCCCGCATCGCGTCGCTAAAAGCGCGCGAACGCAAGCGCTTTGCTGCACGCTGTCCACGCTCCGAACAACTGGCGCAGCAGGCGCAAGACGGTTGGCTAAACGGTGTGCCGATGCATTGGATGGCCGATTGGGCGACGCCCTTTCCACTGTTTGTGGCGCAGGCGCGCGGAGCGCGTTTTACCGATGTCGATGGTCAGGACTACGCCGATTTTTGTCTGGGTGATACCGGAGCGATGACCGGCCATTCGCCACCGCCTTTGGCCGAGGCCTTGGCGCGTCAGGGCGCGATGGGCTTAACCACAATGTTGCCCAGTGCCGATGCGGTGTGGGTGGGCAATGAATTAAAACGCCGCTTCGGTCTTTCTTGTTGGCAAGTAACCACTACCGCCAGCGACGCCAATCGTTGCGTATTACGGTGGGCGCGCGCGGCATCATCGCGTCCGATCGTCATCGTCTTTGACGGTTGCTATCACGGTACCGTGGACGATGCCATGGTGCGCGTGCGCGATGGCAAAACCGTGGCGCGCAACGGCTTGCTCGGGCAGGTTCACGATCTGGGGTTATACACGCGCGTCGTTCCCTTTAACGATGTCGCGGCATTAGAAGCGGCCTTGCAACCCGGCGATGTTGCTGCCGTGCTCACCGAACCGGTGATGACCAACATCGGCATGGTGCTGCCCGATGCGACTTTTCATCGCGAATTACGCCGCTTGACCACGCAATACGGTAGTTATCTCATCATCGACGAAACCCACACGATTTCGAGCGGAGTGGGCGGCTACACGCGCGCCTTTTCGTTGCAGCCGGATTTTCTGGTGCTGGGCAAACCGATCGCCGGTGGCCTACCGTGTGCGATTTATGGTTGCACCACCGCCGTGGCGCAAGCGATGTTGGCCGCGCGTGCGCAAACGCTGGCCCAACAGTATGGCGGTCACGGACACAGTGGGATGGGAACGACGTTATCGGGCAATCCCTTGCAGATGGCCTGTATGCGCGCGACCTTGGAACACGTGCTTACCGAAACAAATTATCACCACATGATCACCTTGGCCGACCGTTTGGCCAACGATTTGCGCGCCATTATCGCGCGCCATCAGTTGCCGTGGTGCGTGACTCAGATCGGTGCGCGAGTGGAGTTTCAATTTCGCGCCACGCCACCGCGAAACGGAGCCGAGGCCGAAGCCGGATTTAACGATGAATTGGAACAATTGCTTCATTTATCATTATTAAATCGCGGCGTTCTGATCACGCCGTTTCACAATATGATGCTGATCTGTCCGGCCACCAACCAAAGCGATGTCGCGCAATTAGTGACCGAGTTTAACGACATCGTAAGCGAATTAGTAAACGAGGAATAAACCATGCGCGGTTCGATCGACGAAGCTCGCGATTTTTTGCAAAAAAATCCGGATATAAAAACCATTAACATCATGATTTCCGATCTTAACGGTGTGCTGCGCGGAAAAATGATCCGCCCCAATGAATTGCTCGCTATTTATGAAAATGGTCGCGCTTTACCCAGCTCTATGCTGGCGCTGACAATGCGTGGTGAAGACGTGTTAAGCACCGGATTGGTGTGGGATATCGGTGACGAAGATGGCATGGCGTTTCCGGTGGCCAATACCTTAAAACGCTGTGCGTGGAGTGAAACGCCGTGCGCGCAAGTGCTGTTATCGCTGGATGCGGAATTGGCACCACATGGCATCGTGGCCGATCCGCGTTTTGCCCTGCAAAATATCATTAATGGGATGCAACGCGAGGGATATTTTCCGGTGATGGCCGCCGAGTTGGAGTTTTATTTACTCGATGCGAAGCGCGATGCCCACGGTCGGTTGCAAGCGGCGGCCGCGCCCATGACCGATGCGCGTCCCAGCGACCACGGCACGTATGCGATCAAGGTACTGGATGATTTCACGCCGTTTTTGCATCGGCTGTACGATGTCTGTGAAGCGATGGGGTTACCGGCTGAATCTGCGATCTCGGAATTTGCGCCGGGTCAGATGGAGATCACGTTGCATCATCGACACGATGCCATGCAAGCCATCGACGAAGCGGTGCAATACAAACGTGCGGTCAAAGCGGTGGCCGAACAATTCGGCATGATCGCGTGCTTTATGGCCAAACCGTTCGCCGAATTATCCGGCAGCGGTTTGCATTTGCACGTGAGCATCGCCGATGAAAACGGCAATAATTTGTGCGCCGATGATGACGTCGCCGGTTCACCATTATTGCGTCACGCGATTGGCGGTTTGCGTCAAACCATGGCCGATACCTTATTAACGTATGCGCCCAATGCCAATTCGTATCGGCGTTTCCGTTTGAATAGTTACGCACCGATGGCTCCGACCTGGGGCATCAATAATCGCACGGTCAGTTTGCGTGTGCCGAAAGGTCCATCGCACTCGCGTCACGTTGAGCATCGCGTCAGCGGTGCCGATGCCAATTTGTATTTAGTGGCGGCGTCGGTATTGGCCGGTATGCATCACGGCATGCGTGAAAAAATTGATCCCGGTATCCCGGTCACTGGCAACGGTTACGAAGGCATCAAACGCAGCTTGCCGCGTTATTGGCATGAAGCCATCGATCGCTTTCGTCAATCGGCGTTCACCGAGCAGTATTTCGGCGCGCGTTTTGTTGCAGTTTACACGGCCATCAAAGAACAGGAATGCGACGAGTTTTGGGGCAGCGTCGATGAGCAAGATTACGCGTGGTATTTGCACAATGTTTAAGGGGATATCGGCGCGCTGGCCTTCGCCTAGTGCAATCATTAGAATGCGCGCACACAACTGTTTTCGTTCACGCAACAAGAGTTAAAAGCAACATAATGGAAAGATTAATCGAACGTTCGATGTACATGAGCCGCTGGTTATTGGCGCCGATTTATTTGGGCCTGACCTTGGCGTTAGTCATGTTGGCGGTAAAGTTTTTCCAAGAAGTTTACCACTGGATCCCGATGTTATTTGCGCCCGGCGGCGTCGGTGAAGGCGATCTCATTTTGGTGGTGTTGGCGCTGGTGGATATGGCCATGGTCGGCGGCCTTATTGTGATGGTGATGTTTTCCGGTTACGAAAATTTTGTCTCCAAACTCGACATCGACGGTGGTGAAAAACTGGATTGGATGGGCAAGCTTGACGCCGGAACGTTGAAACAAAAAGTGGCGGCCAGCATCGTCGCCATTTCGTCGATTCATTTATTGCAAAAATTTATCGGCGTCGAAAAGCTGTATCGAGATTATCCGCAGCAAGCCAGCCATATGTTGATGTGGTTTGTGATCATCCATATCACGTTTGTGGTGTCGGCTTTTTTCATGGGCTATCTGGATAAAATGACCAAACATTCGCACTAAGCGAATGTTTTTTGAAAATCGCTTACAAGGAGTAAAAAATGCGTGCATTACTCACGATGACGCTGCTGTTGTCCACATCATTGATGGCGGAAGAGCATAAACACGATTTCAACCAAGACGTCGATGCGTTTCATACGGTACTGGCACCGTTATGGCACGCCAAAGCCGATGCCAAGCGTCAGCAAGATACCTGCGCGGCCTTGCCGTCGATGCAGACCATGGCCGATAAAATGCACTATCCGTCGGCCGCTAAATTAAGCGCCAGCATCGTGGCCTTGCAAAAACAATGCGGCGGTGAATTGAGCGCTTTCAATGGTGGTTTCAGCCAATTGCATGACGCTTTTCATCTGGTGGCGAAAGAAAAATAAATCGTTAGAAAACATCGCGGCGAAAAAGGGCAATTTATTCGTTGCCCTTTTTTGTCGCCATCAAATGTAATACATCACGGTTTTAAAGTCTTCCGTGCCGAGCGCAGCAAGAATATCGCGCTCGTTTAATTGTGGCGCGAAACGCAAAATAAAATTCAACGTGTGTTTGCGTAACACCGAGTCGGCGCGCAATCCCACCCAAGTTTTGACGATTGGAAATAAACCGTCGGCGTTGATGGCGCAAAGATCGTGATCGCGATCTTTGTCGTACGCCATGCTCGCGATAATGCCGACGCCCAATCCGGTTTGAACGTACGTTTTGATGATGTCGGCATCGCGCGCGGTGAACGATAAATTAAGCGGTAATTGCGCCTCGGCAAACACCTGACGCAAGCCCGAATCGCGCCGGGTGCTAGAGGCATAACTGACGATGGGATAAGCCGATAAATCCGCCAGCGTCAGCGGTCGTTGCAGCGTCGTCAACGGGTGTGATGGCGGCACCACCACCAAGCGTTGCCATTCGAACACATCGAAGCGTAATAGCGATTTGAACTCTTCGGCGTCGCCGGAAGCGATAGCGAGATCGGCCTCGCCATCGGTCAACCACTGCCCGATCTGTTCGGTGCTGCCTTGCAACAGATGCACCGCAATTTTGGGGTAAGCCTCGCGAAACGCCTTGATCACCGGCGGCAGCACATAACGCGCTTGCGTATGCGAGGTGGCGACGCGCAGCTCGCCTTCGTCTTCGCCGCGCCAATCGGCGGCGATGGCGCGGATGTTGTCGATTTCGTGCATGACGCGGCGGGCGCGGGCGACGACATGACGCGCCGGTGGCGTCAATCCGGTCAGCGCCTTGCCTTTGCGCACGAATAAGGGAAATCCCAGCTCATCTTCGAATTGCGCCAGTGTCTTGCTGACGCCGGGCTGGGTCGCGAACAGCTTTTCGGCGGCCACCGTGATGTTAAAACCCGCGTCAACGACGGCGAGCAGGGCGCGCAAATGTTGCAGTTTCATCGTGGCGAGAATTCCGCGTTGGGTAAGCCGTGGCCGTGCTGAACTGTGCCGAGATGGCAGTAAGCTGTCAAGCCGTATAGATGGCTAAACTATCTGAATGATAGTCACTTCGCCACCTTATTGCGCCACTGCGACGGCGCCACCCCGAACCAGTCACGAAACGCATGAGTGAATGCGCTTTGTTCACTGTAGCCCAGTAGAAATGCCACCTCGGTTAAGGACAACTTGGGATCGTGTACATAGCGCTGCGCTAACTCTTTGCGCGTGCGATCCAGTTCGTGCTGGAAGCTGGTGCCGAGTTTTTCCAGATGACGTTGCAACGAGCGCGAACTCATCGCCATGTCGCTGGCCAGTGTCGCCAGTTTTACATCGCCGCGCGCCAAGCGTTCGGTCAACAAACGCCGCAGTTGTTGTTGCAATACCGGTTCGGCTGGTTGCGCGCGAGCCGCCAGCAACGAATCGGCGTGGGCGCGCAGCGCCAGTTGCACGCTGGGATCGGCATTGGGTAAGCGTTGTTGCAAAATTTCCGGTGCAAATAAAATGCGATTGTAAGGCGCATTAAAACGCACGGGGCAACGAAAAATAATGTCGTATTGTTCGGCGTCAGCCGGTGCGGCGTGCGTAAATTCGACGGCATAAGCGGTGACCGCTTCGTGCAATAACCAACGCACAAAAACGGCAATGCCGGCGAACACACTTTCGGGTAAATGATGGCACGGCAGTTGTGCGAGCCAAGGTGAATGCCAACGGTATTCGGCGTGTTCACCGCCTTCGATAATTTCGGATCGCCCTAAATCATGCGCCAACGATTCGTAGCGCATCACTTGCGTGACCGCTTCGCGCATATCACGACACGATAACAATCCGACGCCATACACGGCGTAATTCGGCAAGCGTAATTGCGCGCCGGTTTGCAAACCGAAAAACGCATTATGACTGCGTTCGGCCGCGAGATTTAACAAACGCATATACGTTAACGGATGCACATCGTCTTGCGTTGAAGACACCTGCGCCACACGCAATAAATCGGTGATCGAAAGTTGAGCCTGTTCGGCCATCTGCCAAAACGCTTGGGCGTAAGCGGCAACGACGCGTGGAGTCATCTGGCGTTGATTCACAAGAAAGTGGCTTTAGGCCGCAAGTCTAACCAAATGGCCGCCGTTAGGATGCGGATAATGCAGCTAAAGGTGAAATGATGCGACGCTGGAATGGGTGGGGTGACGGTGCGATTGATTATGCGTTACCGGAAAATGCGGCGGAATTTTTAACCCAAAAAATGGGTCGCAGTATGACGCCAAACGATTGCACGTGGTCGCAGGCGCTGGCGCGTGTTGCGCCGTCGCGTTTGCCGGAACATCCGTTATTGCAACGCGATAACGCCACGCGTTTATGTCACAGTTTTGGTCAAAGTTTGCCAGATTGGTTGTGTTTGCGATTCGGTGAAATCGCGCGCGTCACCGATGGCGTTTGGTTCGCGCACAACGAAGACGATATTCGATCGGCGTTGCACTTTGCGGCACAGCACGGTGCGCGTGTCATTGTTTACGGCGGCGGCACCAGTGTTGTCGGGCATTTATCACCGCCTGACGATCAGGTTTACTTAACGCTATCGCTAGCGCGTTATTGCAAATTAAAAAATATCCGTGGCGACGATCGATTGGCGTTGTTTGAATCCGGTGTCAGCGGGCCGGTGTTGGAAGCGCAGTTGCGCGCACACGGATTTACCCTCGGTCATTTTCCTCAGTCATTCGAATTTTCCACATTAGGCGGTTGGATCGCGACGCGTTCGTCGGGGCAGCAATCGCGTCGCTATGGTCGCATTGAACAACTATTTGCCGGTGGTACCGTGATCAATCGCGATCACACACTTACGTTGCCGCCGTTTCCCGCCAGCGCGGCCGGCCCTGACTTGCGTGAATGGGTCATGGGATCGGAAGGGCGTTTCGGTGTCATCAGTGAAGCGTGGGTGAACATCTCGCCGCTGCCGGAAGCCGAAACGTTTCGCGCGATTTTTTTTCCTGATTGGTCAAGCGCTCGTGCGGCTGCGCGCGCATTAGCACAATCCAATCAATCGTTTTCGATGTTGCGGTTATCGAATGCGCAAGAAACCGAAACCCAGTTGGCGCTGGCCGGTCATCCGCAACGCATGAAATGGTTGCACCGATTGTTAGCGTGGCGCGGCTGCGGTGAACAAAAATGCATGATGATTGTTGGTGTTACCGGCAGCAAAAAAATGATCGCGCGGCAATGGCCAGACGCGCACGCGATCATTCGCGACTTCGGCGGTGTTAACACGGGTTCGTATATTGGTCAAAAATGGGCGCACAATCGTTTTCGCAGTGTGTATTTGCGCAATCAATTATGGCAACTCGGTTACGCTGTCGACACCGTTGAAACGGCGTGTTCGTGGTCAAACGTTGACGCCATAATGAACGCGATCGAACGCGCGGCACAGCAGGTCTTTGCTGCCGATAACGAACGCGTGCTGGCTTATACCCATTTGTCGCACGTGTATGCGTCGGGTTCGAGCGTATACAGCACGTTTGCGTTTCGCTTGAGCAATGATTACGCGAGTAATTACCGTCGTTGGCAACGATTAAAAGTCGCGGTTAGTGATGCCATTGCCCAACACGGTGGCACCATCACGCATCAACACGGTGTCGGAAAAGATCACAAGCCGTGGTTTAATCGCGAGAAAGGTGACACCGGCATGGCGTGGCTCAATGCGTTACGACAACACGTTGATGGCGAGCAGTTATTTGGTAACGGCAATTTACTGGATTAAGTCATGGACAGGCGTCGCGCCTTTATTGATTTTATTGCCGCGCCACTCGATATTGTGGTCGTTGGTGGCGGCATCACCGGTGCCGGTATTTTGCACGCGGCCGCGAAGGCCGGGTATCGCGCGGCGCTCATCGAACAACGCGATTTTGCGTGGGGCAGTTCCAGTCGTTCATCGAAATTGTTGCACGGCGGTTTGCGTTATTTGAAATACGGTAAGGTCGCGCTTACCGCATTGGCATTGCGCGAACGCGATCGCGTCATGCGCGATTACCCTGAATTAAGTAACGGCTTGCGTTTTTATTTGCCATACGAAAAAAATGCGCCGTGGTCACTGCGCGCGGGGATCGGTGTTTATGATGTATTAGCCGGACGATGCACGCGAAAAACCATCGATCGATTGCATTTACAACAACAGTTTCCGTTTTTACGCAATGAGTACAACGGCGCATTAAGTTATGTCGATGGCCAAACCGACGACGCGCAATTGGTGTGGCGTGTCCTGCAGCAAGCACGCGAGGCCGGCGCGCAGGCGTGCAATTATTTTTCGGCGCAATCGTTGTCGTTCGCGCGCACCATGCAATCCCTTATCGCCAAAGATGAAGTCAGCGGCGTGACGTATGAGCTGCGCGCGCGGTGTGTCATCAATGCCACCGGCGCGTGGGCGGCGCATTGGTTGCAGCACCACCTACCTTCATCATTACAAAAAATAAAATTGAAACCGCTGCGTGGGTCGCATCTGGTGCTGCCGTTCTATCGCGTGCCGCTGACGCAAGCCATGGCGTTGATGCATCCGGTCGATAAGCGTCCGATGTTTGCTTTGCCGTGGGGCGGTGAAGTGATTTTCGGCACCACCGATGTCGAACACCATGATGATTTGCAACACGAGCCGAACGTCAGCGCGCACGAATTCGATTATCTGCTGGAAGCGGCGCGCCGCCAGTTTCCTTCGCTCAATTTAGACGTCGCGGACGTGATCAACACATTTTCCGGTGTGCGTCCGACGGTGGATGACGGACACCGTAAGATGACGGAGATCTCGCGCGAACATTGTGTCGCCGAACAACCCGGACTCATCACCATCGCCGGCGGTAAATTGACCACGTTTCGCCATATGGCTGCGCACATTATGCGACGCGCGCGTCGGCAACTGGGCGCGCCGTTGACGCCCGCTGGTGAAAAAATAGCAACGGGTGCAGCGCCCAGCCGCGCACGCGATCCCTTATCTGGTTTGCAACACGATGTCGTGCATTTGGATGACTGGATGTTGCGTCGCACGCATTTGGGTTTGATGTCCGCCGATCGGGGCATCGCCGCACTGCAAAAATGGCAGCCGGTGATTTGTCAGCACTTAAATTGGTCGCCCTCACAATGGCATGACGAACAGCAGCGTTATCTCGCGTTAGTCAAATAAAGCCGTTAGACAACATCGCGCGCCGTGTTGATTCCACCACCTTGCCGATCGCGACGGAGGCCATGCCCCTGATGACATGACAAGGCGTTATATGGCCGTAACGCCTGTTTATTTCCGGCTAGCGGTCCCTCCCTCTACCTTGCTGACATCGAAAGTGAGGTCATGCGATGGACTATTTCCCCCTGTTTCTCAACCTGCGTGGTCAAACGGTGCTAATCGTCGGTGGCGGCGATATCGCCTTGCGTAAAACCGATCTGATGCGCCGCGCAGGGGCCGACGTGCACATCGTCGCACCCGAACTGCATCCTACGCTGGCGACATATGTGGCCGCCGGACAGGTGAGCTGGACGGCGCAACGATTCGAGGCGATCGCACTACCGCGTGTGCGACTGGTGATCGCCGCAACCGACGATGACGCCATTAACGCACAGGTATCAAACGCCGCGCACGACGCCAATCTATTGGTAAACGTGGTGGATGATAGCGAAAAAAGTAACGCGATTTTTCCTGCCATTGTCGATCGCTCGCCGGTCGTGGTGGCCATTTCGAGCGGCGGCGCGTCGCCCGTGTTAACGCGCATGGTGCGTGAAAAATTAGAAACCGTGTTATCGCCGGCGTTGGGTGGTTTGGCGCAATTATTGAAAAAAACGCGCCACGAGTTATTGCGTAAATTCACCCACATCAGCACGCGTCGGCGTGTCGTCGATCGTATTTTAAACGAGCGGGTGCTGCCCAAACTGGAAGCCAACTTAGCGAGCGAAGCCGCCGATGAATTGCGCGCGGCGCTGGCGCTGTGTGAAGCGCAAGCGGAAGACAAAACCGGTCGCGTCATCGTGGTCGGTGCCGGTCCTGGTGATGCCGGTTTATTAACGATTAAAGGTCTGCGCGCGTTGCAACAAGCTGATGTGATTGTTCACGATCGATTAGTGAGCGCGGACGTATTGGATTTAGCGCGTCGCGACGCCGAAAAAATTTTAGTCGGCAAAGAAGGTGGCGGCCCCAGTGTGACGCAAGACAGCATCAATCAATTATTGGTCGATAAAGCCAAACAAGGTTTGTTGGTGGTGCGCTTAAAAGGCGGCGATCCGTTTGTGTTTGGTCGCGGTGGCGAAGAGTTGCAAGTATTAGCACAACACGGCATTGCCTACGAAGTGGTGCCAGGTATTACCGCCGCGCTGGCGTGCGCGGCTTATGCCGGTATTCCGTTAACGCATCGCGATCACGCGCAAGCGGTCACGTTAACTACTGCGCACTTTCAACACGGCGCGGCCACCGATTGGCAGCGTTATGCCGATCCGCAACACACGTTGGCGATTTATATGGGCTTAAAACAAGCGTCGTTGGTGCAAAAGAGTTTAATGGCCGCCGGTCGTCACGGCTCAACACCGGTCGCGATTATCGAAAACGGCAGTCAGTCACATCAGCGTGTGCTGCGCGGTACGTTAAATCAATTAGCGCAATTAAGCGTGACGTTTGCGGTGCAATCACCGGCGTTATTAATTGTCGGCGAAGTCAGTGCCTTAGCCGAGCCATTGCATTGGTTTGGTGCGCGGCCTTTATCGCTCGATGAAGCGACCATAGCAGCGGTGGCATGATGATCGATTTTCATTACAGCATCGCGGGGGCCGCCATTGGTTTGGTGGTGGGCATGACCGGCATCGGTGGCGGATCGTTGATGACGCCATTGCTGATATTAGTTTTCGGTGTCAATCCGGCCATCGCGGTGGGGACCGATCTGGTGATGGCCTCGATCACCAAATTCAGTGGCGCATTGGTGTATCAAAAACGTCAAATGATCCGTTGGGATATTGCGCTAACGTTGCTGGCAGGCAGCCTTCCCGGCGCGATTTTTACCTTGATCTGGTTGCGTCATAATCCGTCATTATTAAGCGCCAAAGCGGTGATCACGTCGGCGCTCGGGGTTGCGCTTATCATCACGTCGTTCGCGTTATTTTTTGCCGGTCAACTGCGCCGTTGGCGTGAACGCCACGCGCACAACGATTTAAGTGCGCAGCAAAAAAATGTACTCACGGTATTGCTCGGATTTGCACTTGGTTTGTTGGTCACCTTGTCGTCGGTCGGTGCCGGAGCGCTTGGCACCACCATTTTGTGGTGGTTGTTTCCGACGTTGCCGCTGGCCGCCATTATCGGCACCGAGATCGCCCATGCGGTGCTGCTTACGGCGGTGGCCGGCATTGGCCATTGGCAACTGGGTACGGTTGATGTGGCGCTGCTGGTTTCGTTACTTTTGGGCTCGTTGCCCGGCGTCTGGATCGGGTCGCATCTGGGCCTGAAAGTGCCGGAAGTCTGGTTGCAGCGCGCGCTCGCCAGCATCCTTATCGTGGTCGGATTCAAGGTGACGTTTTAGCACCTTAGATTATTCCGATGTAGGGCGGCCCTCAGGCAGTAATGCCTGTCAGTTAAGCTTATTTGCAGTCAAAAACAACCCCACCCAACCCTCCCCTTGTTAAGGGGAGGGCTTTAGATCCCCCTCCTTTCCAAGGAGGGGTTAGGGGTGGTTGGCTTTTATGTCGCTAGCAATTTGCTTAACTGACTGACATTACCCTCAGGCCGCCATTTGTCGTCTCGTGCGTTGCGCGTTTGATTTTTATCAACAATCGCAAATGATAAGACTTCTCGTTAGCGTTATCAGATCGCTATACTGCGCACCCCTTTTTCCTGACGGACTGTTAGCCCCCATGTTCAAAACATCCCTTGCCGCCGGCGCGCTTGCCTTCGCCTTTACCTCGGTATCCGCCAGCGATGCGCTGGAATCGGTACAGAAGCGCCTTGATGAACAGCAACAACAAATCGAGCGTTTAAGCCGTGAGTTAGCGGCCGCGAGCAAGGATAACAACCGCGCCTCGGACAGTTTCTTCGGTGGTTATGGCGAGTTGCATTACGGCAACTATGACGCGCCCGCCAAGCTGGATTTTCACCGCTTTGTGCTGTTTTTCGGTCACAAATTTGCAGACAATTTGCGCTTCTTTTCCGAATTGGAGGTCGAGCATTCACTGGCCGGCGAAGGCAAACCGGGCGAAGTCGAACTCGAACAGGCCTATATCGAGCATCAAGTCAGTGATGCATTCAACTGGAAGGGTGGTTTGTTTCTGTTGCCGGTGGGCATTATCAACGAAACGCATGAGCCGCCGACTTTTTACGGGGTTGAACGCAACCGCGTTGAAAGTGATGTGATCCCCTCGACGTGGTGGGAAGGCGGTGCCGGTGGCAGCTTTAACCTTGCTGAAGGTTTGCGCGCCGATTTCGCTATCACCAGCGGCTTGAAAACCGATGCCACCTTTAATTTGCGCAAAGGTCGCCAAAAAGTCGCCGAAGCCACGGCCGATGCGCTGGCTTATACGGGCCGTATTAAATACAACGCTATTCCGGGTTTGGAATTGGCGCTGTCGCTGCAATACCAAGAAGATCTGCTGCAAGGTCTGGGTGTGAGCAATGACGCCAACGAAACCGCATCGGCCACGCTGCGCGAAATGCACGCTATTTATCAAGTCGGTGGTTTTCAGTTGCGCGCGTTACACGCGCAATGGACGATCGACAGTGATGTTGCCAAAGCGGCGAACAAAGACGAGCAAAAAGGATTTTATCTCGAACCGTCGTATCGCTTTAATGACACCGTCGGCGTGTTTACGCGCTACAGCAAATGGAATAATGGCAGCACCAGCGCCACGGAAAAAAAATCCACGCAAGTGGGCGTAAATGTGTGGATGCACGCCAATGTCGTGTTAAAAGCTGACTACGAAAAAATCAGCGCAGCAAGCGACGATAAAGGCATCAATTTAGGCATCGGCTACCACTTTTAAAGTCGATAAAGCTTAGAAAAAAAGCGGCCTTTCGGTTAATGTCTGTCAGTTAAGCTTATTTGCAGTCAAAAACAACCCCACCCAACCCTCCCCTTGTTAAGGGGAGGGCTTTAGATCCCCCTCCTTTCCAAGGAGGGGTTAGGGGTGGTTGGCTTTTATGTCGCTAGCAATTTGCTTAACTGACTGACATTAGACCTTTCGGTCGCTTTTTTTAGGCGCGATAATCGCGCTGCGTGTCAGGTTCCGTACACCGCTAATAACTCATTGGCAAACGATCGCCGATTGCCGTTGCACGAAATAAACCGTCGCACCGGAAAATGATAAAGCGTCGAACTGCCGTACAACACGCGCACCGTTTCGGTGTCGTGATTCGAGATCAGCACGCGACCACCGCGTTGACAATGACGCTCGGCCAGTTGTGCCAAATCGTTTTGGGCCTGCTCACCAAAACCTTGTTTGGCATACGCCACAAAATTGGCCGTTTTCGATAACGGCACATACGGCGGGTCGCAGTAAATGACGTCGCTTTTTTTCGCTTTTTTAAATACATCGCGAAAATCGGCGCACACTAACTCGATGCGATCGTGCTTGGCGGCGAAGGCCAGTAATTCGGTTTCGGGAAAATACGGCGCGCGATAACGACCAAACGGAACGTTGAATTCACCGCTAGCGTTGTAACGACAAAGACCGTTGTAACCGTGACGATTCAAATACAAAAACAAGGCCGCTTTGGCGCGCGGATTTTTTTCGTGGTTAAACCGTTCGCGCAAGGCGTAGAAACGTTCGCTGTCATTATGTTGGGGCTTAAAAAAACCGCGCGCATAACGAATAAAATCGTTTTGCTGCTGCAACACATGGCGATATAAATTGATTAAGTCCGGATTGATATCCGCCAGTAAATAGTGATCGTATTGCGTGTTCAGCGTCACCACGGCTGACCCCACAAACGGTTCGATCAAGCGCCGCGAGGTGGTCGGTAAATACGGCACGATATGCGGCAAGACGCGATATTTTCCGCCCGCCCATTTCAGAAACGGTCTGGTGTAAACCGGTTTTGCCACGCCTGCATCCTCCGCTTGAGTCGCGACAGTGTAGGCGAGCCGATCGGGGATTGCAGCAATCCGTTGCGTTCAAAAAAAGTTGATCAAAATGTGATCAGGCGATGGCGCGAAAATCGCGCGAAGCACGTTCGGTAACACCTAAATCGCGCAATCGCGATCGGATATCCATGGGCGCGGCAAGGCGAATGCCGATGCGTTGATCACCGCGAACGGCGGCGCTGCTGTGCGGGAATAACGCGGTGCCAAATGGACTGGCAAAAAAGCGTTGTTCCGACTCGCGATAAGTGACGCGCGAGGCATCGACGTGGTCGGTTTTGCCTTCGCGCCGAAAGGTTTCGGTTTCGGCCGCTTCGGCGCGTTGTTGGCGAAATAACTCGGCGCGCGCTTCGGCAATCCCCGCTTGCGCGCGCGAGGCCACGCGCCGGTCTTGCGGCGATGGGTCGGCGGGCGCGAGCGCGGCATTAGCGACGGTCTGCAATTTGCGCACGGTGGCGGCTGGATCGCCTCGTACCGGCGTGGCGTCAATGGGGACTTCTCCGCCGACGGCGTAACTGCGGCCATCCGGCCCGCGTTTGTACTGATAACTGGGCGCACCGGCGTACTGACCGCCGACGCTGGCGTGTGCGACCTCGTGTGCGCGCACTTGCGCGTCGCGCGCCGATAACTCGCGAATGGCCGCTTGCGCCGCTAATTCTTGCTGGCGTTGCTGCGCGTCGCGACGACCTTGACCGCTGCTGTCATCGCTACGGCCATTGTCTTGACGCGTTAAGGAGCCATCGCTGCTGTCGGATTTGGCGGCGCGGGCGGGATCGGGCGCAGGTCGCGGGTCGCCGACCGTCGTGGTTTGATTTTTATCGTAATCGTCAGCGACAGGGCGGGGGGCGGTGGTGGCCGCGTTGGCGGCGGGTTCGGGAATGAAATTCTGCTGATTAACGTTATCGTGCAACCCGGCCATGTGCGGATGGGCTGTGGGAACGAACTGGGCCGGTGCCGGATTGAACTGGATCACGTCTTGTCGCTCACGTTGTCGCCATCCAGGTGGCGATTAAGCGCGAATATCCAGCAAAGCGCCCAAGGTGTTGCTGCCGACTTCAATTGATTTGGCATTGGCTTTGGCCGCGATTTCGGCGCGTTTCAAATCGACGATGGGCGTCACCACATCTTCTTCGGGGGCGTTGGTGCGGTTTTCTTCTTCGGTGCGCGTGGTGGCATCGACAATGCGTTGCGACGCATTGCTGGCCAGCTCCGTCGCACGTTGAAAACCCGTGACACCGTTCGCAATAGGACCAATAGGCATGACAACCTCCCGCAGGACAACAGGCAGCCGGAAGACCAATTGAATACAGTCATCCGCACATGGATTTTAGAGCAAAAAATAATCAGTTTCAGCACCGTTTCGCTCTAAGCAGAGGTGTCCGTTAGCGGATTGGCCAGCGTCGCCAACACCGCTGCGGCGAGCGCCGTGTCGTTTTGCGGCGAACCGCCTTGCCACGGAAGGTCGGCCAATAACGGCGCATTAAGCGCGCGGCACAAGTAGGTCAGATTGTCGTCATGGCGGGGCATTTTTTCTGCCTGCGCTTGATTGGCGACCCAACCTAAAAGCGTGATGCCGCGTGCGCGGATGGCCTCGGCGCTTAATAGCGCGTGATTGATGCAACCAAGTCGCATGGCGACCACCAAGATGACCGGCGTTTTTAGACGCAGCGCGATATCGGCAAACGTGTGTTCGTCGTTGAGCGGCACCAAAAAACCACCCGCACCTTCGATCACACAAATATCGCCTTCGCGTTGTTGTTCGCGCCGAATGTGTTCTTCAATCGCGTTTAGCGACAAGCGTAACTTCGCCGCTTGTGCCGCCAGATGCGGTGCCATCGCCAGTGGCAAAGCAAAGGGATTGATCGACGCGTACGATTGAACATTTCCGCCGGCTTGTTGCAATGCCAAGGCATCGTCGTTTTGCCATTGTCCGTTTTGCCACGCACAACCGGCGGCAACGGGTTTCAACACGATGACGCGTTGTTGTAAATGCCGCAGACCGCGCACCAGCGCGCAACTGACAAAGGTTTTTCCGACGCCGGTGTCGGTGCCAGTGACGAATACCGTTTTCATTCATTGTCCGTTTTGCGGCGGATCGGAATTTGCGTCAGCGGCATGGCAAATTCAAATTCGTTAGCGGTGGCTTTGGCGCGCAACTCACTGCCCCAAGCATTGCCATAAACAATTTCGTAGGTGGCCGGTAAATAACCATCAGAACGGCGAAATGTTTCGTAGTGCGCCATCATTTTTTTTAAATGATTCGGCGGCGTTAATCCGTGGGTGCGTCCCTGATTCACATTATGTGCGCCAATGGCTTTTAACTCGCGCATCAGTGTTTTTACATCGCGGTAGGTTAAACATATTTTTTCACAATCGATCACCGGATCGGCAAGGTGTGCGCGCAATAACGCATCGCCGACATCGTGCATATCCATAAACCGATTAACGTGTATGCGTTCATCAACGGCGCGCCATGACTGACGTAATTCCATCAAGGTGTCGGGGCCAAAAGTGGCGAATAAAAGCGCGCCGCCGGGTTTTAATACGCGCTGGAATTCGCTAAACACGGCGCTCAAATCGTCTTGCCATTGCAAGGCCAAATTGGACACGATTAAATCGAACGATTGCGCGGCAAACGGCAACGCTTCCATATCGGCGCACACGAAACGTTCGCGCGCCAGCCAGGTGCGTTTTTTGTGCGCGTACACGGCCATGCCGTGTGCCAGATCGAGGCCGGTGACGCGCGCTTTTTTATACCGTTGTTGCAGCGCGCGCGTGATCACGCCGGTGCCACAACCGATATCCAGAATATGAGTCGGTGTTGCTTTGAGGTAATCAAGTCGTTCCAATAAACGCTGCCCCACTTCTTGTTGCAGTGCGGCGTGCGCGTCGTAGTGTGCTGCTGCCGCACTGAAACTGTCGGCGACCGCACGTTTGGCTAAACGGTAGCGTTCATGGTCATTGAAATCAGATGCGTTAAAATCGGACATTTTATTTTATCTTCAGCCACGTCATTATTTTTTCGGCGAATTCGTCGCGGTGCGACATAAAAGGCGAATGACTGGCTTTACGAAAAACAACGTGCTCGCTGTGCGGGCAGAGCGTTTGCACATCGTCAGCCACATGAACCGGCACCAGCGCATCGAGACGACCGTAAATTCGCAAGAAAGGTAATGTCAAGGTGGCCAAATCGGCACGCAGATCGGCGTTTTGCAAAATGGCCAAACCGCCACGCAGGGCTTCCGGCGCTGGCATACCGTGCAGAAAAACCGTTTCTTTTAATTGTTTGATATCGTCTTTCTGCGTTTCACTGCCCATGGTGGTGATGCCAAGAAAACGAATCACCGTGCCTTCGTAATCGTCACGCAAATAATGCGTAAAACTTTCGAGCACGGATGCTTTCATGGCGTGTGGCCATGTGTCGTCTTGCACGAAGCGCGGATTGCTGGCCACTGTGATCAAACGGTTTACGCGCGTTGGTGCAAGCAGCGCGATTTTTGTGGCGACCATGCCTCCTAAAGACCAACCTAAATAGTGCGCGCGTGATGGCGCAACGGTTAAGACTTGCTGCGCTAAAAAATCGAGATCGTAATGACCTTTTGCCAGCGCACTGCGACCGAATCCGGGCAGATCGATGCTGTGCACGGTGAAATGCGGTGTCAGCAAGGGTTTGAGCAAATCAAAAATGCCGCTGTGCAAACCCCATCCATGCAGTAACACCAGATCGGGACCGCTTCCTTCGCTTTCGTAATACGGTTGTAATGACGTCATAACGGTGGCGTTTCTTCGTGTAAGTCGTGAGTAAATGTGGCGTAGATTTCTGCCACGGTGGCCGCTAACTCTTGCACGGTCTTTTCATCGTGTGCCGCGCTTAACGTAATGCGTAAACGCGCGCTGCCTTTGGGTACGGTGGGGGGACGAATGGCGCTCACTAAAAAGCCGCGTTGCAATAATTGCTCACTGGCTTTTAGTGCGCGCGCGTTGCTGCCCAATACGATGGGTTGTATGGCGGTGGCCGACGGCATCAGTGGTAATTGATAACGCGTGGCGTGCGTGCGAAACAGGGCAATGAGATGGTGTAAGTGTGTGCGCCGCCAGCTTTCGTTTTGCACCACTTTAAGTGCTTGCCGTGTTGCCGCCGCGAGCGCGGCTGGCATGGCGGTGGAATAAATATAAGGGCGTGCGGTTTGCACCAAATAATCAATTAATGTTTTTGAACCGGCGACAAAGGCACCGGCCGTTCCCACCGCTTTACCTAAGGTGCACATTAAAATTGGCACCTGTGCGGTGGATAAATGCGCGGCCGCGACGCTGCCGCGACCGTTGTCACCTGCGATGCCGAAACCGTGCGCGTCATCGACCATCAACCACGCATCGTGTTGCGCACACAATGCCGCAATATCGGTAAGCGGCGCGCAGTCACCATCCATGCTAAAGACGCTGTCGGTGACCACTAATTTGCTGCCCGTCGACTGTTTTTGTAACAGCGCTTGCAATGACGTTAAATCGTTGTGCAAATAGCGGTGAAACTGAGCCGATGAATGCCGCCCACCATCAATTAACGAGGCATGATTGAGTTTATCTTGCAGCACCACATCGCCACGCGCTAACAAGGCGTTTACCACGGCGGTGTTGGCCATCCAACCGGTGCTAAATAACAACGCCGCTTCGCGTCCGGTAAATGCCGCTAATTCGTGTTCGAGTGCTTCATGTTCGGCCGTATGACCGGTTACTAAGTGTGATGCACCGCTACCGACGCCCCATTTTTTAACGCCGTCGATAAGGGCCTGATTGATCGCGGGATGATTGGCAATACCGAGATAATCATTGCTGCAAAAATTGTGCAGCGTACGTCCGTTCATGGTTAAGCGGGCGCCTTGCGCCGATTCGATCAGGCGCCGCTTACGCCGCGCGTGTTGCGCCTCGGCCTCATCAAGTTGCTGGCGTAAACGTTGATCGAGTGTCATAGCCATGCGTTAATTCGCGGCCGCGTCGTAAAACAATTCTTTTTTTGCTGGCGCGGTGGCGACGTCTAATGGTTCGTCGTTTTCGATCACGCGTTCATCGCGTTTAATGCCCAGTTTGGCAAATAACGCTAAATCGCGTTCGGTATCGGGATTGCCGGTGGTTAACAATTTTTCGCCGTAAAAAATTGAATTGGCACCGGCGTTAAAACACAGTGCCTGCATTTCTTCGCTCATGGCCTCGCGCCCTGCCGATAAACGTACATACGATTGCGGCATCATGATGCGTGCTGTGGCGATGGTGCGCACAAATTGCAACCAATCAAGTTTCTCGGCGTTTTCCAGCGGCGTGCCTTTGACGGCGACAAGCATATTGATCGGCACGCTTTGCGGGTGTTCGGGCAAATTGGCTAATTGTTGCAATAAACCGAAACGATCGTGTTCGCTTTCGCCCATGCCGACGATGCCGCCAGCGCACACATTAATGCCAGCGCCACGCACGTGTTGCAGCGTATCGAGACGATCTTGATAGGTGCGCGTGGTAATAATTGACGCGTAATATTCCGGCGAAGTGTCGAGATTGTGATTGTAATAATCGAGTCCGGCGTCTTTTAATCGCGTGGCTTGTTGTTGATTTAACATGCCAAGCGTGACGCACGATTCCAATCCTAGTGATTTCACCGCTTTGATCATTTCGAGCACCACGACAAAATCTTT
>CAZYUS010000001.1:42177-69250 GCA_964650615.1 uncultured Pseudomonadaceae bacterium | reverse complement strand
GAAAACTATATACATGATGATTGAAGTATGTTTTTGTGTAGCGAGTACTTTGTTTTTCGCATTACCAAAAGCATCTGCATGGAAAGATGAATCAGCTTTGGCTTTTGCAGTATTTGGATTACTGGTCATAATCGTCATTATAAAAACAAAGAAGGTTCATTTGTTCGAAGCGATCCACTTCGGTAAAAATGAGCTCGAAAACCACGACTTCGATGACTAAGTTTAAAAAGGT
The DNA here is from genome assembly GCA_964650615.1 of uncultured Pseudomonadaceae bacterium. Lineage (GTDB taxonomy): Bacteria > Pseudomonadota > Gammaproteobacteria > Enterobacterales > Permianibacteraceae > Permianibacter. The sequence goes on along the minus strand of CAZYUS010000001.1, from coordinate 69,018 downwards.
GACGGATTTAATTAACTGATCACTTTTTATAAAAACAAAATGAGTGTGATCGGGGTCATGTGATCGGGGTCAGGTCTTGCCTTTTAGCACTCCCCAATTTAACTTAGTCACGTTCATCAATTTGGGAAGATGTCATGGCAAGACCATTGCGAATTGAATTAGCGGGTGGTGTGTATCATGTAACGTCGCGGGGCGATCGACGTGAGGATATTTATCTTGATATTGATGATCGTCGCGAATGGTTAGCGATATTGGCGCAGGTGTGTAAGCGATTTAATTGGAAATGCCACGCATGGTGTCAGATGAGCAATCATTATCACATTGTGGTCGAAACACCAGACGCGAATCTTTCAGCTGGAATGCGACAACTTAATGGTGTTTATACGCAATGGTTCAATCGTGCACATGATCGAGTTGGTCATGTGTTCCAAGGTCGTTTTAAGGGCATTTTAGTCGAAAAAGACAGTTACCTTTTAGAGTTGGCTCGTTATGTGGTGTTAAATCCCGTTCGAGCTGGAATGGTGAAAGATAGCGTGCGGTGGCCGTGGAGTTCGTATCACGAAATGATTGGGCAAAGAGAATCGGCGGAATGGTTGCAAACGGACTGGCTATTAGCGCAGTTTGCCTCACAGCGGTCGCGCGCCATTCAAAAGTATGTTGAGTTTGTGCGCGAAGGTGTAAAAAATGAAAGTGTTTGGGGCGAATTGCGGGGGCAGATATATTTGGGTCGTGAAAAATTTGTTCGCGCCATGCAAAAGCAAGCCGAAAAGAAAGAGAGTCTCACCGAAATACCGCGTGCTCAAAGGCGCCCGATCGCAAAATCATTGTCGCATTATGAAAAATCCCATCCCAACCGCGATGAGGCCATTGTGAATGCGTACGCCACTGGAGATTATACGTTGCAAGACATCGCCGAGTATTTTGAATTGCATTACACAACGATAAGTCGGATCGTCAAACGACACGAACAAAGTGATGTTGAGTGAATGCTAAAATGAAAGACCTGACCCCCCCCCGCACAGTGATCATCTCAACACACCGAGAGAAATAACAAACTCATCTGGTGCAATCGTATGGAAATGGGAGAACGTTGATCCGTTTGGTGCGAACGCAGCGAACGACGATCCGGATGGCGATGGAACGAAGTTTGTGTTTAATCATCGGTTCGCCGGGCAGTACTTCGATCAAGAAACCGGATTGCATTACAACTGGAATCGCTATTACGATCCGAGCATTGGGCGTTACATTCAATCTGACCCCATCGGACTTGGTGGAGGCTTGAATACTTATGCTTATGTAAGTAACAATCCATTAAGTGCTATTGATCCAACGGGGCTATCCGAATGCCCTCCAGCATTTGATCCAATTGATGATCAACCAATTGAAAGCGTTTGCCCTGAGTGTCTAGTTTTGGGTCTTGGCAGACTTGCATATTCGGGATTGACTGGAATGATTCCCGCATTGTCGCGCTATGGTGGTGGCGCAATGCCGATGGAGCAAGCGGCTTATTCTGTTGCTGCTAGAAACTCAATAAAAGATTTAATGCGGGGACCATTAGCCCCTATTTTCTCCGGTGCTAGACAGCCAACATTCCAGCAAGTGATTGCGCGTTATGGACCAAATTCCGAGGCAATTATGAGCGCAGTAACACGAAGCAATTCGATTGTAAATCGATTGGGTATGACAGGTGTCGCACTTGGAACTGCGGGAAGTTCTGATAGCGCAGGTGGTGTGCCAACCGGTAAGTGTGGATGCGGGAATTAAGCCGTGGGAATAATAAACGTGATAAAACGTAATTTTTGGAGAGGTTTATTATTGTCAGGCTCTATGCTGGCAGCATGCTATTTCGCAATTCGATTTTTATATAACGATGAAGTTGCATTGACCGTTACTATTCTGTTTTTGGTGCTTGGCATCATCGGCACACTTGTTAGCTGGAAAGATTAAATCATTTATTTTGCTTTAATCTTTTAGCCGAAACACAGATCGGGGTCAGGTCTTGCCTTTTAGCACTCCCCAATTTAACTTAGTCACGTTCATCAATTTGGGAAGATGTCATGGCAAGACCATTGCGAATTGAATTAGCGGGTGGTGTGTATCATGTAACGTCGCGGGGCGATCGACGTGAGGATATTTATCTTGATATTGATGATCGTCGCGAATGGTTAGCGATATTGGCGCAGGTGTGTAAGCGATTTAATTGGAAATGCCACGCATGGTGTCAGATGAGCAATCATTATCACATTGTGGTCGAAACACCAGACGCGAATCTTTCAGCTGGAATGCGACAACTTAATGGTGTTTATACGCAATGGTTCAATCGTGCACATGATCGAGTTGGTCATGTGTTCCAAGGTCGTTTTAAGGGCATTTTAGTCGAAAAAGACAGTTACCTTTTAGAGTTGGCTCGTTATGTGGTGTTAAATCCCGTTCGAGCTGGAATGGTGAAAGATAGCGTGCGGTGGCCGTGGAGTTCGTATCACGAAATGATTGGGCAAAGAGAATCGGCGGAATGGTTGCAAACGGACTGGCTATTAGCGCAGTTTGCCTCACAGCGGTCGCGCGCCATTCAAAAGTATGTTGAGTTTGTGCGCGAAGGTGTAAAAAATGAAAGTGTTTGGGGCGAATTGCGGGGGCAGATATATTTGGGTCGTGAAAAATTTGTTCGCGCCATGCAAAAGCAAGCCGAAAAGAAAGAGAGTCTCACCGAAATACCGCGTGCTCAAAGGCGCCCGATCGCAAAATCATTGTCGCATTATGAAAAATCCCATCCCAACCGCGATGAGGCCATTGTGAATGCGTACGCCACTGGAGATTATACGTTGCAAGACATCGCCGAGTATTTTGAATTGCATTACACAACGATAAGTCGGATCGTCAAACGACACGAACAAAGTGATGTTGAGTGAATGCTAAAATGAAAGACCTGACCCCGACACTTACATGAACGTTGAATACAGCGATAAAGACGGACGCATAATCAGCATCGACCACCTCAAACAAGGCAGCGATATTCGCGCGCGCGTCGTCATCAAAAATATCAGCACGCGCGAATTGCTTAATTTAAGCCTAACCCAGATCGTGCCGTCCGGTTGGGAAATACTGAACACACGCGATGCCGCCAGCGGCAGCGAAATTAACGAATCCGCCTACGATTACCGCGATTTTCGCGACGACCGCGTGCACACTTATTTCGGTTTGAAAGCTGGCGAATCACGCCATTATGTTTTGCAATTTAACGCCGCCTATCCCGGCCGTTATTATCTCCCCGGCTGGAACGTCGAAGCCATGTACGACGCCAAACGCCACGCCCGCGTTATCGGTCAATGGGTGAATGTCGAAGAACAGTAACCCGCAAATAGTTCAACTCACTAAAATCGACTCTAGCCGCGAAGAAATTGGGATGCGCGGCTAGGGTTTTGGTGCGAATAAAAGGTATGACTCGGAGGTTGAGTGTTTTTAGTGTCGTTGAATCTAGGTGTTTCACTTTCGAGCCCGTAGCGTGGGTTTGCAACGGCGTAACCCACCATTTTTTAGCACGTGCAACGTGACGGGTTTAGTGATGTCATTGGTTTTTTGCTCACTCACGTATCGCCAGCGCGACATTTAAGCACCCAGATAAAGAATCGACCATAATAGCCGTCACGCTGCTTTTCATCATTATGCTGGAATTCTGTTATGGAAATTAAGGTCAACTTTCTCGATAAGCTTCGTCTTGAGGCCAAGTTCGATGATTTCACAGTGATTGCCGATCAGCCCATACGCTACAAGGGCGATGGGTCGGCACCGGGGCCGTTTGATTATTTTCTCGCTTCATCGGCTTTGTGCGCGGCCTATTTTGTCAAGGTGTATTGCAACAGCCGCGATATTCCCACCGACAATATTCGCTTGTCACAAAACAATATTGTTGATCCCGAAAATCGCTATAAACAAATTTTTAAAATTCAAGTGGAGTTGCCTGAAGATATCTCGGAGAAAGATCGCGAGGGTATTTTACGCTCGATTGAACGTTGCACGGTGAAAAAAGTGGTGCAAACTGGGCCTGAGTTTGTGATCGAAGTGGTCGAAAACCTAGATGCCGATGCGCAGGCGTTACTCGCGGTGAATCAAGCGAGTGAGGCGACGACTTATATCACGGGAAAAGATCTGCCTTTGGAGCAAACCATTGCCAATATGTCACGCTTTTTGGCAAGCATAGGCATTAAGATCGAAATTGCGTCATGGCGTAATATTGTTCCCAATGTATGGTCGCTGCATATTCGTGACGCACATTCGCCGATGTGTTTCACCAACGGCAAAGGCGCAACAAAAGAGAGTGCGTTGGCGTCGGCGCTTGGCGAATACATCGAGCGGTTGAGTTGCAATTATTTTTACGCCAGCGCTTTTTGGGGCAGCGACATTGGCAATGAATCCTTTGTTCATTACCCCAACGAACGGTGGTTTAAACCAGGTAAAAACGATGCCTTACCGAAAGATATTTTGGATGACTATTGTTTAGCTATTTACAATCCGGATCATGAATTACGCAGCAAACATTTGATTGATACTAATTCCGGTAACGTGCAGCGCGGCATTTGTTCGCTGCCCTTTGTGCGCCAATCCGATAAGCAGGTCGTTTATTTTCCCTCGAACTTGCTCGAAAATCTTTATGCGAGCAACGGCATGAGCGCAGGCAATACGTTAGCCGAAGCGCAGGTGCAATGTTTGTCCGAAATTTTCGAACGCGCAGTAAAACGCGAAATCCTCGAAGGCGAAATGGCGCTACCCGATGTGCCGCACGACGTATTGGCGAAATATCCCAGCATTGTGGCCGGTATTCAGGGCTTGGAAGAACAAGGATTTCCGGTGTTGGTAAAAGATGCGTCACTGGGCGGACAATATCCGGTGATGTGTGTCACGTTGATGAACCCGCGCACCGGCGGCGTATTTGCGTCATTTGGTGCGCACCCCAGTTTTGAAGTGGCGCTAGAGCGCAGTTTGACCGAACTGTTGCAAGGCCGCAGTTTTGAAGGACTTAACGATTTACCCGCCCCCACTTTTGTCAGCAATGCGGTGACCGAGCCGAATAATTTTGTCGAACATTTTATTGATTCCAGTGGTTTAGTATCGTGGCGTTTTTTTAGTGCCAAAGCCGATTTCGATTTTGTTGAATGGGATTTTACCTGCGCCGGAAAAAGCAGCAACGCTGAAGAAGCCGCGACCTTATTCGGCTTACTTGAAGACATGGGCAAAGAAGTTTATGTCGCCGTTCATGATCAGTTAGGCCCCATCGCGTGTCGCATCGTGGTGCCGGGTTATTCGGAAGTGTATCCGATAGAAGATTTAATCTGGGATAACACCAATAAAGCCTTGTTGTTTCGCGACGATATTTTAAATTTGCATCAACTCGATGATGCATCCTTAAGTCGGTTGCTAAAACGTTTAGACACCAACGAGCTGGATGATTACAGCGACATCGCGAGCTTAATTGGTTTCGATTTTGACGAAAACACGGTATGGGGCCAACTCACGGTGTTGGAGTTGAAATTGTTGATTAATTTAGCCTTACAACGATTAGAAGAGGCTCACGAATTAGTCGGTGCGTTTCTTCAGTACAATGAAAACACCGTTGAACGCGGGCTGTTTTATCAGGCGCTAAACGTAGTGCTGGAAGTGACACTTGATGAGGAATTGGCGCTTGTCGATTATGAGACCAATTTCCGGCGTATGTTTGGTAACGAACGCATGGATGCTGCGATGGGTTCGGTAAATGGCAGCGTGCGTTTTCATGGATTAACACCGACCCATGAGAAAGGAGCCATGCTCGATCGCCATCAACGCTTGTTAGACAGTTATAAAAAATTGCACACCGCGCGAGCTAACGCAGCGGCGGCTTTTAAATAACGTGATTCGATTTAGCCTTCACGCGCGTCGTGTGCGTTTATTGACGATCGTTTTTTTAGTGCTTTGCGTCGCGTTCGGGTGGTTTGCCACTTTGTTGAACGAGCAATACTTGCGCGTGTCGTTTTCACGCGTGTTGTACGATCGTCACGGCGAATTATTAAGCGCGCGACTAAGTGACGATGGTCAGTGGCGCTTTCCACTTGAGGATGAGGTTCCGGAAAAATTTTTTAACGCGTTGTTAACGTTCGAAGACAAGCGCTTTTATGATCATCATGGCGTGGATGGATTGGCATTGTTGCGCGCACTGCGCAGTAATTGGCGGGCCGGCAAAATTGTTTCGGGCGGCAGCACGCTGACCATGCAGTTGGCGCGTATTGTCGATGGCCATCAAGCGCGCACTGTAACGCAGAAAATGCGTGAATTGTTGTTAGCGTGGCGATTGGAGTGGCGCTTTGAGAAGCACGAATTGTTGCGCCTGTACGCGCAACTGGCGCCGTTCGGCGGCAATATTGTAGGCGTTGAAACAGCGGCGTGGCGTTATTTTGGACGCGCCGCACGCCATTTAAGTTGGGCCGAAGCGGCCACCTTGGCGGTGCTGCCTAACAGTCCAGCGTTAATTCATCCCGGTCGCGCACGCGCCCATCTGCAACGCAAACGTGATGCCTTGTTGCAGCAACTCGCCGCGCGCGATGTGTTGACTGCTCTCGATTTAAAAGCCGCGTTAAGCGAGCCATTGCCGACACAGGTTTTGCCGCTACCCAAGCGGGCCGAACAGTTGCTCGACCGTTACGCCAGCAGCGCGATCGCGACGCACACTTTTATTGATGCGGCGACACAAGATTTTACCCGCGAAGCCGTGCGTCGGTATAACACCCAATTACAACAATTCGGCATTAACGATGCGGCGGCGCTGATCATTCGCAATGACGATTTGTCCGTGCTGGCTTATGTCGGTAATGCGGCAGACAGCGACTCGACAGCAGCGGCGAAATTTGTCGATTTGGCGCGCCGTCCGCGTTCTTCTGGCTCGATATTCAAACCGTTTTTATACGCCGCCATGTTGCAACAAGGACAGATCACACCGGAGATGTTGGTGGCCGATGTGCCGACACAAATCAACGGTTATATTCCGGAAAATTTTGATCACACGTATCGCGGTGCCGTGTCGGCCAAGCAGGCACTGGCGTTGAGTTTGAATATTCCAGCGGTGCGGTTGTTACGTGAATTCGGCATCGAACGTTTTTATCTGGTGTTGAACAACAGCGGTGCCAGCACCTTGTTTCGCCGTCCCGACGATTACGGTTTAACGTTGATATTAGGCGGCGCTGAAACCACGCTATGGGATGTGGCGCAGATGTACGCCAATTTGGCGCGTCACGCACAACAACCCAACCGAGTAAGCAATACCTTTGCCTCGATTCGATTACAACACGCACAACCATCGCAAACCTGGGTGCAAAATGATATCGGCAGCGGCGCCGCCTATTTGACGGTGCAAGCACTGCAAGAAGTGAATCGACCCGGTGATGAAAGTTTTTGGCGAAATTTCTCCAGCAGTAAAAAGATCGCGTGGAAAACCGGCACCAGTTTTGGTTTGCGCGATGCGTGGGCCGTGGGCGTGACACCAGAATATACCGTTGCGGTGTGGGTGGGTAATGCCAACGGCGTTGGCGTCGCCGGTTTGAGTGGTACGCAAAGTGCCGCGCCATTATTGTTTCAGTTATTTAATTATTTGCCCGATACCACATGGTTTGATGCGCCCATAAGTGAGTTGACTGATATCGACGTTTGTCGCGATGATGGTTATTTGCCTAATCAAGGCTGTGCTACACAAACCGTAAGTGTGCCGAAACACAGTCATTTTGAAAAAGTGTCGCCGTATCACCGTTTTATTCACACCGATGCGCTACGTCAGTGGCAGGTGAACAATCAGTGTGATGACCGCCCACTACGCAGCGAAAGTTGGTTTGTGTTGCCACCGGCGTGGGAATATTTTTATCGCCGCCACCATCCTGATTACCGGCCCTTGCCAAAATGGAAAAATGGCTGCAACGCCCCTAATGACGACCAACCGATCGGTTTGTTATACCCGCAAGAAGGCAGCCGCGTTTTTATTCCTGCCGATCTCGATGGCGCAACGTCGCGCGTAATTTTTGAAGCCGTCCATCGCGAACAAAACGCCACGTTGTTTTGGCATATCGACGATCAATTTATCGGCAAGACCCGTCATTTTCATCAACAGATGGTAAATCCAGAAGGTGGTGATCATTGGTTGGTGATACAAGATGATCAAGGCCATCGGTTGAGCAGAAAATTTACCGTGATGGCAAAATGAAATTCGCGTTTATGTTGTTGTGAAGGCGTGGACAATTCATGAATTGTCTCTACGAAACTTATTTCTGTTAACGATTAATTTTCTGTAGCGGCGTTACGCGAAAAGCTTCATTAAATTTATTCGTCGCTTATCATCGTTACCGGCACTTGCATCGAACGGACTTGTTCGAAAATTAATTCGGTTTGAATGTGCGCGACTTCGGGGCGTTCGATAAATTTGCTCATCACCAGTTCACGCAGATGATCCGGATCGCGCACGCCGACGTGAACCAGAAAATCGTCGGCTCCGGCGACGTGAAAAATTTGCAGCGTTTCGGGCAGACCGAGCAGATGTTCGCGAAAGCTCTCGACCACACCTTTGCTGTGCTTGGTCAAGCGCACCACGATCATGGCTTGCACCGCGATGCCAAGCACCTTGGCGTTGAATTCGGCATGGTAGCCACTTAACACGCCACGCTGTTCGAGACGACGCACTCGCTCCAAACAGGTCGATTCCGCCATGCCGACTTTGCGTGCGAGGTCTTTGTTGGACAGCCGCGCATTCTTTCGCAGTACCTGCAAAATAGCGTGGTCATTGGCATCTAATGCAACCATTTTAGAAATATCCGAATAGATAGCGGCTAGAAGTTTATTTAAGCACAGATTATCTAGGATCGCTGCCGTCTTTTCGGAGGAACTCCCATGAAAACTGCCACGCTTTGCGTCCATGCCGGTCGCGCCGACCTTAAAACCTTGGGCGTCCACGCGCTGCCCATCGACTTATCGACCACCTATCCCATCAACGATTTGGCCGTTGGAACCGCCAGTCTCGACGCCTTTGTTAACGGCGACGCCGAGGCGGCCAATCCGGTTTATGCGCGTTTGTACAATCCGACGGTGGCCCGCTTCGAACAAGGCTTGGCGGCGCTCGAAGGCGCGGAAGCTGCGGTGGCCTTTAGCACCGGCATGGCAGCCTTAACCGCCGTGCTGTTGGCACGCAAAGCGGCGGGCAACCATGTGTTGGCGGTGCGCCCGATCTACGGTACTAGCGATCATTTGCTCAGTTGCGATTTGTTGGGCTTGCCGGTGCGCTGGGTCGGTGTCGATGACATCGCGGCGCAGGTCAATGCCGATACCGCGCTGGTGATTATCGAAACGCCGGCCAATCCGACGTTGGATCTGGTCGATATTGAAAAAGTGGTCAAGGCCGCCGGCACCGTGCCGGTGATGGTCGATTCAACCTTTGCCACGCCAATCTTGCAAAATCCGCTGCGTCATGGCGCGCGTTACGTCTTGCATTCGGCGACCAAGTTCATCGGTGGCCATGGCGATGTCATCGCCGGTGTGGTGGCGTGCTCCGAAGCCGACGCTAAAGCCTTGCGTCAAGTGCGCGTCGGCACCGGTGCGTTGTTGCATCCGCTGGCGGCGTATTTGCTGCATCGCGGTTTACCGACCCTGAAGTTGCGGGTGGAAGCGGCACAAGCCAATGCCCAACGTCTGGCCGCATGGTTACAAAACCATAGTGCCGTCAAAGCGGTGTACTACCCCGGTCTACACAACACCTTGATGCCACAAATGCGCGGTCCCGGTTGCGTGTTGGCATTTGAGTTGAAGGCCGGTTACGACGCAGCGGCCACGGTCATGCAGGCGGTTAAGCGTATGACGCCAGCGGTGTCGTTAGGGTCGGTGGACACGTTAATCCAACATCCCGCCGGATTGACTCATCGCGTACTCGACGAGCAAACGCGCCAGAGCAGCGGCATACGCGAAGGGCTGATGCGCTTGAGCGTGGGCATCGAAGATGGCGACGACTTAATCGCCGATCTGGAGCAGGCGTTTGCCAAAGCCGTGGTGCGCGCGGTGGCGTGATCGCGTTCACAGGCTCGCAACGCGAGCGACCATAAATGATCGGCATCGCTATACTGAGCAAGGGATGATGTACCGCTTAGGAAGGAGAGCGATATGCGTAAACCGCTAGCGATGCTGATCACCGCCGTACTGACCGCCTGCAGTGGCAGCGGCGGTGACGAAGCGCTGACCGCGCGACTCAATTTAAATATGGTCGATGCACCGATCGACGACGCCAGTGAAGTGTGGGTGCAATTCAGCGGTATTGAAATGCAAGGACCGGATGGCCGCATCGCTGAGTCCTTTACGCCCGCCAAAAAAATTAATTTGCTGGCGCAAACTGGGGGCAATTCTGCGCCCTTGCTGACCAATTTTGAATTAACCGCCGGTGACTACCAGTGGATCCGTTTGCAGGTCGATACGGAGTCCGATCTTGATACCTATTTCGTCGATAAAAACGGTTTGTCACACGAACTGGAGATCCCTTCTAGTGCGCAAACCGGTTTGAAACTTAATAACGGATTTACCCTAGCACAAGGCGGTCGTGCCGACTTCACCATTGATTTCGATGTGCGCCATTCGCTGGTGCAATCGGGCGCTGAATACAAACTTAAACCGGTGCTGCGTTTGGTGGATAACCTGCAAGTCGGCACCGTGCAAGGCACGGTGGCACAAGCGTTGATCCAAGCGCATTGTGATACGGATGAAACCGGTGCGGTGTATTTGTATCGCAACGGTGTCGTGGCACCTAACGTGGATGATATCGGCGGCAGCGGCGATCAGCCCTTAAGCAGTGCCAATGTGATCTTAAGCAACGACAATACCTATCAATTCACCATCGGATTTATCGAATCGGGTATTTACACCGTGGCGTGGACATGCGACGCGGAGTTAGATGATCCCCAAAGCAATGACGCCGTGAATTTTTATGGCGCACAAACCATCGACGTGCGCGCCTTGCAAACGACATCGGTTGATTTAATTTAAAACCCGCCGTGAATAACACAAAAACAAAAACCGCCTTTCGGCGGTTTTTGTTTTTCTTGCAACGATTACTGACGACGACGCGCGGCGCTCAGTAATGCCAACAATAAAGACGTGAGCAAGGCCACGTTACCACCGCCCCCGCCGCCTTCATCATCGTCATCTTCCGGCGTTGCAGCAACCGCAATCGTTTGTGAAAACACATCGCTGCTACCTTCGCTATCGGTCACCGTCAGCGTAACGGTGTAACTGCCATCGGCACTGTAGGTGTGCGACGGTGAAGCACTGCTGCTGACGGCACTGCCATCACCAAAATTCCACGAATACGTTAAGGTGCCAACACCACCGTTGCTGCCGTTAGTAAACGTCACCGTGCGTTCCGATTTGGTGACGTTAAACAAGGCCACTACTGGCGAGGCAGCGACGTTCACCGTTTGCGATTTGACGCTGCTGGTCGCTTCGCTGTCAGTGACCGTTAACGTAACGGTGTAACTGCCATCGGCGGCATAGGTGTGAACCGGCGACATCTCGTGGCTAACCGCACTTTCATCACCGAAATCCCATGTATAGGTCAATGCACCGACACCACCCACGCTGGTGTTACTGAACGTCACGCTGCGACTGTTTGCCACCGAAGTGAAATTCGCGTCCAGCGCCAATGCCGTAGCCGTTAACACGATCTTCGCGGTGGTGCTGTCGCTTGCTTGTTCACTCACACTAAAGCGCACGCCTAATTTCGGTAACACCAAACCGGCTTCGGGCGCAGTTGGTGAACTGTAATCGTTAGCGTCATTGAATTCAGGATTAGCGTCGAGATGCGTGTCGCCACTGCGGCCACTCATTTGCGTGTAACGACTAAATGCGGCGTCGCGCACTTGGCGTCCTGAATCAAGCGTGGTTAATCCGCTTTTCATCAACGTTTGATCGGCATCGACGACACCGATAAAGGCATAGCCAGGATGATCGCCAACATTGTTGTCAGTGTAATTCGGATTGTTAAACCACAACAACACACCGGCGTCGAGTTGTTCTGCCGTCATCGCATTATCATTGGCGTGCGGACTACGCAATTGCAGCCAATAATTTTGCGCCAAACCAGTACGCGTATTGCCGACACGTTCAAAGCCATTCAAGGTGGCTTTATCGGCCGTCTCGACGTTATCGCTATACGCTTCGCCCGCATCCGACACGACACGAATATTATCGGCAACGAAACCATATCCGTTAACCGCCGGATCGGTCACGTATTCAATTTTAATCGTCACCGTTTGGCCAGCAAACGCACTTAACGAAAACTCGGTATCCAACCAGCCGAGCGTTCCTTCAGCGCCGACACGGCCTAATGATTTGCCAGAAATAAATTTATCTAAACCTAAAAGATGCGAGCTGCTATCCACCGTTTGATTGCCGCTTAATGCCGTGTTGTTGGCATAAACGCGGATATAATCCCACGCATTGCTGCCAGTGGCGTTATCGGATTCGATATCCCAATGCGCTTTCATGGTTAATTTCGGATTGGCGCTGCTTGGCACCGTCACGCTGAATTGCAGCGCGTTATGTTTGTCGTGGCCCATGCCAGAATAATATTGAAACGATCCAGCATAAGGCGGTTTGAATTCCAACTGCGGTCCCGGTAAGTCCACTTGGATTTGATTCACACCGGTGTGGGTGTTGGTGTCGATTAAATTAATCGTCTGCGCTGCCGTCTTTAATGAATCAACGCTGTGCGTTAACTGATTAATCCAATTACCGCCGTGATTGTCTTGCAAAAAATCGCGCGCATACGCCGAAAACGATGTCGGTTCAGCACCGGCAATCGAAATACCGGCCCAGCTACCGCCCGACATAATCGACCACATCCCTACGGGTTCGCCCATCTTCGAATACGCGGTGTCATATTCATCCGGTAAACCCAGATCGTGACCAAATTCATGTGACACGACACCGATGGCCGAATCAATCGCCTGAATGGTGTAACCGTATAATTTTTTGCCGGTGCTGCCGATGGTGTAGCCACCGGCTGTCGCGTCAACAAAAAAACGGTGCGCCCAAATCGCATCATCACCTAACACACCACCGCCGGAATCTTCACCGATACTGGAGTGGAATACGATAACGTGATCGATTTTTCCATCTGCTTCGGCAATATTGCCATCGGCGTCTAAATCGTAAGGATCTTCAACATCGTAATCGGCCAGATTGATGCTGTTTGCAGCGACCGCTTTTTCCACCGCTTCTTTCACCAGATCTTCGGCCTTGGCGTCTTTGTTATCGCCATCGTGCGCACCGTAATAAGCGGCATTGTGATCGGCCGTCACCCAATCAAACACATTACCGGTAAAGAAAAAACTGCCGCCCGATTCACCTTGATAATACTGATAAACCGTTTTCAAATTTTGTCCACTCGGACCGGCATAACCACTGGTCGCAAACATCATGTCGTAATAATGTTGGCGATTATAATCGGCGTAATACATCCCCGTATCAGACGATGTTAAGCGATTGTTGTTGTACGGCAGATCCGGAAAATCAATCAATACCGCCAACACTTTCACGGTTTTATTGGCGCTTTTATTGCGCGCCGGAGCGGCTTGAATTTTGGCGCTTAAACGACGCTTGGCCTGACTTAATTCACCACTGATTTTGGCCGGTGCCGTGTTGAGCTTACCGATAAATTGATCGACGGCGCGCTGGGTTGCTTCGGCGCTGGCATCGGCACGTAATTGGTTATTTTTTTGTAACCAATAAGCGATGCGTTCACGATTGACCACACCTGGATCTTGCGGCGTTTGTTGCGTGGTTTTGGCGCTTACCACCGTCATGGCAAGCAGCATTAAACCTAAGGTAAAACATTTAACGATTTTCATTTCGTTCCCTTACTTTTTGCACTTCAAAAAACGTTCATTGGTTTGACGGATGTCGTCGCGAATGATGGCCTCTTGCTGTTCACGCGTCATGCTGTCATCAATTTTGCCCTGCTTTTTTAACAACGGCGCGAGCGCCCAGATATCGTGTACCGGCGGCGGCGCACTGCACACCGGTTGCGGTTGCGCCTCGGCAACCGTCGGCGCGGGTGTACTGCACGCCGTTAACAGCAACAGACTTGAAACGGCTAGCCAACGTAATGTCATAAAAAAATCCTCCCGAAAACAGTCCGTCCCGATCGTAGCAACAAACTATCGCGCCGCGCTGTGTCGTTTTGTAGCGTTGTGACGCGGTTTCGTAGCCAGAATGCGGACGTCATTAAAACAAAAACCGCCCGAAGGCGGTTTTTGCTGTCCTGCTACAACGACTCAGCGTTGGCGTTTGCGCAGCAGACCAAGCAACGGCAACAGCCACAACGCCAGTAACGGCGAACTGCCGCCACCACCACCGCCACCCGACGATTTTTCTTTCTTGATCGTGGTACTAACGGAGGCACTGTCGGCGCACACCGAGCCATTGCACAAGCGAATGGCGAATTGCTTGCTGCCTTCGCTGTTCGCCGTGTAGTTGGTGGTGATGTCCATCGCACCACTGGCGGGGGTGTACGGTGTCGTCGCGATCACCGCTCCATCGACCAACAAGCTGTAGGAGGTAACAAATTGGCCACTGGTAGCCGTCCATTTTACCGGCACGGTTACACTGCTGGCGCTGGCGGGAATGGTGAACTCCGCCGCCAAAGCCGCAACCGTCGCGGCGGCAGGTGCAGCACCGGCGCTACCGTCAACGACTTGCACACTGAAGGGCTTGTTGCTGGCACCGCTAACGCTAACGTTATCAATATACCAGCCCTTGTCACCGACACTGGCGTCGCTTCCTGCGCGGAAACGTACACGAACGTTTTTACCGCCCAACCCCTTACCGCTTAAGTTCAGAGTCGCTGTTTGCAGGGCCGGAAAGCCCGAGCTAACACCCGAATAGCCCTTGGTGTTGCCTAAAACGCTGCTGCTATCTGGATCAGTTGCGGAACGGAAAATCGTTTTGTCCATAGTCGGAGTCAGCGCCTTGTCGGCATTGACCCAAGCGCCGCCATCGACGCTGTATTCCACCGCACCACCGTCCCAATAACGCACCGTACCGTCACCCGGATCACTGGCTTCGAAGCTATAAGCTTGCTGCCACGTGATCGTCAGTTGATCGGCCGTGGCCACGGTAAATTCCGGGCTGACCAAACGGATGTCGGAACGCACAGCAGTATCTGGAACCACGAAGTAGTAGTTATTGCTCGCTTTAGCAAGACTAATCGCAGCGCTGGCATCACCAATGGCGCGATCTTGCGTCCAATCCACGAAAACGTTATTACCGCCGTCGTTGTTGGTGTAGTTGGCCGTCAAGTCATAATGCAGCACGCGATTAAAGGTGGTCGCAGCACTGACCGCTGCATCAATGGCGCTGTCACTGGCTTTTAGGGTAAACGTGGTGTCTTGCGCAAACGTCGCGGTGTTCAGGGTCACATGGATGCTGCCGTTCTTGCTGCTACCGACCGCCATTGCCCCAAGCGCTTCGACGCCATCCACGGTCACACCGGTGGCGGTCAAACTGACACTGGTATTGCTTAAGTCAACGAAACCGCTGCTGGTGGCCGTAAAAGTCACGTCGGCCTCGTCACCAATATCGAGGACGCCGTCTTCATCCACGTCCTTGGTCAGCGTCATGGCAACATTGCTGTAGCTAACGTCCCCGGATGTTTTAAAGCTCTCAACTACGCCTTTGTGATCGGAACTAAAACGATCAGGTGCCACGGCACCGACGCCCATGCCGCGACGGGCAAACGCCAACGACATGGTGCGGTAATCGTCGACATTGGACGCCCGCACTACCGATAACAACGCATCGCGCGCTTCAGTAAAGGTTGGATTCGCCGGTGTCGCGGCATACGCGGCAACGAGGTAATCCTTCATACGGTTTTGCGCTTCGCTAAAGCTTACACCAGCGGTATTGAGCAAACCGGCGTAGCAATCCCACAGCACGGTGGCCCAGAAGGTGCCGGAGCCGTGCACTTCAGGGTCAGTTTCGATGTATTTGAACGTCAGCGGGTTGCCATTGGTGGCATCCATATCGGTGGTGTACGGCACGCCGCGTATACCGCTGAAATACACATCATTGGCTGCTTTGCCCTGATCGGAATAGCCGCCCATGGCGAATTTGGCCGCCCAACCGGCCGGTGTCGCGCTGAGATCCTGCTCTTCGACGGTCAACAGTAGCGCATGGAAATCGCCCCAACCTTCGCCCATGGAACCGCCTTGATTGTTACCTAAGCCCCAACCATCACCGATCATACGGTTGGTGATGTAATGGCCCCATTCGTGGGCAATGGTGAGTGCGTCGAACGACGAATCGCGCGACGGTTTTGGCTCACTGACGGTGACGTTGGCGTTAGCAGATTTTAATGCGTTGCCATCGGATTGGTTGATACCGATGGCCGGAATGCTGATCGACGTGTCATCACCACCCATAGCGATCATGGCGTCGGCGGTGTTGTTGTACATCACCACGGCCACGGCACCGGCGGTCTGGGCGTTTTTCACTTTGACGGTGAAATTGCACAGGCCGCGTTCGATGAGGGCAATTTTGCCGCTTAACGCCGCCGCATTGGTGGGGGTTTCGCAACCGTCGTTAACGGTACCGGTAATGGTTTCACCATTGGAATCTTTGGTGCCGACGACACCGTCGGTAAGCAACACCAAATCCGCCGTAATAGGTGAATAACGATCAGGGCCGAAACTAGCAGTGGTGGCAGCGATCGGATCCATGGCGGGGGAGTTCACCACCAATTGGCTGTCACCGGCGAAGGTGTACAGATACATCTGCATGGTCGGTGATTCGCCGTCAGAAGGCGTCGACATATTCGCGTTATTAAAACCGCTTTGGTCCTGCGCTTCGGCAAGCAGCGGATCGTTGCCAAATCCGCCGCGCCCTTTGTTGTCGATTTGCGCGTTACCGGCGGCTTCGTCAAAACCATGTCCGTAGAAATCGTCATGCAGCCAGTTGGTGACGTAGAACATCTCCGTCGCTGCGGCCATTTTTTGACTGTCGTTGGCGTTGGCGGCGATGGTGGTATCGAGCACGTAATCAAAACCTTTGCCGCCACCGACCATAGCAGTCGCGATAGCACGCACATCGCCGGTTTGATAACCGTCGGCTCCGGTTTGATCGACATAAGCGTCGACGTTATTGCCACGGGTTGAGGTGGCGTCGGCGGCTAACCACGGGTCGGGGGTGCTGATCGGGCCTTTTTCCAACACCACTAACTCGGGTGGGTAGAAGTCAGGCTTATAGTTCGCCCCTTTCAGGCCAGTTGGATGCGGGTGACCGTCGCGTTTTTGCGGGCCATCCCAAGGATAACCACCGCTGGCGTCGGCAAATACGCGATAGCCAAAGCTTTCGTTCTGAGTCTGGTTTTTGCGCAGCAATAGCTCGCCATCGTGCGCCGAGTAGACAAACGCGTAGGCATCATGGCTACGCACATTTTTGCGCGCGGTTTGCAGCTCGACGCGATAGGCGGGGATCAGTCCCTTGGCGCTGGCGAAATACACTTTTTCGCTGTGGCCGCGCTGCAAGTTGATGTCATTATCGCTGGCGATGGTGTGTTGCACGCGACCGGCCTTCTTCGCGGCCGTTGAACTGACCGAGGTGGGTTTGCCGCCCAATTCGACAAATGCTTTGCGACTTAACTCGGCCGCCGACAAACGGAACTCGGCGTCACGCAGAGCCTCCGTTTGCTTCAGTTTTTTTGCCACCTCATCCGATAATTGCCCGGACGTCGCCACTAATTGGTGTTGGCGATTCATCACCACCGCCATTTCACTACCAAACACCGGAATACCGCCGACTTTCTGGCCGTAACGCACCACGATGGCGCCCCGACCCGTGTCATGCACACGGCGTAAATCAAGACCAACCAGCGCATCGGGCGACAGTTGGCCCAATTTAACCAGTCGCGCCAAATGATTTTGCGCCGCGACCGCGCTTTGCCATTCTTGCTTGGCGACGCCGCGCGGCACCACGGCCAAGGCATCGGCGTGAAAGCGCACCAGCGATGGCATCGCGGCCGCGCCATCAACGTGGAAGTTCGCCAATTCGACGGCGTTGCCGACTTGACCGTAAGCGGCCACCAAGGCCATGGAAATGAGGGTGGGTTTCAGTTTCATATCAGTTTTCCTAGCAAACCGCGAAGGCGAAAAGCGAGCGGCGAGAGTAACAGCACTGACTCGGTGACTTCAGTAGCGCTTTGTTGAACATTTGTATCCTAACGTAGCAACACCGTCTGAGGTGTGTCGGGTTAGCTATTTTGGCGGTCAAAAAGGCCTCGGCGACTGTTCAATTTTTAGCCGCAGCTAGGTAAGATCGCGCGCCCATTTTTAGGCCCAGAATCGAGTGCCAACGCCATGATTTTTCCGCAAAATTTCGATGTCATCGTCGTCGGTGGTGGCCATGCCGGCACCGAGGCCGCGCTCGCTGCCGCCCGCATGGGCGTCAACACCCTGCTGCTGACGCATAACATCGAAACGCTGGGCCAGATGAGCTGTAACCCGGCGATCGGCGGCATTGGCAAGGGCCATCTGGTGAAAGAAATTGACGCCATGGGCGGAGTCATGGCCCGTGCGGCCGATGCTGCCGGCATTCAATTCCGCACCCTTAATGCCTCGAAAGGCCCCGCCGTGCGGGCCACGCGCGCGCAAGCCGACCGCGTGTTATACAAAGCCTTTGTCCGCCAGGCCTTGGAAAACCAACCACATTTATGGCTGTTTCAACAGCCGGTCGATGATTTGATCATGGACGGCGAACGCGTCGCCGGCGTCGTGACCAAGATGGGGTTGCAATTTAAAGCGCGCCAAGTGGTGTTGACCGTTGGCACGTTTTTGCAGGGGCTGATTCATATTGGCGAACAGCGGTATGCCGGCGGTCGCGCCGGTGATGAGCCGTCGATCGCGCTGGCCAATAAACTGCGCGCACTGCCGTTTCGCTTTGGCCGCTTGAAAACCGGCACACCACCGCGCATCGACGGACGCTCGATCGATTTTTCTGGGTTGCAAGAACAACCCGGCGATAACCCGACACCGGTGTTTTCGTTTTTAGGGTCGCGCGCTTTACAGCCGCAACAACTCTCGTGCTGGATCACCCACACCACCGCCAAAACCGCCGAGGTTATTCGTGCCAATTTGCATCGTTCGCCGATGTATTCCGGTCAAATCGAAGGCATCGGTCCGCGTTATTGTCCGTCGATAGAAGATAAAATCGTGCGTTTTGCCGATAAAGAAACGCATCAAATTTTTATTGAACCGGAAGGTTTGCACACCACCGAAATTTATCCCAATGGCATTTCGACATCGTTGCCCTTTGATGTGCAAATCGACATCGTGCGCTCGATTAAGGGCTTCGAAAACGCCTACATCGTGCGCCCCGGTTACGCCATCGAATATGATTATTTTGATCCGCGCGATTTGAAAACCACGCTCGAAAGTAAATTTATTGATGGTTTGTTTTTTGCCGGCCAAATCAACGGCACCACTGGCTACGAAGAAGCGGCAGCACAAGGATTATTGGCCGGCATTAACGCGGCGCGCAAAGCACAAGACAAAGACACATGGAGCCCGCGTCGCGATCAAGCATATCTCGGTGTCTTAGTCGATGACTTAACCACCAACGGCACGCAAGAACCCTATCGAATGTTTACCTCGCGCGCCGAATATCGCTTGTTGTTGCGTGAAGACAACGCCGACTTACGTTTAACCGAACAAGCGCGCGAACTGGGGTTAATCAGCGACCCGCACTGGGCTGCCCATAGCGCCAAACGCGACGCTATTGCACGCGAATTGGCGCGCCTGCACAGCACCTTTGTATTGCCATCAAGCGCAACCGCCGAACAATTAAATCCGCATTTTGAAAACCCTTTGCAACGCGAATACCGCGCCGAAGAACTGTTGCGACGCCCGCAAATGGATTACGCCACTTTGATGCAAGCCATGGGTGACGGCGTCGACGACGAACGCGTTGCCGAGCAAGTCGAGATCCAGATCAAGTACGCCGGTTATATCGATCGCCAGAAAGAAGAAATCGACAAAAATTCGCGTTATGAAAAAACGCGACTACCGCGCGAAATGGATTACGCCACCGTCACTGGTTTATCGTCCGAAGTGGTGCAGAAATTAAATCGCCATCAACCGGAAACCATCGGTCAGGCATCGCGCATTTCCGGCATTACCCCAGCGGCGATTTCATTGTTGTTGGTGCATTTGAAAAAAGGCAATTTGTTAAAAGAAATTGCGTAACCGGTTGCATTTTTTCTACATCGAATTTGTCCCGCGACAGGCTGAGGACGAACGAATCCTAAAGTCCGCATACTTAGGATTCGCGGAGTTTCGTTTCCGTTTGTGTTGCGCCTGTCAAATCATGAATGGTCACCCACGCTATGTCGTTATCTCACACCCTGAATTCCGCCGCAGAACAACTGGCGCTGCGCCTTGAACCAACACAGCGTGATCAATTGCTCGCTTTACTCGACGCGCTGATGACATGGAATAAAGCGTTTAATTTAACCTCGATTCGCAACCACGACGAAGCCTTGATTTTGCATATCCTCGATTCATTGTCGATCGCATCAATGATCACGGGACCGCAATTATTGGACGTTGGTACGGGTCCGGGTTTTCCGGCGCTGCCAGTGGCGATTGTGCGGCCGCACGTGAAAGTGGTCGCGCTGGATTCGAATAATAAAAAGATTCGCTTTATTCGCCAGATGTCCTATGAGTTAAAGCTCGACAATATCGAGCCGGTGCAAAGTCGTGTCGAAGATTATCATGGTCAATTTGCGCAAATCACCAGTCGCGCGTTTACCGAGTTGGATAATTTTATTGCGTTAACCGACCATTTATTAGCGCCAGATGGCGAATGGTTGGCGATGAAGAGTCAATCGGCGGCGCAAGAAAAAGCTCAGTTATCGTCGTCGTTGCACGCCGAGATCATTCCGTTAACGGTGCCGTATTTAAACGCCGACCGTTGTGTGGTGCGCGTCACGCGCTAACCGTTTTTGTAGGAGCGTCTAAAGGCGCTCCTACCGGTTTGAATTTAATCCACTAAAAATTCGTCGATTAAGGCGGCTAATTCAGTGCCGGTGATCTCGCCTAATTTGCGGTACGCTTCCCACTGCCGTTCATCAAAAAACTGATCGATGGTTGTTTGTTGCGGAAAGCTTACGTTTTCGTTTTTATATTGTGTGATATCCAGTGATTCTGCGCCGGTGACGACGGGCTTGATATAAAGCAGCCAATGCGCGTTACGCGCTAACACCGTGTCAAACGCCTCATCGTTGTCGTGATAGATCACGCGGGCGATCGCCGCACGCACGCCAGCACCGCCCTCGCGTCCGTTTTTGCTCAACGCCGTTAAACTGCCCACTTTTTTCTGCCACGCGCCGCCGAACGACTGCGCGATCTCATCGTCGCTTAAAAAACGGATCTCGGCACCAAAATCCAAACGCGCTTTATGCACCAGATTAGCCATGCCGCCAAATTGATAATCGCCATCGCATTCGGCATCGACGATCACGATGCGAGATAAGCGGCGACGAATTAACTCATAACCGGCCATATTTTCGAAATGACCGCCGTCGCTTAAGTACCAATGCGCGTCACCCGTGCCACGAAACATACCAAACGATTCTTGCAGTAACTGCCAAGGCAAACGTGGTTTGAAGACACTTAATGCGGCGTTTTTTCGTGCGCGCCACCAAAATCCCAAACGCACATTCAAACTGGCGGCGATGAGCGCGTAATACCAGCGCGTCGCCTGTCCTAGTCCGGTCGAAAACGCCGCACCTGAAATGGCCACCCAACGTCCCAGCGTCAAACCATCGGGGCCAAGTTGATGCGATGCGCCGAATAATTGAAAGCGTGAAAACGCGCAACTATCTTGCCACGGTCGCAGCAAGTGATGACGTGCACCAACACTCACGACATGCGCGCTAACACAAAGCGCCAAACCGCGCCGATCGGCTTGATAAAGCCCGGTGTCTTGGCCAACGGTTTCGTTAATGGTGCAGTTGATTAAGTGCAGCGGGCCGCCCGCAGATTGCGGCGTGTAATCGGCGATTGCCACGTCGTCATCGATCTGACTGTCATTAAGCGTTGCGACGCGGTCGGGCGCTTTATCACAGGTCGCGGCGCGCAACCACGCGCGCTTTAAACGCGAAAAATAAAAACCGTGCATCGAAGTGTAATTGGCCAATGTACTCAAACTGCCCACCGCCACTAGCGCCAGCGCGCACAAACCCAATAAACGCCAATAATGCAACGACCATTCATTGTGTTGATTAAAGCTGACGGCGTGCGCGCAAATAAACGCGATCAAGATAAAGCAAAACAAAATCGCACCGGCGATCGCGGCGACGACAAAGGTGAGCAAAATAGCCGACCAACGATGCGATGAATCTGTTTTAGCATTCAGACTTTGTAAAACGCGCTGACTTAATGTAATCAAAATATTGCCGCCCAGTAACGCACTGATTCCCTGCATCAGCAACGGCTTGATCGCATCGGGTGACAGTTTTTTTATAAAACTAAGACACTGAAAGGCGAGATAATCCAAACCGGCTGCCACGGCGCAAATAACCCATAACAACAACAGCCAACGCAACGAACGCGTGGCCCGCATACGCCACGACGAAACCACCCACTCATTTTGTGGCAACCAATAAAAACCGGTCGCCAAAGCCATAAAGATAAAGAGCGCAGGAGCAAATCCGCTCAACATGAGTTGACTGACATGTTGCAGTCCTAAACGCGATTGTTCGCCGACCGCCGCCAGCGGTGCCAATAACAACACGGAGAAACACAAGGTCATTACGCTGCGCAAAATAAAATAGGCGACCGTTTTAAGGCCGCTATCGCGCACCGCTGTACGCGAAAAATCGCCACCGTTGACCGACAAAGAAAAATAAAAAAGCGAGGTAAATAACAACGGCAACACTAACAACGTTGCCGGAAAAAATACCGGCGGTAAATGACGACCAAAGGCTTGCACCACGGTCCAGTCACGCGCGATATGCGTCAGCAACACCGCAAGGGTGGCACCGGCAACGGCGAAGAAAAAAAACAGCGCTTGCAGAAAAAATAAATTGCGCAACATCTGCGCCGCAGCGGCCCATGCGTCATCACGGCCACCGGGCGCTAAATAGCGACCAAACAATCGCAAGTGATGAACGCCCTTGCCTTGTTGCAACGCCTTTTCGGTGTCACTGACGCTGCCTTGTTGCTGAAATAAACGGCCAAGAAAGGCACCGAAATAACCACCGCCAGACACGGTAGAAAGAAAATCGACTTTGGCCCACAAACGCGCTTGCGCCAGTGCTTGGCTTAATCCCAACGCAAAGGTGGCGCTACGAATACCGCCACCGCTTAATCCCACGCCGTTCGCAACAAAAACGTTGTCGCTGTGGGCGAGCGTCGTGTTGCAACCGGCACGCTGGCGGCGTGCGTGTACGTGTTGTAATTCGTCTTCACGTAAGGCGTCGGGATACACTGGGTGGCGTTCTTGGCGCGGAATAGTGGACATGACATTGGCTCCCCTAGCGTGGTGGGATTGAAAACGAAAACTAGGGAACGATACGTCGCGCTGTTTTATCCTCGTCCCTGACAACATCAGCGCATGACGACGGTAGTGTTACGAAGGCGACAAGCCACTGTCAATCGCGTTTTAGCGGTGGCGACGCAATGTGTGGGTAGCGGTGTTGCTGGCACCGGGTGGTAACACAATGCGCGTTTGCACGTTGGCCGCTTCGATGCAGACGAAGCGTCGCCATTCTTCATTGCCCAGATCATTAATGACCGCCGCTCCGCTGGCGTGCGGGTTCCAGATCACGGTGTCATCAAAACCATCACCGCTTAAATACAGCGTCGCGCTACCATCGTGTAATTGCGTTTGATGACATTGGTAAATGCGGTCAATTTCACGATCAAAATGCACGTCGTCACCGCTGGAAATTCGGCGTTTTTTGGTCAGTGCGTCTTCATAACTACAATCACCGATACCGCTGACGCGAACGTTTTCCAAATCGCTCACCGCTAGGTAGCTGTGCAATGCACTGGTGAAGTCGAACACGTCGTCACTGTTATTGCTAACGGTTAAGCGTAAACGCAATTCATCGTCGCGAAGTTCGATCTCAAAATCGACGTCAAATGCAAACGGAAAGAGTTTTAATGTGTTGGCATTCTCACTTAACCGTAAGCGCGCACGCTGCGGTTCTAATGCCTGTAACTGCCACGTTTGCGTGCGGGCAAACCCATGACGAGGTAAATGTCCGCGTGTCGAAAATTGCGGAAAAATAACCGGTATACCGCCACGGATCGCCATACCCGGTTGAAATTGCGCTTTGCTGCTGACAAATAATTGTTCCTGTCCCTGTACGCGCCACGACACGATATGCGCGCCATAGCACAAAAATTCGACCGTGTTCTGCCCCGATTGCAAGAGATGGCGCTGCATGAATAAAGTCCGTTCAAAAAAACTGGCGGCCAGTGTAAACCAATGTGCGTGGGCAATAAAACCGCGCTGTCAAGACGCGACAAGAAACGCAAAATCAGGATAATCGGGCCTGCCATTTTTTCGTCGTAGTCCGCCATGTCACGCGCCGCCTTAAACCCCGCTCAATCTGCCGCTGTTAACCATATCCACACGCCGTTGTTGGTGCTGGCCGGTGCCGGTTCGGGCAAGACGCTGGCGATCACGCACAAGTTGGCTCACCTTACGCATTATGTTGGTTACCGGCCGGAAAATATTTTCGCAGTCACGTTTACCAACAAGGCCGCGCGCGAAATGAAAGAACGAGCGGGCAAATTGATGGGCGAATCGGCGCAGGCATTAAATGTTTCGACCTTTCACACGTTGGGTTTGAATTTCATTCGTCAGGAACACAAATCGCTCAACATAAAAAATAATTTTACGTTGATTGACGAAGACGACGCGTTGCAATTACTCAAAGACGCGGCCAATTTAGGTGCGGCCGATAAAAACCGTTTATGGGGATTGAAAACCCTTATTTCGAATTGGAAAAATGCGCTGATTTTACCTGGCCACGCCGAAAGCATCGCCGCTAACGAAGAAGAGCACGTGGCCGCCAAAGTGTATACCGCTTATGAACGCGGCTTGCGCGCTTGTCATGCATTGGATTTCGACGATTTGATCGTGCTGCCCGTACACGCGATGCGCGAACACGCCGACATCAAAACGCGATGGCAGAACAAAGTGCGCTATTTGTTGGTCGATGAATATCAAGACACCAATATCGCGCAATATGAATTGGTCAAAGCGCTGGTTGGCGTGCAAGCGCGCTTTACGGTGGTGGGCGATGACGATCAGTCGATTTATTCGTGGCGCGGCGCGAATCCGGAAAATCTAAAACTGTTGCAACACGATTTTCCGCAACTGGAAGTAATTAAGCTGGAGCAGAATTACCGTTCGTGTGGTCGCATCCTGAAATCCGCCAACGCCCTTATCGCCAACAATGCTCACGTTTTCGACAAGAAATTGTGGTCGGATAAAGATTTTGGTGAATCGTTGCGCGTCATCACCTGCAACGATGATGACGATGAATCGACACGCGTGGTCAACGAATTGCAAGCGCGCAAGTTTCGTGGCAATTTCAAATGGAAAGATTTCGCCCTGTTGTTTCGCAGCAATCACCAAACGCGCTTATTTGAAAAAGCGTTGCTGGAGCGAAAAATTCCGTATCGCTTGTCCGGCGGACAATCCTTTTTCGCCAAGGCCGAAATCAAAGACGTGATGGCGTATTTGCGTTTGCTGGTCAACGATGAAGACGATGCGGCCTTTTTGCGCATCGCCAATGTGCCACGTCGTGAGATCGGCGTTACCACCTTGGAAAAATTGGGCTGGTATGCCCAGCGTCGTCATGTCGGTTTATTACCGGCGTGCGGCGAGATCGGTTTGGAACACGAATTAAGCGGCCGACCGCTTAACGCGTTAAAGCAATTTTCTGAGCTGCTTAGTCGTTACCGCGATTTTTGTCAGCGCGGTGATGCGGTGGCGTCGGTTAATGAATTATTGCGCGCCGTTGGTTATGAAAGTTGGTTATATGAAAACGCATCGAGTCCGAAAGTGGCGCAAGGTCGCTGGGCCAACGTGCAGGAATTATTAGGCTGGCTCGCCAAATCACTGAACGATGCGCAAGCGCCCTGCGATTTCGCCGAAGCGGTCGGCAAATTAATGTTGCGCGACATGATGGATCAAACCGCTGAAGAACGCGGCAACGTCGATGAAGTGCAGTTGTTTACCTTGCACGCCTCCAAGGGGTTGGAATTTCCGCACGTGTATATGGTCGGCGTTGAAGAAGATATTTTGCCGCATCACAGCAGCATCGAAGCCGATACGGTGGAAGAAGAACGTCGGTTAGCCTATGTTGGCATCACCCGCGCACAACAAACGCTCGTGTTCTCGTTATGTAAAACCCGCAAACGATTCGGTGAAACCATACGCTGTCAGCCCTCGCGTTTTTTAACCGAGCTGCCATGCGATGATCTGGCGTGGGACAACGCGCAGAAATTAACGCTCGATGATAAAAAACAATTAGCCACCGACCGCCTCGCCGCCATGCGTGCGATGTTGGAGGAATAACGTCGTCACAATCGCTTTTGAGGTTTAATAATTCGGCCATTACGTTTTGTAAATGTCGATAAAGCGATCGCGGTGCAATCAATCTCTATCGTTTCAAATAACGCTTTTTCGCAACACGCGTTGCCACGTGGTATGCAACAAATTGGTGGTTGTATGGCGCGCTTGTTCGTAGGCGTCGCGACCGGTGTGTAATTTGAATGGACT
>CAZYUS010000001.1:31849-42167 GCA_964650615.1 uncultured Pseudomonadaceae bacterium | reverse complement strand
TGCGGGTTAACTGATCGAGCACGATGGTGGTGCTGTTGTTTTTTTGCGGCGGTTGTAGCGCCGGATCATGGCGACGACGCCACGGTGATTTGGAGGCGAGGTGATGAATCAATACGCGTTCATCGTCGGATGTGCCGTGTAAGGCAGGGCGATCGGCGACGCCGCCATCGCAAAAACGAATACCATGACGCGTTAAAGGTTGAAACAAAAATGGCAGCGCACAACTG
The DNA here is from genome assembly GCA_964650615.1 of uncultured Pseudomonadaceae bacterium. Lineage (GTDB taxonomy): Bacteria > Pseudomonadota > Gammaproteobacteria > Enterobacterales > Permianibacteraceae > Permianibacter. Next base: position 41,940 of record CAZYUS010000001.1, on the reverse strand, counting down.
GCATAAATGGCGTCCACCAAGTCGCCGTTTTGCCACACTTCAGTGCGGCGCGTGGATTGATTGTAAACCGATAAACGCAGCGGCAAACGGCACTGTTCGAATTGATCCGTGGCCAGCGTTTGACGTAGTTGACGACGGAATTTTTCGCCTTTTAACCATCCCCATCCCCAACCGGGATCCCAGAATGCTTCGCGCTTCATGGTAAATAAAATCGCTTCGATCTGTTCAATCGACAATCCCGAGGCATAACAACCGGCAATTAACGCCCCTGAGCTGGCACCGGTTAAACGCGCGGGTTGCAGATCGTGATCGAGCAGTGCGCGCAACACGCCGCAATGGGCAAAAAAGCCGAAAAAGCCCGATCCCAATGTCAATGTAAACGGCGCTTCGCGCAGCCATTCGATTAACGTTTTCGATGTCGATGACATTTTTAGGAAATTTTCGAAATTTTTTTGCCGGTTAATTTTTCGTAACGCGCTTCGAGCACCGCAGGCGACTCTGGCAAGCCCATCGGGATGCAATCGACCGGACACACTTGCACGCATTGCGGTTTATCAAAATGGCCCACGCATTCGGTGCATTTTTCTGGATCAATGATGTAAATTTCCGGCCCCTGATAAATGGCATTATTCGGGCATTCGGGTTCGCACACATCGCAGTTAATGCATTCGTCGGTGATTTTTAAACTCATGTGGGCAACTCGTTAGCGGTCAGCCGCTTTGGCTTTCAAGGCACTCGCCACCACCGGATGAACAAACGGTGACACATCGCCGCCGAGCAACCCCACTTCGCGCACCAAGGTCGATGAAATAAACGACAAATGTTCCGACGGTGTTAGAAAAATGCTTTCGACTTCGGGGGCTAAACGGCGATTCATATTGGCCAATTGAAATTCGTATTCGAAATCAGAAACCGCGCGCAATCCACGAATAAAGGCACAAGCGCCGCGTGCACGCGCAAAATCTGCCAGTAAGCCTTCGAAGCCCACTACTTCGATATTGTTGAAACCGCGTAGCACGGTCTTGGCCATGTCGACGCGCTCGTCGGTGCTGAATAAGGTTTTTTTGCTGGTGTGCGCGGCAACGGCAACCACGACGTGTTCGAACAGACGCGACGCCCGCTCGACCAGATCGGTATGGCCATTGGTCAGTGGATCGAATGTGCCGGGATAGATGACGGATTTGCTCATCGCAGACCTTGCGTTGTGAGAGTGTACGGGCTACAAGATCATACCAAAGCCTTAGCCCTTGTACTTGCCGGTGTCTGACGTGTTCAAGTTTCGCAAAAATGATGGATTAACGCCGCGCGCCGAACGACTGCCGGTGGCGTTTAAAGTCGAAGTATTTCGTGACGATGGCAGCAGCGTAATTTTGAATACGCGCAATATTTCGGACACCGGTTGTTTTTTAGTGACTGATGGTGTGATCCAGTTACCCGTCGGTAGCAATGTGCGTGTGCGCTTGCATGGCAATTTAGGATGCGGCGAAGAACCACCAGTGTTGCTGATGCGCGTGATGCGTATCGAAACCTTAGGTGTCGGATTGCGCTTCGAAGATGAAGCGCAATAATCACGTCGACGTCGGTTTTAATCGTTGTACTAAGGCTTCACTTAATCGCAAGGTCAGCCCGTAAATCGTGTACTGCGGATTAACGCCCAAGCTGGTGGGAAATAACGAACCATCGTGCACGCTTACATTGTCATAGCCGCGTAATCGCCCCCAACTATCGGTCACGCAATGTTCGTCGTTTTCGCCCATGGCACAGCCGCCCATCACGTGCGCACTCACCACCTGCATCCGCAGCGCTTTCATGGGTAGCGCATTGATGGCGATCCGTGCGTCGCGCCATGAATGATACATTTGCGCGTCTTTATGCAGCGGTAACACCGCTTCTGCACCGGCGGCAAATTGCAACTCGGCCATGCTCAATAAGGCATCTTGTAAACCACGCCAAATGTAATCGCTGATCGGATAATCAATCACCGGATCGTTCCATTTATCCAGCGTAACCGTACCACCGACGCTGTGTTCGTGAAATCCATCGCGTAACAAGGCAATGGTGGCTTGGATGTTTTTTAGTTGCTGCATTAAACGCTGATGTTCAGCACCATGTTGCTGCAACTGCACCGCGCCTAACACGGGATGAATAGGCGGCACTTCCAATTTATATCCGGCGGCGCCAGTGGGACCATCACGAAATAAAAAGTGATCGGAGTAAATACTTTGTGGCGCACCATTCCACGCCAAAATTTCTTCTTTAAACACCGCCATTGATACCGCAACTGGGTGCAAAAATGTGCGCTTCCCCGTGGTGGGATGTAATTGTTTTAACGTTGATCGCAATAACAACGACGGCGATCCAATGGCACCAGCGGCAACGACGAAATGCTGCGCGCGCACCGTTACACCAACGCCACGACGCGTGCGATCGTTTCCGCCATCACCACGCGATGACCATCGGCGACTAATCGCTCGACGCCTAAACGCGATAGCAAAATCGCGCCGTGACTTAGGGCATACGGGATCGTGGTCACCAACATGGATTGTTTGGCGTTCATCGGACAACCCATGCCGCAATAACCCAAGTTGGCACAGCCGCGCACATTGCGCGCGATCACCCGATGGCTCCAACCTAATTGCTGGCAACCTTCGGCAAGTAATTGATTGTTGGCATTCGGTTGCACCGACCATGGTTCAATACCGAGACGCGCGCCAATGCGATCAAAATACGGATCTAATTCGGCGCGCGAATGGTGTGCGACGCCGTAAACGGATTGCCAATGCTCCAAGGTTGCGGACGGCGTGCGAAAACTCGATGTCCAGTTGACTGTTGTAGATCCGCCAACGCTGCGACCTTGCAAAATATTGATCGCTTTATCTTTGGTTTTGCGCGCCGCACTTTCTTGGTACAGATCGGCATACGCCTGCGCTTCACGCATTTTGAAATCTTTGGCCGTGCGTAACGGCCCTTCTTCTATAATCGCGATTTTGAAACCGGCATTGACCAGTGTTTCGGCGCTAATACCGGCACCGGCACCGCTACCGATAATGGCGATGTCAACGTCGATTATTTTATTTTCGGATAACGTTTCGCCGTTAATGTGTTGCCATTCGTCAGGGTAACGATCGTGTTCAAATCCAAAATGAAAGGCCGAGTCATTCATCCGCGTAACGCCGGTGGAGGTTGATAGCCGATCGCAGGCCAGTGCGCGTCTTCAATAAAATAGGCCGCTAAAATTAAATCATGCAAACCAGAATACGCCGTTTGCAAAAGCGCCAAAGCGCTGTCACGCCAATCGAGCAAGAGCGCGTGTTTGGTTGACCAATTCAATTCGTTCCAGTTGGCCACCTGATGCGTAAACACCACGCGCACTAAATTGATTTCGAGCACATCGAATAGCTGGCGCAATTCGTCTTGCACACGCGGTAATTGCACCGCAATCGCGTTGTCAATCGTGGCCACGAGTTGTCGTTCAAGTGGGTTCGGAAACGGCGATTGCGGTGCGACATAACCGGCCAAAATCACCGGTAATAATGCGGCCAGCACAACTTGGTCGCGCGCCGATAAACAGCGTAAGTCGACGGCGTTGTCATCGACCTCATCACCCGGTAACGCGATGTAAGCGAGACCCAACGCGGCTGCAAGACTGGTCGTTGCAGCGACAATAAAGTGGCGACGGCGCATAGGCTTAACGCCCAATCATGATTTTTAACAACCACTGTGTCAGGCGCGTATAGGGCGGATGAATAAAAGGAACGGTAGACAATTTGGAATGAAAATAAACGCCTTTGGCTTTTGAAAAAGTGCGAAATCCCGCTTCACCATGATAATGCCCCATGCCGCTGGCACCGACGCCGCCGAAGCCGAGATTTTCTTGTCCTACGTGCAACAACGTGGCGTTAATGCACACTCCACCGGCGTGCGTGTGATGTAAAATTAAATCAATATCGCCGGGGTGATCACCGAAATAATACAGGGCCAATGGACGCGGCCGCGCGTTGACATAAGCCACGGCGTCGGCGAGTGCGCGGTACGACATAATCGGCATAATCGGACCGAAAATTTCTTCCTGCATCACGCGCATCTCGTCATGACAATCGAGAATTAAACGCGGCACCAAATGGCGCTCGCTATCGTCTTGTTGCCACAATTTGATAATGCGCGCGCCCTTGCTTTGGGCATCATCCAGTAACGCGTTTAATCGTTCGAGTTGACGCGGATTGATGATGGCGCTGTAGTCTTTATTTTTGCCATCTGGATACAGGCGTTGTGCCGCCGCTTTGCACGCGTCGACAAAGGTATTTTCGCTGCCGATCGGAATCAAACAATAATCCGGTGCGACGCAGGTTTGTCCGGCATTCAATAATTTGCCCACCATCAAACTCGCTAAATTGCTTTTGTTGATGGCATCCGCCGCAACTATGGTGGGCGATTTTCCGCCTAACTCTAAGGTCACCGGCGTTAAATGATCCGCCGCCGCGCGCATCACGTGTTTGCCCACCGACGTCGATCCGGTAAACAATAGGTGATCAAACGGCAAGGCACTGAATTCTTGTGCGACATGGGCGTCACCATTCACCACGGCGACTTCGTCGGCGGCAAAATAACGCGCGATCAATTCGGCAAAATAGGCGCTAAAGGTGGGCGTGAATTCGCTCATTTTAATCAGCGCGCGATTACCGGCGGCCAACGCACCGGCCAGCGGACCTACCGCTAAAAACAACGGGTAATTCCACGGCACGATGATGCCGACAACACCCAGCGGTTGATAAATCGTTTGCACTTTGGCCGGCTGGAACCACAGTGATACGCGATGTTTGCTGGGGCGCATCCAACGACGCAAATGACGACGCGCATGACGCACGGTTTCGAGCGAGGGAAAGATCTCGATGATCTGGGTTTCGGTGTTTGGACGGCAGCTGAAATCGGCGGCGATAGCCGCCGCGATCGGCTGCTGATTTTCGCTGATGAGTTTAAGCAAACGCGTGAGGCGATCGCGGCGAATATCGGCGCTGGGGTAAGGCTGCTGCGTAAACGCGCGCTGCTGCGCGCCCAACAACGGCAGGCAAGCGGTGCTGACGGTCGAACGAAGTTCTGTGCTCATCGTGTACTCTCGTACCAGTTATGGTCGAGCGAGCTTAACCAAGCCCGACCGTGCTTGTGAAGCTACGATTGAATGGCAAGCCGGATCATGGGTGATAGCTGGCACTCAACTCATGCACGGCATCGACAAAGACCTTGGCGTTTTCCGGATCCACGTGTTGGTGGATGCCATGACCAAGATTGGCGACATGACCGCTTCCGGCACCATAACTTTGCAGCATGGCGGCGACTTCGGCGCGGATGCGATCCGGCGTGCCGTACAACACGCCCGGATCGAGATTGCCTTGCACCGCACAGCGGCTGCCCACCGCAGCACGTGCCTGCGAAAGCGGCGTCATCCAATCAACGCCCAACATATCGGCACCGGTATCGGCCATCGCAGACAGCCACGCGCCGCCACCTTTGGTGAACAGGGTGATGGGGATCCGCTGTCCTTCATGCTGGCGTGGCAGGTTGGCGATGATCTCGGCCATATAGCGCAATGAAAACTCGTTATAGGCCGTCGGCGTCAGCACTCCACCCCACGTATCGAAAATCATCAGCGCCTGCGCTCCGGCGTACACCTGCGCGGTCAGATACGCGGTTAAGGCGGTGGCCAATTTGGCTAATAATTGATGCAGAGTGCGTGGCTCGGCATACATCATGCCTTTGATGTGTGCGTATTCTTTCGCGCCACTGCCCTCGACCATATAGGTCGCGATGGTCCACGGTGAACCGCAAAAGCCGATGAGCGGAACCGCACCGTCAAGCTCGCGGCGGATGGTGCGCACGGCATCCATGACATAACGCGTTTCACGTTCCGGATCGGGGATGGGCAACGCCGCCACCGCCGCCGCGCTGCGCAGCGGGCGCTCGAAACGCGGACCTTCGCCGGTTTCAAATTGCAATCCCAAGCCCATGGCATCGGGTACGGTCAAAATATCGGAAAACAATATCGCCGCGTCCAAATCAAAACGGCGCAAGGGCTGTAAGGTCACTTCGCATGCCAGCTCTGGATTCATGCACAGCTGCATAAACGATCCCGCTTGGGCGCGGGTGGCCCGGTATTCGGGTAGATAACGTCCGGCTTGACGCATCATCCATACGGGCGTGCAATCGACCGGTTGGCGTAGCGCCGCACGAATATAACGATCGTTTTTAAGCAAAGCTGACATCAATGAAGTTTCCTGAACCAAAGGGGCGACGTCATGACTAACGCCGTGAAAATTTAAGACGGCACAAACAAGCGGTCTAAAAGCTGAAACACGAGGAGAAGATCCGGCGCGACATCACCTTCAATGCCGCACCTTAGTGGTCAAACTATTTGCCTTTTACGCCACGAATTTCTTGCTGGATCACGCCAAGCTGCTTGACCCAAGGTTTGTGCTTGCGCACCGCTTCCGGCAATGCGTCGCGGGCTTTTTCGGCAGCGGCGTGATCGGCATATTCAGGCTGTACGAGGAAATACAGCGTGCGGCCATTGCGGTTCGCGCGGTACATACGCACTTTTTTCAGATGGTTTTGCTGGCTAAATGCCTTCACCGCTTTTTCGTCTGACAGCGCCACAATTTGCACTACAAAATGGTGTTGGTTCATGGCCAACAAGGCTTGTTCATCGGCACTGAAACGATCGGAATTTGAGCTAGGTTTGGGCGTGTTGTCGGCTTTATCGCTTTCTGGTTTAGGCGTGTCGATTTTCACCGGTGCCGTTTCGGTTGTGGTTTTAGCTTCAACGACGGGGGGCAATGTGGTGGCTTGCGGCACCGTCGCGACCGCTTCGTTTGCTACCAACGCAGTTTCGGTTTGCGGCGTCGTTGGCGGCGGTATAGTTTCGTTCGTGGTCGTCCCGGCTTGCGTGCTAATAACCTCAATACCAGCATCACCTGCGACAGAGGTCTCGGGATTAACATTTTCTGGCGTAATCGCCAGATCGGTGCGCGCCGCTTCGACTGTCGAAGCGGCAGGCTTGCCGCTTATCCATGCGCTGATTTCCGTTTGATACAGCAGCAGCAAGGCCAACACCAGCACGCCCAATAAAATCAGCGGCGTCATTAACCAATTGACGTGACGCGGTGCTTCTTCGTCATCGCTGCCGTGGCGAACGTCGCTCATCAACGTCTCGTCACCTTGCTCGTCACGCTCTTCATTGTGGTTGTAATCATTTTGATCGTGATGATCGGTTTGCATCGCTAGGGTCTCCAAAAACGGTCCCGGCAAGGCCGCACCGCGCAAAAAAAGATCGCGTACGTGTTGTTTGTCCGGTTCGGCAACGCCCAATGTCGCTGCCCATGCTGTGGCCATACGTTGCGCATCGTCTAATGATAAAGCGGGCATCGCAACGCGGTGCAGATCTTGCGCGACTAAACCGCCGAATTCAAATTCGGCCAGCGCCGCTTCCAGCATATCGTCACCTAACATGATGACGAGCAAACGCGGATCTTCACGCTCACGCTCGGCCGCCGCGATATGAACCAAACTGCGCAAGATGGATAAATGCAGATCGTGGGCATTGTCGATAATTAATACGCGCCGCCCGGCCGGTGCGCGCGACACCGCGACGTTCAAATCGAGATGACCCACCGCGAGTTGATGTAGCCCCAATTGCGTTAGCGCATCGGCATCTAACTGTTCATCCGACAGTAAGGGATGTGCTTCGACTAATGCGGTGGGCAAACTGCGTGATAATTGCGCGCGCAAACGCTCGGCAAAATGTGTGCGCCCCGATCCGGGCGGTCCGAAAATTAACAATAACGCGCGACCGTAATGACACTGGTGAATAATGTCATCTTCGAGCTTGTTGAGCGCGGCAGTGGCACAATGAAATTCGACCGATTGAACCATTGGCGTAAACCTCGCTCAGTGAGTGAAAGTGTGTTGTGGTCACATACTAAAAATAAGTGATGCGCTTTGCATGCGACCGCGTTTGTCACGCGGCACGATGCCATAACAGCGTATAAAGCGAAAGCCTTAAGCCATTGCGGCCAAAACCAAATCACCGGCAATGCCATCGACGATGGCCACTTCGCCTAGGCGCAGCGGCAAAATAAAACGCGGCGTTGCGCTGATATTTTTTTTATCCAGCGCCATATGCGCCAGCAAATGTTCGCGATTGAGCGAGGCAGGTAACGCGGTGGGCAGTTCGAATCCGCGCAGCAACTGAATTAACTGCGGTAACAAATCCGGTTCGCGTAAATGTCCGCTCAGTTGTGCGAGCTTGGTCGCTAAGACCATCCCCACCGCCACCGCTTCGCCATGTAACCACGCGCCGTAACCCAACTCAGTTTCGATCGCGTGAGCAAAGGTGTGACCAAAATTCAAGATCGCACGTAATCCTTGTTCGCGCGGATCTTGATTAACGACCCACGCTTTGATCGCGCAACTGCGCGCGATCGCGTATTGCAGCGCGTTCGTTTCACCGGCATTCAAATCGGTTTGTTGTGCGCTCAAACGCGCAAAAAATTCGGCATCGTGGATCACACCATATTTCACGATTTCGGCGAATCCAGATTGTCGCTCGCGACGCGGCAAAGTCGATAAGGTATCCAGATCGGCCAACACCGCTACCGGATGATGAAATGCGCCAAGCAAATTTTTACCGGCCGGATGATTTACTGCGGTCTTCCCACCGACCGAAGAATCCACTTGCGCCAGCAACGTTGTCGGAATTTGTACGATGTCGACGCCCCGTTGATAACAGGCCGCAACGAATCCGGCTAAATCCCCCACCACACCACCGCCCAACGCGATGACACAACAATTGCGACGGCGTTTGGCCGCCACCATGGCGTCGATAATGATCGAAAAATTGGCCAGTGATTTTTGCTCTTCACCGGCGGCAATCACAAACTCGGCGTAGTCCCAATCACACAATGCATCGCGCAAAGTTGCCAGCCACTGCGCGGCAACGTGTTGATCGGAAATCACGAAAACTTGCTGCGCGCTGATGAGCTGTTTGAGTAAAGCGCGATCACGTATAAGGCCAGCGCCAATGTGGAGAGGATAGTGATGATCAGAAAGCTGAACGTTAAGTAGCGAAGTCACGGTAGACGCGATCCGGAAAATAAATCAGCGAGGGAAACGCCCCTCGTAAATGGGGGCGTCGTATTGTCACCAAAGCATGGGAGCGTTAACGCTGACAACACCGCGCCACGGACGCAGGGCGCAAAACCCGAAACGGTCGTAGCAAAACGACGATGTCGTGCAAGAGTGGCGCGGCAATCGTCGCGTGTGGGCATGTTATCAATATCTATTTAGCTGGCTTGCAGCATATCGACGATATCTTTGGCCACGGCTTTTACCGAACCACGATCGGTTGATACCACAAAATCGGCAATTTCGAGATACAAGGTTTCGCGTGCGCGAGCCAAATCTTCTAAAGTGGTTTTCGGATCGTCGTTTTGCAGCAAAGGACGACGTTTATCGCGTCGCGTGCGCTCGACTTGTTGTTCAATCGACGTTTGCAGAAACACCACCGCACCGCGTCCCGCCAGCGCATTGCGATTTTCACGCGCGATCACCGCGCCACCGCCCGTGGCAAGCACGATGCCTTGGCGCTGCGTTAAATCATCAATCACTTTGACTTCGCGTTTACGAAAACCTTCTTCGCCTTCGATTTCGAAGATCCAGTCAATCGCGGCACCGGCACGCTCTTCGATTTCCTGATCCGCATCGACAAACTCCATTTTCAACATCTGGGCTAATTGTTTGCCGATCGTGGTTTTTCCCGCGCCCATAGGGCCAATCAGGAAGATATTGCGTTTATTGGTTTTCATTGCGGACAACGCGTAAAAAAGAAAGGGGACTCGCTAGGTTGGGTATTCAGCAAGGCCGCAAAGGGTAGGGAGGTGGCCGCCCGATGTCAATACGGGCGGCCGGAAGGCTTAACGGGTGGTGTTGTCTTTGAGAATTTTGGGCGTTACAAAAATCAGCAGTTCCTGCTTTTCGTTGCGATCCAGTTTGTGACGGAACAACCAGCCCAAGCCAGGAATATCACCAAGCAACGGCACTTT
>CAZYUS010000001.1:0-31749 GCA_964650615.1 uncultured Pseudomonadaceae bacterium | reverse complement strand
GAAAGGGAGCCTGCAAAACCGCTTTGCGAATTTTTATCCGATAAACCAAATTTAACGCCGATCTCGCGGCTGAATTTATCCGAAGCGGTAACAACGCGCGATTCGATCAAAACTTGACGCACCGGAATATCCAAGATCCGCATCATGGTGCGAATATCATCAATTTTGCGCGCGGTATCCAACACCAACAGAGTGTTAGTACGTTCATCAATCGTGACATTGCCACGCTCGGACAATAATGAGTTTTCTTTGCTCTTCATTAACGCCGCGATTTCGGAAGCCTTGGCGTAGTTCACTTGAATAAATTCAGAACGTAAGGGTTCCAACTCTTCACGTTGTTTATCCGCTTCCAGCATGAGTTTTTCGCGCGCGGCAATTTCATCAGCCGGCGCAACCAACATCACGTTACCGTTCTGGCGTTTATCAAGACCTTTGGTTTTCAAAATGATATCGAGTGCTTGATCCCACGGCACGTTTTGTAAACGCAGGGTGATGGAACCGCTGACGCTGTCAGACGTCACCATATTGATATTGATAAATTCGGCGATTAATTGCAGCACCGCACGCACTTGAATTTCTTGGAACGTCAGCGTTAACCGGTCGCCGGTAAACGTCGGTGCCTTGGCTTTCTTGGCGTCAACTTCCTGTTGCGTTAATGGTTTTAATTCGAGTGTGTATTGGTTATCGGTTTGATAGCCAAGGTATTCAAACTCACCACCGGTTTCGATGCGAGTTTGTACGTTGCTGCCACGACGCGACGTTTCGACGACGCGCGCTGGCGTACCGAAATCGAGCACATCGAGACGACGAATTAAATCGGGGCTGATGCCGGTGCCGAGAAAATCGGCGATCACAGAACGGCCTTCCTGACGAATATCGACACCGGTTTTGGGATTGCCCAGCGTGAAGGTGACGCGTGCTTCACCTTTTTCGCCGCGACGAAAATCAATATTGCTGATCGCGTTACCCGCTGCCGGTTTCGCCACTGGCGTGCTGACCTTGGGTTTGGCGCTCGCCGCGACCGTTGGTGAACCACTGTTATCGCCCAGCAAAATAATAAAGTCGTTGCCTTCAGAACGCGTGGTAAACGGCATCAATTGATCAAGATTTACCACCACACGCGTGCGGCCCTGCGCTTCAGCGACCGCCACACTGCGCGCAACCCCGACACCAATCTGCATGGATTTCTGATCGAGTTTGGGCGTCACACCGGCCAAATCCAACGAGATTCGCGGTGGATTATCGGTGGTAAACGTACGCGGGTCGGCGACCGGTTCGGAAAGCGTTAACCGCACTTCGATCTTATCGCCCGCTAACACGTTGTAACTCATGTTCTGCAAATCCGCAGCACTGGCGAGTCCGGCGATGGCCAACAACAACGTTGAGCTCAGACTTTTAAATTGCATATTCATCTCCTTTCACGCCCCCTCACTCACCTAAAGCCAAAAACGTATCGCGTTTAATCCAGCAACCAGTGCCGTCCGGAATACGTTCTTCCAAGGTGATGCGATCTTCACTAATTTTGCTTATACGACCGTGGTTAATGCCCATATGGCTGCCGACACCGACGCGATACACGATGCCAGCGTTATTGCCGGCGCTACCGCGCACAATGGCTTCCAGCGCATTATTTTTTCCAATCACGCCCACCATTTTTAAGGTTTCCAAGGTGTAGCGTTCCAAATCTTCCTTGCGACGATTCGGATCCGGCTGGGCGTCTTCGGGACAACCCGCGATGATTTCAGTTAACTGCGCTACCTGCCCTAATTGGTAAGCCGCAAACGGGCTGCGCACGTTGTCGATAGAAGCCGCATAACGAAACTCTTCTTGCGGCTTGAGTTCCGGCATCGGCGGTATCGCACCCGGCGGACGCGCTTTTACCGATTGAATCCACGACTTCAAGTCTTCGTTTTCGTCGCCGCCGCAACCAAATAATAATGCCGTGAATCCCACGACAATAAGGAAATGCCACGCTTTCATTTAGCACCTCCCGCTTTGTCTTCGGCACTTTCGTAGCGATAGGTTTTGGCAATCACCTCCATCACCAACGCATCAGCACTGTCTAAATCTTTACCGGCTGATTTGATGGTGAAATCGTGCAAGGTGACAATACGCGGTAAAGCTGACACTTTGCTGACGAATTCGCCTAATTGGTGATAGCTACCGTTAACCGAAATGGCGATAGGCGCTTCAACAATAAATTCTTTTTTCTGTTCGGTTTGCAATTCCAATTTATTAAACTGCAAACCGGCACCAGAACCTGCATACGAAATTTCGTCGACAATGCTTGGCACTTCGGCGGTTTTTGGTAATTGACGCAACAGATCTTTAAACGCTTCCTGCATTTGCTGCATTTGTTGCGTAAAGGTTGCCAAGTTACTGGCCTTCGCCGCCTTGGTTTCAAATTCGGAGCGCAATTGCTGCTCGCGACCTTTAGCCGCATCCAGCGTGTCTAATTCCGGTGATGTGGTGGTGTAAAACAATCCCGCCATCACCATGCCACACACAAACATAATTGCCGCCGCTTTAGCGAGCGGTGGCCAATTACCGATGTTATTGACATCAAGATTTTGGAATTGCTTGCCGATCTGCGACAAGTCGATGTTGGCGTTTTTCATTTCGCGCCTCCGGTCTTGTTCGGATCGGGCGGTGTCACACCTTTTTGCATGGCGGTCATGGTGAAATCGCTAGAAGGCACATTGGATTTGCGATCCGAAACAATATTGCCGAATTGCGCGCTACCGACCCAAGGCGAACTTTCGATTTGTCGCATAAACGACGCAACGCGCGGGTTGGATTCGGTCTTGCCCTTGATGCTAAGTAGCGCGTCTTTACGCGACAGTTCGGTCAAATACAAACCATCTGGCAACAAGCGTGGTAGCTCGTCAAACAAATGCACACCCAAAGGACGACTTTGTTGCAAGTCCTGAATAATTTTCATGCGCTGCTCAAGGTCGGCGCGACTGCGCTCCAACGCTTCGATCTGCTTAATTTGCTCTTCCAGCACTTTGATTTCGCTTTCGATAAATGAATTGCGTCCGTTTTGGGTGGCGACCTGATTTTGCACACTCAAATTGAACACAAACATCACCGCGCCCGACAAGATCGCCGACAGAACCAGCAAACTGAAAAACTGGCGTTTGCGCTCCTTGCGTTCTTCGTCGCGCCACGGGAGGAGGTTAATCTTGGCCATTAGTCAAAACTCCTCAAACCCAAACCCACGGCGATCATCAACGCCGGTGCGTCCGAAGCTAATTGCTGGGCATTTACTTTCGATGCGATCGACATATCGGCAAACGGATTGGCAATGCTGGTCGAGGTGCCGAGCCGTTCCTGAATCAATTCATCCAACCCTTTAATGGCAGCACAACCACCAGCCAAGACGATATGGTCTACCTCACCGTATTGTGACGCTGCGTAGAAAAATTGCAGTGAACGGCTGACTTGTTGAATGATGGATTCTTTAAACGGTGCCAACACTTCGGTTTCGTAATCGTCAGGCAAACCGCCTTGTTTTTTCGCCATGCCGGCTTCTTCATACGACAAACCGTAACGACGTTGGATTTCTTCGGTCAGTTGTGAACCACCAAATAATTGTTCACGCGTATAAATGGTTTTGAAATCGCGTAACACGGACAGCGACGTCATGGTGGCACCAATATCGACCACTGCAATGACACGCTCTTCACCACGATTGGGCAATTGGCCAGCGACCAGCTGAAACGCACGTTCCATGGCGAAGGATTCGACATCCACCACTTTGGCTTTTACCCCGGCGATTTCCATCGACTCGACCCGCGTGTCGACGTTTTCAGAACGCGATGCCGCCACCAACACATCCACTTTGTCGGCCGCTTTGTCGGACTCGCCCTGCACTTCAAAATCCAGCGCGACCTCTTCCAATGGATAAGGAATATATTGGTCAGCGTCGAGTTTGATTTGCGATTCGATCTCGTCTTCGTTTAAGCCGACATCGAGTTGAATGACTTTAGTGATGACAGCCGAACCGGCCACCGCCACCGACGCGTGTTTACAGGATGTACCCGAGCGTGCGAACACGCGCTTGATGGCCTCGCCTACCGCAGCGGTATCTTTGATATCGCGTTCGACCACCGCATCAGGCGGTAACGGTTCGACAGCATAGCTCTCGACCCGGAAACGAGCGCCAACCCGACCGAGTTCTAATAGTTTTACTGTTGTGGAGCTGATATCCAGCCCTACCACCGGGATTTTCTTTTTCCCGAATAGTTGCGCCAACATGATTTTTCCTTTTCGGGCTGCGCGTTTATGAAGATTACATCATCCTCAACATGAAATAATAGTCCTAACTATAGATTTCACAACATTTTTTCGATTTTGAGAACCGGTCGAAACCGATAAACCGATATACTGTGTGCCGTTCACTTTTTAGGCACTAGATAGCCGATCCGCCATGTCCATTTTTCGCCTTTTACGTCCTATAGGACTAACCCTAGTGGCTGTTGCCCTGTTCGCAACCCTAATTGTGCTAGGGCTGTACATCTATGTAGCACCGAATTTGCCAAATGTCGCCCAGCTGCGCGATATGCGACTGACGACGCCGATGCAGGTTTACAGCGCCGATGGCCAGCTGATTGCCGAGTTCGGTGACGAACGTCGCGTACCGGTGCGTTATGAGGAGATCCCGCCATTATTGGTCAACGCCTTCGTGGCGGTTGAAGACCAGCGCTTTTTCGAACACGGCGGCGTCGATTTAATGGGCTTGCTGCGTATTGCCGTTACCAACTTGACCAGTTCGCACGCCGCAGGCGCATCGACCATCACCATGCAAGTGGCGCGCAATTATTTCTTAACTCGCGATCGGACGTTGGCGCGCAAGTTCACAGAAATCTTTCTTGCCATGCGCATCGAGTCACAGTTTAACAAACAAGAAATCATGGAAATGTATCTGAACAAGATCCATTTTTCCCATCGCGCTTACGGCATCGCTTCGGCGGCACAAACGTATTACGGCAAAACTCTAGCGGATTTAAGCGTACACGAGATGGCGGTGCTGGCCGGTATCCCCAAAGGTGAATCGGAAAACAACCCGATTAGCAATCCAAAAAAAGCCGAAGGTCGCCGCAACCATGTACTGAAGCGGATGTTGGCCGAAAAATACATCGACCAAACACAATACGACGATGCCATCGCGCAATCCATACACACGACGTATCACGGGCCATCAATCGAATTTACCGCGCCTTATTTGGCGGAAATGGCCCGCGCTCATGTGGTCTCGGTTTACGGTGAGCAACGCGCCTACAGCGACGGCATCAAAGTGTTCACCACCGCGCCATCATCATTGCAACGCACGGCCAACGGCGCGTTGGTAAGGGCGTTGCGTGAATACGACGGGCGACACGGTTGGCGCGGTGCCGAAGCCAAGTTCAATAGTGACGATTTAAGCCACCGCGAATCGGTAGTGGCACAACTAAAACGCATTCCGGTACTGGCCGATCTGGAAGCGGCCGTGATCACACAAGTGAATGCACAGGACGTCGTTGCGCTGCGCAAAGATGGCAGCGAAGTCACGGTGCCGTGGGACGGATTGTCGTGGGCGCGCCGTTATATCAACGAAAATTCGCTGGCGGCAGCGCCGAAAACCGCCGCAGAAATCGTGCGTGTCGGCGATGTGGTGCGCCTTGAACAAAATGACCAACAACAGTGGCGATTAACCCAAGTCCCCAATGTGGCCGGCGCGCTGGTGGCGCTTAATCCACGCAGTGGTGCGATACTGGCACTGGTGGGTGGACTGGATTTCGACATTTCGCAATTTAATCGCGTGTTGCAGGCCAAACGCCAACCTGGTTCCAATATCAAACCGTTTATTTACGCGGCCGCGTTTGAAAAAGGCATGACGCCGGCAACGCTGATTAACGACGCGCCGATCATTGACGAAGACAACGGCGAGGATGACGTTTGGCGTCCTGAAAATGACAGTCGTCGTTATGCCGGTCCAACGCGATTGCGCGTCGCCTTATATCGCTCGCTGAATTCAATTACCGCGCGTTTATTTAACGAATTAGGCGGTGAATTTCTTACCGACTATCTCACTCGCTTCGGTTTCGATAAATCGACCATGGAACCGTATCCGGCATTGGCGCTCGGTGGTGCGATTCAAGTGGCTCCCATCGAAGTCGCGCGCGCCTACGCCACCTTGGCGAACGGCGGCTATTTGGTGCAACCTCATTTTATTGAAAAAATAACCGACGGCAGCGGCGCAACATTGTACGAACAAAAGCCGGTTAAATTTTGTCGCGCCTGCGCGGTCGGCGAGACGACACCTAACGGCAGCCTATCACCGGTTTTGGATAATCGCGTCGCTTATATCGTCAGCGATATTTTGAAAGATGTGATTCATCACGGTACAGCATACACCTCGTTGTCGAATTCGAAATCGCCGTTACTCGCGCGCACTGACATCGCCGGCAAAACCGGCACCACTAACGATCCGCGCGATGCGTGGTTTTCGGGCTATCAAACCGAAATCGTCGCCTCGGCGTGGGTTGGTTTTGATGATCACGCCAAAGCGTTAGGAAAACTGGAATACGGTGGCCGCGCAGCCTTACCGATGTGGCAGTACTTTATGGAAAGTGCGCTGGCGCCTATCAGCGTGGCCGCTGATATTCCGCCGCCGGGTGTGGTCACGGCGAAGATCGATCCAGAAACAGGATTGCTCGCTGCCAGTGGTAGTCAGAAATCAATCGCCGAAGTTTTTTTAGCCGAACATGCACCGACCGAAACCAGTACGACGACTGAAGAAACACCACCGACACCAAGCGAAAATGGTGAAGCCCCAATCGTCGGCAACGACGATGACGGATTATTTTAAAACGCCGCGTGGCAGGCCATAAAAGCGCGCTTGTGCGCGCTTATAACCCCAACCATTTTTGAATAAAACCGTAACGCCATAACATTACGGCAAACACCGTTAACGCAATCAACATCGTCCACATCAACCACGGCGAGCGCTTTTCGGCGTAGGGATCGTGCAGGCTGCGCTGCGCGCCATCTGGCAATGTCGCGCTGTGCGTTAACGCACGACCAAACGCTAAGGTAATTTTCGCTTTGGTGTTAACAGCCCAGCCGTTGGCATCCAATAGCGGCGCCAGATTGCGTTGACGCAATTTGAAATACGCGATGATCATGGACGGGCCGGAGATAAGCAACAACACACCGCCCAAGGCTAACGGCATTTGCCACCACACTAACGATAAGAAGCCCGAGATCACCGCCGCAACAGCGGTACCGATAGCGCCGATCGCGAGACCAATAGCGGCGAAAATACCGGCAAATTTCGCCACATCAAACGGTGCCGGTTTTTCGGTTTTTTCGAGCGCCGATTTTTCTACATGTTGCGCACTTTGATTCACCGTTGTGACTGATCGTTCCTGTACTTGTTTTTCTTTGTCACTGGCAAATTTCTGCGCTTGATCCGCGATCAATTTGGCGATACGTCGATACGGCGTCCAAAACGCATCACTAACGCTGATCGGATTATCGACAATTTTGCTGACGGTGGCGTCCCAATCATTACCCTGCCGATCAAAAAAGATGCCGTTACGCCCCACCATCAAATTGCCGGCACTGCCACCGGTCATCGCGGCGACAATTTGGATTTTTTCGTTGCTGCCGCGTCGCACACCATCGCAATACAATAAATAGCAACCGCTTAATCCCGCCATCGCAGCGTGTTTGGCGGCATCGTTGACGCGCAAACACAATTCGGTGCTCTTGCCATCAATAAACAATTCGCCGAATTGAAAAATCGCGCGTTGATCACGATGATAAAAATCGGCCAGCGAAACGAAATTACGCATCAACCGATATAAATGTTTTTTATAACGAACAATTTTTTCCACCGACGCCAAGGCATCCGCTTGCTCGGCCACTGCTTTATCGTCATTCACCCGCTGCAACAATACATCCGCTTGGGCGCGGTGAGATTGCAGCTCATGTTGATTCGCACTCGCTAGCGCGCTCGACGGTTCAGCAGCGCACCACTCATCGTAAGCGCAAAACTGACGCTTAATGTCACGCCATTGTGCCAAACTCAAATGATCGATTTTCCCCAGCAAAGGCAAGCATACTTGTGCATGAAATTCGTTCATCGCACCGACCCACGCCGGATTCAGTTGTTGAAACCGTAACACGGTTTCAGCTGTCGGTGCGCACAACGGTAGATCCTGCGCCGCATAAGCATCGGCCGCTAATTGTTGTTTGGCTAAATGTTGCCAATCCGATTCAAGCGGGCTTAAATAATTGGCGGCATTGCGATCAAACGCAATTAACTGGCAACGCGAAAAATAATCGTCGATTTTGGCGGCCACGGCGCGCAATGCTAAGGCCGCGACTGCCGCCTGCTCGTTGCTGAAAATCGCATTGACTGTTGGCAACGTTGACCACCACGCCAAGCGTTCGTCGGCATCGTGAATAAATTGTTCTATGGCGTGTTGATCAATGCCTTGTTCGCCGCTGCGATCATTGTGGGTGCCATACGTTTTTGCCACCCACTGCCACGTCGCATGCGAAGCGTCATCGCGACAAAAAGCGGCGGTGATGATGCCATCGCCGTTGGCTTGGTCGGGCGGGAAAATGCGCGCGGGTTGGTCAAACCATTCGCATCGCAATGCGGTGCTGGCTTCTTCACCTAAATGACCCAATAACTGCAACGCCGATGTTTTGATGCGGCGCCCTTCGTCATCATGTGGATTGATACTGTCGACGCACAAATCCCCGTCGTTTAGCAACACGTGCGGATCGATTAAGACCTTACAACTCCACGCCACCGCAGCACGCAGTTCTGGTAAACGAATGCGCCCATCCTGATCACTGTCGAGCAATTGCAAGGTGCGCGCATCAAATTCCAATCCTTGCGCCGGACAACTTAACACCGCCCACAATTTCGGATCGAGTTGATCGAGATGTTGCCAATCGGCGATGCGGTCCAACTGCACTTGATCAAAACCGCCAGAGCGAAAAAAACGCCACGAGTGTCCCTGTGCCATGTGAATGCCTTAATTCAGTGTGGTCCTGTCGACGACACTGTAGGCGTGCGCCGTATCGCGTGCAATAAAAAAGGGCCGCGTGTGCGACCCTTCGGTGTATGGCAAGAAATTATCGCTTCGGATAATGCGAAGGATAGGGGAGTTGTGCCACGCCGGTGGCCACGGCGGCGGCGGCCACGGCCGCTGACACCCGTTCGCGCAAACGCGGATCAAGTGGTTTGGGAATAATGTAATCGGCGCCGAATTGCAGCGATTGAATTTCTGGATACGCCGCCAATACTTGCGCTGGTGCCGCTTCTTTGGCTAATTCGGCAATCGCATTAACCGCTGCGATTAACATCGCCTGATTGATGCGACGCGCTCGCACATCGAGCGCGCCACGAAAAATATACGGAAAGCCTAAAACATTATTCACCTGATTCGGATAATCCGAGCGCCCCGTCGCCATGATTAAATCTTTGCGTGCGCCGCGCGCAACATCGGGTTTGATTTCAGGATCAGGATTCGATAACGCAAACACCAAGGGATTCGGCGCCATCGACTGAATCATTTCGGCACTGACTAAATTGGCACCCGACACACCGATAAACACGTCGGCACCGCGCATGGCATCATCTAAGGTACGTTTATCGGTTTGATTAGCAAACGCAAATTTATAGGAATTAAGATCTTTACGTCCGGTGTGTACGACGCCTTGTCGATCCACCATATAAATGTTTTCACGACGCGCGCCCATGCTCACCAATAAACGCATGGACGCAATACCAGCGGCACCGGCACCGAGACACACCACTTTAACGTCTTCTATTTTTTTGCCGCCAATTTCCAACGCGTTCAATAAACCAGCCGCGATCACCACCGCCGTGCCGTGTTGATCATCGTGAAAAACCGGAATGTTTAATTGTTCGATCAAGGCTTCTTCAATTTCAAAACACTGCGGCGCTTTAATGTCTTCCAGATTGATGCCGCCAAAGGTTGGCGAGATACGCTTGACCGTGTCGATAAAACTTTGCGGCGATTCAGCATCAATTTCGATATCGAACACATCAATGTCAGCAAATTTTTTAAACAACACCGCCTTGCCTTCCATCACCGGCTTACCGGCCAATGCCCCGACATCGCCAAGACCCAAAACCGCCGTGCCATCGGTGATCACCGCCACTAAATTGCCTTTGCTGGTGTAACGGTAAGCGGCTTCCGGATCTTTCGCGATTTCGCGCACCGGTTCGGCCACGCCAGGCGTGTACGCAAGCGATAAATCGCGCGCATTTTCAGTCGACTTGGTGATGGCGATCGCCAACTTACCGGGCTTGGGTTGTTCGTGATACGCCAATGCGGCGTCACGCAATTGCTGAGACATAGTGATTTCCAATTAACAGACGATAAAAGCGGGAATTGTGTCGAGTGTATCGACTTTACGCAGCGAAAACACGCGAGGATTGACCAGTTATGATTATTTGGAATACACCATTTTCGCGTCAAACTGCGCGTTAACACGCGGCCATTGCATGATCATGCAACGCCGTTTTAATGATTGATTAGTGGCGAGCTAAAATTCGTTTGGCGATGAGAATAGCTATGTGTTGTTCGTCGTTTTTATTCCATCGCGAAGGGCATAGACGATATTTAAGACCATAAAAAAAGGCGCTTGGTTAAGCGCCTTTTTTGCGAATGCTTCGCCGTTATTTGCTGCTGCGAACCGCACCAAAACGTTTGCGGAAACGATCAACACGACCGCCTGAATCGACAACTTTGTGCTTGCCGGTATAAAACGGGTGGCAGGCAGAGCATACGTCTAGGTTCAAACTACGACCTGCTGTCGAGCCCACTTTAATCACATTACCGCAGGAGCAGGTTGCCGTGATTTCGGCATATTTCGGGTGAATTCCGTCTTGCATCATAACCTCGTTACTTGCCGCCGCCCGACCCGCAAATCGCGTTGATTCGCTGGATCCGATCGGGTACCGCAAGGGCATACCAAAAGGGACGGCGATCATACTGATCGAGGCCGCCCCCTGCAATGCCTTAAAAACGCGCCAACAGACGTTATAGCGTGACGATGCCGTCACGATTAGCGAGCAGCACCACATCGGCTTTGCGACGGGCAAACAGGCCATTGCAGACGACGCCGGGTAGCTGGTTGATCTCCGATTCCAGCGCCACCGGATCGCTGATGTTCAAATGCCAGACATCCAAAATGACGTTGCCATTGTCGGTGACCACGCCCTGACGGTAGACCGGATCGCCGCCCAATTTCACCAGCGCGCGCGCCACTAACGAACGCGCCATCGGGATCACTTCGACCGGCAGCGGAAACTTACCCAGTTGCGGCACCAGCTTGCTTTCATCGGCGATGCAGACAAATTGATGCGCCGCTTGGGCAACGATTTTCTCGCGCGTTAAGGCCGCGCCACCACCTTTGATGAGATGGCGTTTGGCATCGGTCTCATCCGCTCCGTCGACATAAACCGTGATCTCGCCAACGTCGTTCAGATCCATCACCTCATAGCCGTGTGCGCGCAAACGCGCGCTCGACGCTTCTGAACTCGACACCGCCGCGCGGATCGGGATGCGGTTTTCCTTTAGTAAGTCGATAAAAAAGTTGACCGTGCTGCCGGTGCCGACGCCGATGATTTGGTCCGGTTCGACATAACGCAACGCCGCTTCGGCGACCCGACGTTTCAAAGCATTTTGATCCAAGACCGTCACTCTTTTGAGAAAAAAACAGGCGGCGAGTTTAACAGTTGGGGCGCGCCGGTTCACGGCGACAAGCGCGAGCGCTGCCACTCCCCCGCGCCGGAGCGTTCATACAACACGCGATCGTGCAGGCGCGACGGACGACCTTGCCAAAACTCGACGCGTTGCGGCGTCACCGCATAACCGCCCCAATGCGGCGGACGCGGCACGTCGGTGAGGTATTTGAGCGCCAGTTCGGCGGCCCGTTTCATGACCACCGATTTGCTGGCGATTTTTTCACTTTGGTGTGACGCCCATGCCCCCACACGCGAGGCATACGGACGCGACGCAAAATACGCATCACTGACCGCTTCCGGCACTTTTTGCGCGTCACCTTCGATGCGCACTTGCCGCTCAAGTTCGGGCCAGAAAAACGTCAGCGCGACGGCGTGATGCTGGGCCAATTGCTGACCTTTGCGACTGCCATAGTTGCTGTAAAAAACCAGTTGTCGCTGTTCCACCGCTTTTAATAACACGATACGCGCCGACGGGCGACCATCGTCGCCGACCGTTGCCAGATGCATGGCCGTCGGTTCGGCCACTTTCGCCTCCAACGCCGCGTTTAACCACGCTTCGAATTGCGCGATGGGATCGGCTAAACACTGCTCGGGCGACAATTCCTGCTTGCTGTAATCCTGACGTATGGCCGACAGATCCACCGCTCACCTCCGTTACATACTCATGTTTGACGACAAATAAACAGGTTTCATTATGCTAATTCCTGTTCATGTTGTTTGATCAGGCATTCCAGCGCTTCCGATTTTTCCAACCATTCTTCTTCGGTAACGTGCAACGTTTGCTGCAAGGACGTTTGTTCTGCCAACAAATTTTTCAATTCATTTTTATTCGCATCGAAATAAATATCGGCTTCGGCGAGACGACTTTGCACGCGCTGTAATTGTTGATGTTGTTTCGCCAACAGTTCATCAAGTTGTTTGACTCGCTGCGTCAACGGCTGACGCAGTTTGCGTTGATCCGCTTCAATGCGCTTGCGATCTTTACGCGCCACTGACGACAAGGGATTGGCATTCTCGTTGCTGTTTTTACCGTCGCTATTATCGCGCAACAGCCACTGCGCATAATCGTCCAAATCGCCGTCGAAGGGCTGTAAACGACCATCGGCAACTAACCAGAAATCATCGCAAGTGGCGGTTAATAAATGCCGATCGTGCGACACCAGCACCACCGCTCCGACAAAACGTTGCAGGGCTTCGGTTAGCGATTCGCGCATATCGAGGTCGAGGTGATTGGTCGGTTCATCGAGCAAAATTAAATTGGGGCGCTGATACACCAACAAGGCCAAACACAGCCGCGCTTTTTCGCCACCGGAAAACGGCGCTACTGGCGTCAGTGCTTTGTCAGCCGAAAAACCAAATGAACCCAGAAAACCACGCAATTCGGCTTCGCTTGCGGTTTTGTCGAGCTGGCGCAAATGATCGAACGCACTGTGTTCGGGCGTTAAGGTTTCAAGACTGTGCTGGGCAAAATAACCGATTTGCAAGCCGAGCCCATCTTGGCGCTCACCACATTGCGCACGTAACTCATTGGCCAAAAAACGGATAAACGTGGACTTACCCGCACCATTACGACCGAGTAAACCGATGCGCGCGCCGGGCGTTAGGGTCAGTTTTATTTGTCGCAAGACAACGTGATCACCGTAACCGAGTTGCACATCACGAGTGCTGATAAGCGGGCTGGGTTGTTTGCGCGGTGGCGGAAACTCAAATTCAAAATGACTCGCTTCATCAATGGGCGCCGTCAGCGTTAATTTTTCCAGCGCCTTCAACCGACTTTGCGCTTGTTTGGCTTTGGTGGCTTGCGCGCGAAATCGATCGACAAACGATTGCAAATGTGCGCGCTGTGTTTGTTGTTTGGTGTAGGCCGCTTGCGCTTGTTGCAATCGTTCGCCACGTTGACGTTCAAAGGCGGAATAATCGCCGTGGTACTTGTTGATGTGCTGATTTTCGATATGGGCAATATGGCTGCACACGCCATCGAGAAATTCGCGATCATGCGAAATTAAAATCAGCGTGCCGGTGTATTTTTTTAACAGCTGCTCCAACCAAATAACGGCATCGAGATCGAGGTGATTGGTCGGCTCGTCGAGCAGCAAGATGTCGGCGCGGCGCATCAACGCTTGCGCCAAATTCAAACGCATACGCCAACCGCCGGAAAACGTTTTGATGGCACGTAATTGCGCATCGGCATCAAAACCTAAACCGTCAAGCAATTGCGCCGCACGCGACGGCGCGGTCCACGCGTCAATGGCATCGAGTTTGGCGTGCAGCCGACCAATGGCGTTGCCGTCATGCTGGGCTTCGGCATCGTTGAGTTGGCGCTCGATAGCGCGTAATTCGTCATCACCGTCGAGCACGTAATCGCGCGCCGACCTATCGAGTGCGGGCGTATCTTGTTCGGCCCACGACAGCGTCAAACCGTTGGCGATTTGACATTCGCCTTCGTCGGCGTGCAACACACCGCGCAGCAATAAAAACAAGCTGGATTTGCCGCAACCATTGGCACCGATAAGACCGACGTGTTCACCGGGATTGATAGTCAGCTGCACGTTTTGCAACAGGCAGCGACCACCGCGCAGAAGGGAGAGTTGAGAGAGCGTAATCATGGCGCGCGATCTTAAACGGACGCCTGCGCGCGCGCATTAAAAAGGGCCAGTGCGATCAGCGTTATTCGTTGACCGCGATCGAGGGGATTAACGAGCGATCGATCCAGTCGTAACGATCCGAGGCGGTATAAGATTGTCCTTCGATCAACTGCGGTTCAATGCCTGCCACGGTCATAAAGCGGGTGGGCAGCGATAACGTGCGCCCCCAATCGGTAGCGACATAAACGCCAAAGTGCAGGTGCGGCGTAGTCGAGAAACCGGTACTGCCCGAACGCGCCAATTCAGTCCCCGCGCGAATGCGGTCGCCAACGTGTACGGCGGCACTGCCGTATTGCAAATGGTAATACTCGCCCGTGGTGCCATCGTCGTGCAGGACCACTACATAGTTGGCGTATTTCGCGTAACTGGGATCGGCGCCACCGATACGGTTGTCATCGACCACATCGACGACTTTACCAGCGCGCGCCGCGACCACCGGCGTCCCCACCGGCATGGCGAAATCTATGCAATAACGCGAATCTTCGTGATGGCTGAATTGACCGTCCCAGCCTTGTAGCACCGCAAAGCGCTGACCCGGACGATAGGGCAGGCGATACAACTGTGACTCGTCATGACGGGCATTGACGCTGCCGATGACGGCGGCAAGGCGCGGCGACAAGGCCCACGGCTTGTCGCGTTCAACCGCCTGCAAATCGGCCAGTGAGTAGCGTCCGGCACGGCGGAAAACCCGCGTGATCACGCCGTATTTCCACGTATCGAGGTTGTGCGCGTTAAGAAACACCGTCAGCGTCACCGGTGTATCGCTGAAGGTCTTCACAAACACGTTGGCACCGGTCGCCGTGATCTCGGTTTCGACACAAGCCAGCTCTTTTTGGCACACCGGTGCCGCCTGCACCGACGCCGCCACCAGCAGCAATCCAACACTGATCCATTTGTTCAACATGGCCGTACTCCGACGAAAGTCCGTTTCGTATCCAACTTGCCTTACCTCGCCTTTAAGTGAAGGCGAAAAGTGTGCAGAGCGTAGGATAAATTCGGCATTAAACCCATACGGGATAATCACTTGATCGCAATTCCGTGACTTGGGCCACATCGCTGTGGACCGATAATTCGCGAATTTGATCAAAAGGTTACCGGCAACGACGTGGTGTAACGCAAGCCAAGACGACAAAATTCGTGGAAAATATCGCACAGTGTTTTGCGTCAAAGGAATAGGTCATGCAAGCCGAACGTCTGGTCGGTCATTACGCCGTGATTTTCGTTAGCCAACGGTGCGACGGCGACTTGGGCTATCACGACACCGCCGCACGTATGTTGCAGTTGGCCAGCGCACAAGACGGCTTTCTCGGTGTCGCCGCTTGCCGCGAGCCGAACGGCAGCGGCATCACGGTGTCGTATTGGCGCGATCTCGACGCCATCGCCGCGTGGCGCAAACACGGTGAACACACCCTTGCACGGGAAACTGGGCGCGCCAAATGGTATACGTCGTATCAAATGCAGATCTGCAAAATTGAACGCGCCAGCGCCTTTCGTGCGTCACCCTCTGAAGCGGCATCGTCCACGTGATGGACACGCCCGCTTTTGCTCCGTGCGCCGTTATCGGCCACCCGATTTCACACAGCGTCAGTCCGCGTTTACATCAGGCGTTTGCGCGCCAATTTTCACGCCCGCTCGATTATCAACGCCTTGATGCCACGCCCGAACAATTTCGCGATCGCGTGCGCGCTTTTTTTAGCGGCGGCGGACGCGGATTAAACGTCACCTTGCCGCATAAAATCGCCGCCTTCGAAATGGCCGACGTGCGCCATCCGCGCGCGCAGTGGGCCGGTGCCGCCAATACCTTGTGGCAACACGATGGTTTATTACACGCCGACAACAGCGATGGCAGCGGTTTGCTCAATGATCTCGCGCGATTGCACATCACGCTGACCGCGCAGCACATTGCCGTATTAGGTGCCGGTGGCGCCGCCGCCGGCATTTTGCCGTTGCTGCTCAAACAAAACCCGCACCAGATCACCCTCATTAATCGCAGTGAAACGCGCGCGCAGCAGTTAGCCGGGCGTTTTCACGATGCGCGCGTCAGTGCGTTGGAAACCTCGCGCCGAGTCGCGGCGACTGTGGTGATCAGCACGGTCAGCGATGGCTTTAACGATTTAATCGCACAGTGCGACGCTACCGCCGTTAACGTGGTTTATGATTTGAATTACGGCGCGCGCGCCAACAGCACGCAACAATGGGCGCGATCGCAAGGCTGCGCGTGGCACGATGGATTGGGTATGTTGATCGAACAAGCGGCGGTCAGTTTCGAAATTTGGCACGGTCTAAAACCCGACACGACGGCGTTGCATCAAGGAGAATTTTAATGGTGAGCCACACGCGCTGGATCGCGTTAATCACACTTTCAACGACGATTTTTGCACTCGAACCGCAACACCTTATTTACGGTGATTGGGTCATTTGGCGCGAACTGGTGGCGGCAGAAGACAGTCGTTTGGGCGGTGACGAAATCGAATCGTTAATCGGCGGCAGCGCCCATTACGAAAGCGATGATGTTGAATTCGTCGGTCAACGTTGCGAACGCCCCGTGTATGACACGTATCGCGAAACCGAACGCAGTTTGTTGCAAAGTCGCAGCCTGCGACCGGAGGATCTGCGTTTGCAAAGTGACACCGCGCTCGCCATCGAAATCGGCTGCGCCGATGGCAACGACGAATTCGACGCCGGTACTTGGTTATTGGTTGCCGGTCCCGATCGCCTTATCACTGAAGTCGATGGCGTGTATTTCGAATTAAAACGATTACCCACTCAGCTCGACACCATTGCACAGCCGTAATTCTATTCGTGTCACACCACCGTCGTGCTGACGCCAGTTTCATGTTCATTTTTATAAGGTTTCGCGTATGTCGCTTCCCGTATTGCCGCGTTTTTCCGATCTCGATGCCAGTCAAGTCACCGCACAAATCAACGGTTTATTAAATGACAATCGCCAGCAAATACAGGCGTTATTGCACCGCAACGCCAGTTGGGCGCACCTAATTCATCCACTGGAAATACTGGAAAATCGCGTACATCGCTATTGGTCGGCAGTCAGTCATTTGCATTCCGTTTGTGACACGCCGAGCTTGCGCGAGGCGTATAACGCGGCGCTGCCGTTGCTTACCGAATACAGCACCGAAATGGAACAAAACGAAACGCTGTACCGCGCGTATTTATCCATTCGTGATCACGATACAACGCTGGATGCGGCGCAACGGCACATCGTCAATGAAGCCATACGCAATTTCGAACTATCCGGCATCGGTTTACCAGAGGATAAGAAAAAACGTTACGCCGAATTGCAAATCGAATTATCCGATCTGGGGGCCAAATTCGAGCAACAATTAATGGACGCCACCATGGCGTGGACCAAGCACATTAACGATCCCAATCGATTGTCCGGTTTACCGGAGTCGGCGCGCGCACAAGCGCGCGATTGTGCCAGTGCAAAAAATCTCGAAGGCTGGCTTTTTAGCTTGGAAGCACCATCGTATCTGGCGATTATGACCTACGCCGATGATCGCGACTTGCGTGAAGAAATGTACCGCGCGTATTGCACACGGGCTTCCGATCAAGGTCCGCTCGCGGGCCAGTTCGATAACAGCGAGGTGATGACCACGACGCTACGGTTACGTCATGAATTAGCCAATTTGTTGGGCTTTAAACAATTCAGTGATTTGTCACTGGCCAGCAAGATGGCCGGCGATGCGCATACGGTGGAACAGTTTTTATTGGATCTGGCGCAGCGCAGCCAACAGCAAGCACGCGTCGATTTGGCCGAATTGCAAACGTTCGCGCGCACCCATCACGGACGTGACACCTTGGCGGTGTGGGATGTGGCGTATTACAGCGAAAAATTGAGGCAAGAACGTTACCAAATTTCGGAAGAAGTGATTCGGCAGTATTTTCCCGAATCACACGTATTAAAAGGGGTATTCGACGTCGCGCAAACACTATTTGGCGTCACCATCATCGAGGTCGACGAATTTGATCGCTGGCATCCCAGCGTGCGTTTATTTCAAGTCATGCGCGGTCAGCGCTGTTGTGCGTTGTTTTACGTTGATCTGCACGCGCGACCGCACAAACGCGGCGGTGCGTGGATGGACGATGCGCAAAGTCGCTTTGTGATTAACCGCGATGAAACCCAATTACCGATCGCTTTTTTAACCTGCAATTTTGCCGGCCCCGTTGACGGACAACCCGCGTTATTTACGCACGATGATGTAATCACTTTATTGCACGAATTCGGTCACGGTTTGCATCATATGTTGAGCGAAGTGAATTATTTATCCGCCAGCGGAATTCACGGAGTCGAGTGGGACGCGGTCGAGTTGCCGTCGCAGTTTATGGAAAATTACGGTTGGGATGCCACGGTATTGAAGTCGTTGTCTGCTCACGTCGACAGCGGCGAACCATTACCGGATGACATGATCGCGCAAATGTTGAAAGCGCGTAATTTCCAATCGTCGATGCAAATGCTGCGGCAAATCGAGTTTTCGTTATTCGATTGGTATTTGCATGATCAGTACAACGGCGATCCGCAACACGTGATGAAGACCTTGCACAAGGTGCGCGCGCACGTCGCGGTGATCGTGCCGCCAGAGTTCAATCGTTTTGCGCACAGCTTCTCGCATATTTTCGCTGGCGGTTACGCGGCCGGTTATTACAGTTATAAATGGGCCGAGGTATTGTCGGCTGATGCCTTCGCCAAGTTCGAAGAAGAAGGATTGTTTAACCGCGACTGCGGTGATGCGTTTTGTCGCGAAATTCTCGCGGTCGGCGGCACCCGCCCAGCGGCACAAAGTTTTGCCGCCTTTCGCGGACGCGCGCCAACCATTGATGCGTTGTTGCGGCATAACGGCATCGGCCAAAATCCGTCAACCGTGAACCCAAATTCGCAAGGATAATGGCATGAGCGTGCGCATCGTTTTTCCTCATCACTGGCAGACCCAAGCGTGGCAAAACGGCGGCGGTATCACGCATGAATTGATAAAGGACGCCAACACCCCGTGGCGCTATCGTTTGTCGATTGCCGAAGTGGCTCAGGACGGGCCGTTTTCACATTTCGACGGCGTCGATCGCATCATCATGTTACTGCAAGGTCACGGTTTCGAATTAGGATTTGGCGGCGGCCATGTGCAAACGTTGGCGACCGTGTTCGAACCGTTTTCGTTTCGCGGTGAAGATCCGGTGCAGTGCGAATTAATCGACGGCGCGGTGCGTGATTTCAATGTGATGGTTAGGCGCGAAAACGCAAGCGCCAGCGCCCAGGTGTTGCCATTATCCGCCACGCGTCAAGCGCTGCCATGCGGCGATCTTTTACACGCTGTTTTTGTGTTGCAGGGTCGCGTGCTGGCCGATAGTGATCAACACGGTCATATCGTCGAAACACACCACTTATTGCTGCTTGAGAACGAGGCCACGACGCTGCAACTCAGTGCTTTAAGTGACACGGCACTGGTTTATTCCATCGCCATTTGTGCACGAACTTAAACGCCTAAAACATGCCGCACGCCGATTTAATTCTCGCCATTGATAACGGCACTCAAAGCGTGCGCGCTTTGTTGTTCGATCAACACGGCCAGCGCGTGGCCAAAACGCAGGTCGCATTGCACTATCAGCGCGATAACACGCAATGCTGTGAACAGGACGCCGATTATTTTTGGCAGCAAGTGTGCGCCGCCTGTCAGCAACTGTGGTCACATGATCCGTCGTTTCGCGACCGTATCGCCGCCGTCACCCTGACCACCCAGCGCGCCACGGTAGTAGCGTTGGACGCGCAATTCCGTCCCCTACGCCCGGCCATTAGTTGGATGGATCAGCGGCGTTGCCACCGTGCCGCACCCATTGGTGGATGGTGGCCGTGGTTGTTCCGGCTCGCCGGTGTCAGTGACACCATCAAACAGTTCCAGCGCGATTGTGAAGCGGCATGGATGAAAGAAAATGAGCCGCAGGTTTATGCTCGCATCGCGCATTATGGTTTGCTGTCGAGCTATTTGAGTTTGCGTTTTACCGGCCAGTGGCGTGATTCGGTGGCGCATCAAGTCGGCTATTTGCCGTTCGATTTCAAGGCCCAAGCGTGGGCCGCTGACTGGGATTGGAAATGGCGCGCTTGCGCGATCGCGCGCCACTGGTTGCCGGAATTGGTCGCCTGCGGTGACCCCCTTGGCACCATTAGCGCGGCCGCCAGCGCCGCCACCGGAATTCCGGCAGGCGTTGCACTTTACGCGACCGGTGCCGATAAAGCCGCCGAAGTGCTAGGCAGCGGCTGCGTCGGCCCACAGCACGCTTGTCTGTCCTACGGCACAACGGCCACGGTCAATCTGGCCACCACAACTTATTTCGAACCGCAGCGTTTTTTGCCGGCCTATCCGGCGGCGATGGCAGGTGCGTGGAATGCCGAGTTCCAGATCTATCGTGGTTATTGGATGGTGTCGTGGTTTCGTGACCAGTTTGGCCATCCCGAAAAATTCCGCGCCGAGCAGGGCGGCGGCGTCCCCGAACACTATTTCGACGAGCTGGTGCAGGCGGTGGCGGCCGGCAGCGACGGGCTGATGCTGCAACCGTATTGGAGTCCCGGCGTCCGTGACCCTGGCCCCGAGGCCCGTGGTGCCGTCATCGGTTGGAGCGATCATCACACCCGCGCGCATTTGTACCGCGCCATCCTCGAAGGCATCGCGTATGGCCTGCGCGCCGGTCTGGAACGCATGGAACGGCGCTGCGGACAACGTGCCAGCGTGCTGCGCGTCGCCGGTGGCGGATCGCAAAGCGATGGTGCGATGCAAATTACCGCCGATATTTTCAATCGTCCGACCGAACGCATGGCCGAATTCGAGGCCTCCGGTTTAGGAGCGGCGATCACCACAGCGGTGGCCCTAGGCTGGTATACCGATTACGCCAGCGCAATCGCCGGTATGACGCGTGTAGCGCGGCGTTTCGAGCCGCAACCGCACACCGCGCAACACTATGAAGCGCTCTATACTGAAGTGTATCAACGGCTGTATCGGCGCTTGAAACCGCTTTACCAGCGGCTGCATCGGCTCAACCACGAGCACGACGGCGGATATTGAAACGCGTTAGACTGCGCGCGTTTTACGGACCGGGCGAAACGCCTTTTAAGGAGGGATCGATCATGGCGGAATTGCACACCCGTCGTTTTTTGGCTGGCGATAAAATTTTTGCCGAAAACGATCTCGCCGATTGTGCGTATGTGATCGAAGTGGGCGAAATTGAGATTCATGCGCAAGTCGAAGGCTTGTCACGCTGTGTGGCCATCATCGGCCCCGGTAGTTTGCTCGGCGAAATGGGCATACTCGATAACACGCCGCGTTCCGCCACGGCGGTGGCACGTAGCGACGCCTTACTCACCGTCATTGAACGCAATCAATTAGCGTCGCGTTTGCAATCGTCCGATCCGGTGGTGCGTTTGGTGGTTGATGTTTTATTGAATCGCTTACGCTCACAATTACATCACTCGGCGTCGTCATCGTTACACGCGCAGCCATCTGATTTTTCGCAAAATGAACGCGCGTCCGTCATCGAGCGCATCAAACTCGAAAACGAATTAAAAGCCGGTCTCGGTGCCGGCGAAATGCAATTATTTGCACAACCAATTGCCGATTTGAAAACCCGTCGTATCGACGGGTTTGAGACGCTGGTGCGGTGGTTACACCCGACACGCGGTATGGTGCGCCCCGATCAATTTATTCAAGTGGCCGAAGAAAGTGGCCTTATCGTCCCGCTCGGACGCTGGATCTTGCGCGAGGCGTGTTTGGCGGCGCTGCGTTTCGAACAAGAGCCCAATAGCGCGCAGGTACAAGGCAAACACTGTTTTGTTAGCGTCAATGTGTCTACCGGCCAATTTGAAGATCCCGAATTTATTCCGTCACTGGCGACCATCTTGCACGAAACCGGTGTCGACCCGCACCGCATCAAACTGGAAATCACCGAAAGCGTGTTGACCGACGCCGACGCCGCCAAACGCTGGATCGATGCGGTCAAAAACCTCGGGGTGCGAGTGGCGCTGGATGATGTCGGTACCGGCTATTCATCCTTGAGTTATTTGCACGAATTTGCGTTGGACACCATCAAGATCGATCAAAGTTTCGTGCGCCGTATGTTGCAAGATCCGCGTTCAGAAAAAATTGTGCAGGCCATTATTGCCATCGCCAACGCGTTGGATTTGGAGATTATCGCCGAAGGCGTTGAAACTGAAGACCACTTTAATAAAATGAAAGACATGGGCGCGCATTACGCGCAAGGTTATTTGATCGCGCGACCGGCACACATTCCCACTTTTTTTATGCCGGAAAAATTTTGAATCAGTCTTTTTAATGTTTAAGCGCTTCGATGACGCCAAACGCGGATAAACATTTTGAGCCAGCCCACCATCATCAAACCACCACCCAGCGGGGCCAGATACGTAATCGCCTTCCAGCCGCTTAATGAGTAAACAAAAAGCGCGACGCTAAAAAATGCCGCCCCTAACGCCAGTAGAAAAAGCGCTCGTTCCAGTTTTAGATCCTTGATGCGACTGTCGGCAAATCCGGCTGCCATTAAGGCTAATCCGTGATACGCGAGATAATCGCGAGCGGTCGCAAAAATTGCCGCAGATTGTAATGTCGCCAACACGTCGGCAAACGCGTGCGCGCCCAAGGCACCAAAGGCAACCGATATTAATACATAGGCAATACCAACCGTTAAAAAATTCATCATAAGCCTTTATAAGGATTGGCATATTGCGCGTTTACGCCATGACGAAAACGTTTGTAATTCCACGCATATTGTTCCGGCATCGCGCCAATTAAGTGCGCGATGGCGGCATTTAATTGTGTCGTGGCCACCGCCACATCAATCTCGTGATGCAACGCCGGTCCTTGCGTTAAACGCACAACAAATCCGCGACCGTTCGCTAATCGTTCCACCACAACCATGACAATCACCGCACCGGTTTTGCGCGCTAATTTCGGCACCAAGGTGCTGGTATACGCCAGTCGGCCGAAAAACGGCACGTGGATACCATTGCCATGACTGGGTTCGTGATCCGCGAGTACCAATAAGGCGTGATTTTGTTGCAACGACAATAATAGCGCGCGTGCGCCTTGCACATTGGTGGGCGCGAGTTGCACGCCGCTACGTTCGCGCGCACGCCGCATAAAGCGATCGACTGGCGGCATTTTAAACGGGTGATACATCACACGCGTGGGCAACCGTTTGGCCAAAAAGAACGGTAGTATTTCCCAGTTACCGACATGCGGCGTGACGAAAATAATCGGCGTTTGTTGTTCACGTAATTGGTCGAGTAAAGCCTCACCCTCGACGCGCTTGACGCACGACAGCACGCGCGTGCCGCGCCAACAGCTGGTGAGCGCAATTTCCATCGCGGTCATGCCCAGATGCAACATACTGATACGCGCCACGCGCTCGATTTCGTCGCCGCTCCATTGCGGGTAACACAGGGCAATATTTTTGCGCGCAATGTTTAAATGTTTAGAGCGACTGATGATCAAAAAATAGCCCATCGCCTTGCCGCACCAACACAACACTTTTAGCGGTAACAACGATAAAAATCGCATAACCGCGACCATCAAATAACCGCGAGCATTTTCAACCCACGGTCGTCGTTTGGGTTTCTTGACGCGTTTTTTAACGCCCTCGCATGGACAATTCACCTTCGCTCCCCCCGAAACGATTTCGCTTTTTTTACGCGACTATTCTTAATGCTATTTTAAATGGCGATACGGATTTTTAGGCTCACCGGGTGCTACGGTGCGAAAGCGTTTGTAATTCCAGGTGTATTGTTCCGGCGCGTGCAAGATTAATTGCGCCAGCGCCTCATTAAGTAAGCGCGCACCTTGTTCGGCGTCGGCTTCGCTCGCCAGATCAGGGCCGGGGATCAGACGCAGCCGGAAGCCGTGTGCCTGTGGCAAACGTTCGACGGCGCACATCACGATGGCGGCGCCAGTTTTGCGCGCCAATTTCGGCACCAAGGTTCCGGTATAAGCCGTCTGGCCAAAATACGGTACGAATACGCCGGTTCCTTTGCTGGGCTCATGGTCGGCCAATACGATCAGGGTATAGCCGTTTTTTAAATTGGTCAGCAATTGCTTGACGCCGCTTTGATTGGCCGCCGCCATTTCTACCTGATTGCGTACGCGCCCGATGCGAATAAAACGGTCAAGTAGCGGGTTTTCCGCTTCGCGATAAAGCGCACACAGCGGTGCCTGCGGCGTTAGCGCCTGCGGCAGCAGTTCCCAGTTGCCGGTATGTGGCATCACCAAGATGACGCCGCGCTTTTGCTGCCATAAAGGGTGCAAATGTTCTTCGCCTATCGTGGGTTTAATCAGGCGACGGGTCTTATCGCGCGACCAACACATCGCCATACCGGCTTCCATGACGGTCATGCCCAGTTGGCGGATGGATTCGCGCGCACAGTGCTCGCGCCGCGCGCTATCCCATAGTGGTAAGCAGCGCTCGAGGTTGTAGCGCGCCACGCGCAAATTGGCGTTATTCGTCGCGATCAATAGCGTACCGAGCGCACGACCAACGGCCTGTGCGAAAGACAGGGGCAACCAAGCGGTGAATTTTATCGCCGCGATCAGCGCGTACGCTTTTGCGTTTGACCAAATGCGCTTATGAAACGCCATATATAACCTCATAACGCCTTGTTATGGCCCCCTCGTTGACGCTTAGGAGGGTAAGCGCGGAACATCGTCGCCAACAGCATTGCCGCGTAATTTGTCTGACCCGCTGCGGCTACAGGAGCCATCCATGACCATTTTCCAAGATAACTCATTATCGATCGGCAACACACCGCTGGTGCGTCTGGGCCGTCTGACCAACGCCAACGTTTACGCCAAACTGGAAGGCCGTAATCCGGCCAATTCGGTGAAGTGCCGTATCGGTGCCGCGATCATCTGGGATGCCGAGCGTACTGGCAAGCTAAAACCCGGCATGGAAATTATCGAGGCAACGTCCGGCAATACCGGCATCGCCTTGGCCTATGTCGCCGCCGCGCGTGGCTACAAACTGACCCTGACCATGCCATCGAGCATGAGTCTGGAGCGACGCAAGTTGTTAAAAGCGTTGGGCGCTAATTTGGTTCTGACCGATCCGGCCAAGGGTATGCGCGGCGCGGTTGAGAAAGTCAGCGAACTGGCCAGCGCCGAACCGGGTAAATATTTCGAAGCCAAGCAATTTGAAAACCCCGCCAATCCGCAGATTCATTTCGATACCACCGGCCCCGAGATCTGGCGCGATACCGAAGGCAAGATCGACATTCTGGTGTCCGGCGTCGGCACTGGCGGCACGCTCACCGGCGTCTCACGTTTCATCAAACTGAAGCAAGGTAAGGCGATCAAAACCGTGGCGGTCGAGCCTTCCGCTTCGCCGCTGATCACGCAAACGCGCGCCGGTTTACCGCTGCAACCCGCGCCGCACAAAATTCAGGGCTTGGGAGCGAATTTCCTGCCCAAGAATCTGGATCTGGAAATGATCGATCAGGTTGAAACCGTGAGCAACGAAGAAGCCATCGAAACTGCGCGCCAGCTAATGCTTAAAGAGGGTATCTTGGCCGGTATTTCGTGCGGCGCAGCGGTGGCGGCGGCGTTACGTGTCGCCGCGCAAGCTGAAAACCAAGGCAAACATATCGTGGTGGTGTTACCGGATTCTGGCGAACGATATTTATCCACGGCCTTGTTTGATGGCGTGTTCAGCGAAAAAGAACTGGTGCAGTAACGGTTTGTGAAAATAAAAAAGGGCGATGAAAGAGTCGCCCTTTTTTTTGCCGCGCTGTTTTATTTTAAGTTCGCCAAATATTCGACCAGCGGAAAAATACTTTGACCGTCACGGCGAAAGCTCACCGTGTATTTGTCATTAACAATCAGGGTCGGAACACCGGTGATGCGAAATTTCGTCAACATCGCCTTGGATTTACGCAGCGCACCATCAACATAAAAACCGTTCATTGCGTCAACAATGGTTTTTTCATCTTTACCATAAGTTTTGAAAAACGCGACCACATCGGCTTCGCTCCAACTGTGTTTTCCCTTGACGTGGATGCGAGCGAAAATTTCCTGATGGGTTTTATCACTCACGCCCAAAGCCTGAGCGGTGTAGTACATCTTGGCGTACATATTCCACGCCGGATTGAATTCATGCGCCGCGATACGCTCGAATTTGAGGTTCGCCGGTTTGGTTTTTAACCATTGTTCGATCGCCGGATCTTCCTGATAGCAGTGCGGACAACCATACGAAAACACTTCAACCACGGTCGGTTGTGGGCTTTTTCCGGACGGATTAACTAATTTGTAATCGACGCCTTCTTTCCATTCCGCCGCCATCGCGGCAACACTGAATAAAACGCACACGAGAACTTTAATCATCGAACACCTATACAAAGTCAGTAATAAAAAAGGCCATGAAGGCCTTTTTATATTATTTACGCAGTGCCAAATCTTGCAAGACGCCGAATAAATTTTCGCGCCCCATGGCACCATCAGTAAAATATTTTTCGTTAATGATAAAGGCCGGAACGCCATTGATACGGAATTTCTGCACAAACGATTGCGCTAACCGAACCTTGGTATCGACGGCGAAACCATTCATGGCTTCACGCACGACTTTCTCCGTTTTGCCAAATTGCAGCAAAAAATTCACCGCGTCGTTTTCATTGTTGATGTGCTTGTTTTGCACATGCAATAACGTAAACAGCGGCGTATGCACTTGTTCGGCAATACCTAGGGCTTCGGCGGTATAGAAAATTTTGATCAACCAACCACCGTCATCGTGCACACCGTAATGCGGGATACGTAAGAACTTGATATTGGCCGGTTTGGTTTTTAACCAATCATTGATGTTAGCGTCCATTTTGAAACACACCGGACAGCCATAGGAAAACACCTCGACCACGGTCGGCTCGGCGCTTTTGCCGGCTGGGTTCGCGATTTTGAAATGTTTACCCTCAACCCATTGATCGGCCGCATTTACGTTAAACGCTAACCATGCCACCAACAACCATGACCACCATTTCATATTCTTCTCCTATGGTTTGTGGGAGCGCCATGAGGCGCTCCTAGCGAAATAATATGACGCTTTATTCGACCGTAACCGATTTGGCCAGATTACGTGGTTTATCGACATCAGTGCCGCGCATCAGTGCCGCGTGATACGCCAACAGTTGTACCGGAATCGCATGCACCACCGGCGACAACACACCAACGTGACGCGGTGTGCGGATCACGTGAACTCCGTCCGATTCAACAAAATGCGAATCCAGATCAGCAAACACAAATAACTCACCACCGCGCGCGCGCACTTCCTGCATATTCGATTTGACCTTCTCTAACAGCGAATCGTTCGGCGCGATCACGACCACCGGCATATTATTGTCGACCAAGGCGAGCGGACCGTGTTTAAGCTCACCAGCCGGATAGGCTTCGGCGTGGATATAAGAGATCTCTTTTAGCTTTAACGAACCTTCCAAAGCGATCGGATAATGCACACCACGACCCAAGAACAGCGCGTGCTCTTTAGGTGAAAATTTTTCGGCCCAGACGCGAATTTGCGGTTCCAGATTCAACGCGTGTTGCACGCTGCCCGGTAAATGACGCAAATCATCTAAATACTGCGCTTCTTGTTCTTTATTGATGCGTCCTTTTAATTTGCCCAGCGTAATTGTCAAGGCAAATAAGGCGATTAATTGCGTGGTGAAAGCCTTGGTGGAAGCAACGCCGATTTCAGCGCCAGCACGCGTATAAAACACCATGCTGGAAGAACGCGGGATCGCCGATTCGCGCACATTGCAGATCGATAAGGTTTTGTTTTGACCTTTCGATTGCGCGTATTTCAGCGCCTCCATCGTGTCCAATGTTTCGCCCGATTGCGAAATCGTCACAATTAAATTTTTCGGATTGGCGCACACGCCGCGATAACGGTATTCGCTGGCGATTTCAACGCTGCATTGAATGCCGGCAATTTCTTCCAACCAATAACGTGCCACCGAGCTGGCGTAAAAAGACGTACCGCACGCGATAATTTGCACACTTTCGACATCCTTCATCAGCTCGGCAGCGTTGCTACCAAACAACGCCGGAACAAAGCCGTTTTCCAGAATTGGTTCGATCGTATCGGCCAACGCCTTGGGTTGCTCGTGAATTTCTTTTTGCATGAAATGGCTATAAGGGCCGAGTTCAAGCGAGGCCAGCGACACATCGGACAAATGAATTTTGCGCTCCGTTTTGGCGCCATTTTTGTCGAAAATGCTGACGCCGCTGCGACGCACGTCGGCGGTATCACCATCTTCTAAATAAATCACTTTGCGTGTCGCCGACAACACCGCTGAAACATCAGAGGCAACAAAGTTTTCACCTTCACCCAAACCAACCAACAAAGGGCAGCCCATGCGAGCGACGGCCAATTGCTCCGGCTGGTCTTTCGCGATCACGGCAATGGCATAAGCACCGACTAATTCTTTTACCGCCGTTTGCACCGCCGCAAATAAGTCGTGTGACTTTATGTAATACGAATGCACCAAATGCGCGATCACTTCGGTGTCGGTTTGCGAAGTAAATTCGTAACCTTTGCTTTTTAATTCGGCGCGTTTCTCGTCATGATTTTCGATGATGCCGTTATGCACGACGCTGATCAAACCCGCCGATACATGCGGGTGCGCGTTACATTCGGTGACGCCGCCGTGCGTCGCCCAGCGCGTATGACCAATGCCGAGCAAACCGTTTAAGTTGATTTCTTTGGCCGCGTTTTCCATTTCTGCCACGCGACCGACGCGACGCACGCGTTTGATTTCGTCGCCTGCCAGTACCGCCACACCCGATGAGTCGTAGCCGCGATATTCCAAACGCTTAAGCCCATCGACCAACATCGAAACCACATTCCTTTGCGCGATTGCGCCAACAATGCCACACATATCGAACACCTCATTAAAGTTTGTCGCGACCTTGCGACAAACGGATTAGCACTTAAAATGATTTTTGTAGGGGCGCTTAAAGGCGTGAATTTGCTTTTCTTTCGCGCCTAAAGGTGCTCCTACAATCTGATGTTTTGTTGCTGAATGAGCGCTGAAAGCGACATTCTTATTTGTTCTTACGCGGCCGTTGCCAGCCAACGATTTCTTTTTGTGCGACACGCGAGATCACCAGCGCATCGTCACTGACTTCTTTCGTCACCGTGGTGCCAGCGCCAATGGTCGCACCTTTTTTAACCCGCACCGGTGCCACTAACTGTGTATCAGATCCAACGAAGACATCGTCTTCGATCACGGTTAAATGTTTGTTAGCACCGTCGTAATTACACGTGATGGTACCGGCACCGATATTACAATTTTTGCCGATTTCGGCGTCACCGATATAGGACAAATGATTGGCTTTGCTCTTACTGCCGATCGTGGCTTTCTTCACTTCTACGAAATTGCCGATATGAACGTTATCGGCCAATTCGGCACCGGGCCGTAAGCGTGCAAAAGGGCCGATCACCGAGTGTTCGCCCACGACGCAATCTTCCAGAATCGAGTTCGGCAAAACATCGACATGATTGGCCAAGCGGACATTTTTTAAGATGCTGTTGGCACCAATTTTACAACCGGTGGCAATACTGCAACGGCCTTCAATAATTACATTCACGTCGATTTCCACATCGCTGGCAATCGACACATGACCGCGAATATCCACACGGCTGGGGTCGCGCAGCGTCACACCTTGCGTCATCAGTTGTTCTGCCAAGCGACGCTGATAACGGCGCTCTAAATCAGCTAATTGCAAGCGGTTGTTGA
Source organism: uncultured Pseudomonadaceae bacterium (assembly GCA_964650615.1). Classification (GTDB taxonomy): domain Bacteria; phylum Pseudomonadota; class Gammaproteobacteria; order Enterobacterales; family Permianibacteraceae; genus Permianibacter. Next base: position 1,541 of record CAZYUS010000001.1, on the reverse strand, counting down.
CGCCCTCGACTTCATCTGCCGATTGCGGTTGATGCGTTTCAACCACGCCACCTTCGGCGACACACATGGCGATAATATCGGTTAAGTAATACTCTTTTTGAGCGTTATTGTTTTTCAAATTCGATAACCAACGGCGCAGATCGTTGGCATCGCAACACATGATGCCGGTGTTCACTTCGGTGATTTTTTTCTGCGCATCGCTGGCGTCTTTTTGTTCGACGATACTCTGTACCTTTCCGCCGTCACGAATAATACGGCCATAGCCAGTCGGGTCGACTAAATTAACGGTTAACAAGCCAATGCCATGCGACGGTTGTTTTGCGAGTAAAGCCGTTAATGTTTCAGGTCGGGTTAGCGGCACATCGCCGTAAAGAATTAACGCTTTATGGCTATCACTTAGATTCGGTAAGGCTTGCTGCACCGCATGGCCGGTACCCAGTTGTTGGGCTTGCAACACCCATTCGATTTTTTGGTCTTTGATCGCCGCCTGCACTTGGTCACCACCGTGACCATAGACCACCACAATTTTTTCGGCATTGAGGCCGTGGGCGTTGTCGATAACGTGCTGCACCATTGGCTTACCGGCGACGGCATGCAACACCTTGGGCATACTCGATTTCATCCGTGTGCCTTGACCGGCGGCGAGAATAATGACTGACAGTGACATCCGTTTTACCTTGCAAAATCAGCGTACTTAAGGGCTGCGTAGTGTAGCGTCAGGCGCGGCTGCTGTGGATTGGGGTGTAGGGTATTTCAGCTTGGGCTGAAAGGAAAAAACAAAAGGCAGCTCGAAAGCTGCCTTGTTGCATTACCGCTTATGCCTTAGCGCGCCTTGCGGCGCAGTTGCTGCACGGCGCGCAACTGAGCGGCAATTTCTGCCAACTCGGAGGCGGCGACACCATACTCAATCTCGGCATTGCGATTGTTGAGCGCGTCACGAGCCTTGGTTTGCGCCTCTAATGCAGCGGCTTCGTCGATGTCGTGGGCGCGGATAGCGGTGTCGGCCAAAATCGTCACCGTATCTGGTTGCACTTCAAGCATACCGCCGGAAACGTAGAAGTAATCTTCTTCGCCGCCGATGTGGGTGATCTTGACTGCGCCCGGCTTCAACGAAGTCAGTAACGGCGCGTGATTCGGTAGTACACCGAGTTCGCCATTAGCGCCGTTCACCACCAGCAATTCGGCACGGCCGTTAAACAACGAACCTTCCGCGCTAACGATGTCGAGATGAAAGGACAGGGCCATTTACTCCCCCTTGCGGGCGTTTAACGGCGGCCCTTTTAAGGCCGCCCTATATTGGTGTGCCGTTGGCCGACCTTGCGGTCGCCAGCGAGCTTATTTCAACGTTTTGGCTTTCTCAGCGGCTTCATCGATCGAACCGACCATGTAGAACGCTTGTTCTGGCAGGTGATCGTATTCGCCGTTCAAGATGCCTTTAAAGCCACGAATCGTTTCTTTCAAGCTGACGTATTTACCCGGGCTACCGGTGAAGACTTCGGCCACATGGAACGGTTGCGACAAGAAACGTTGGATCTTACGCG